>CAYIJD010000060.1:395-2999 GCA_964363655.1 Candidatus Woesearchaeota archaeon | reverse complement strand
AAAACTATAAAATGATTTTTGTCAAAAAAGAGGTTAATTATATTAGTTCAATATAGTATAACTAATATTGAAGCATTTAATAATAAATAAGCTATAGAAAGTTCATTAAATATGATTTTAACTAAACCCTAACTCTTTGTTTCATATAAAATTATTAACTAAATAATTAATTGTTAATATTAATAAATTTAAATAGTCGGAAAATATAACCATAATGTTAAATACATTTTCAAGTAGATGTCATTATTTTGTTATCTATTAATTGAATGTATTTATAAATGGTTTAAAGAACATAAAAGTAAAATGGTATAGGATGTAAATACTTTAAGAAGATTATAATTAATTTGTTATAGTTAAATTAAAAGTGTTATGAATTCCTTTAAAACTTAAAATCCGGCATCTTTAAAGATACTGATAAACTTTAAAATTTAAAAAAGGGTAGAAAATGTCTGAAGTACTTGAAAAAATTATAAAAGAAAAGATTAGCGCAGATCATTTAATGTATGTAAGTATGAAATATACGAAAACATGCGATGTAATGATAAATCTCATAAAAAGATGGAAAATAATGATAGACTATGCTTTTGACGCATTGCTGGAAAAAGCAAAAAAGAAAAAAATTATTAAGATTATACCGGAAGCCCCAAAATTAAGGGTTGATTTAGTAAGAAAGGTTTTTAATAAAAATCCTGAAGTTATAAATGCTTTAAACGAATATGAAATGTTTAAACTTATTGATGTCCTTCAAAAAACCAAAGAAAGCGAATTTAGAAGAGGCGTGTGTTTAAGGGTTTTATATAAAGGAGAAGAAGTTGCAGTTAATCTTGAAAAATTGAGAGAGTATGCTGAAACTCTAGAAAAGTTTATAAATTTTGTAAAGCTTTTTCTGACTAACAAATAAACGTGAGAAAATTAAATAGAGAAAAAGAAAATTATAGTAAATAGAACTCAATTAAATTAATTATGACTTATAAGTCATTAATGCTAACAAGCTTTATTTATAAGTTAGAGTTACTAATAAAAATCAATAATATATAAATCAGCAATTTGCTTTAATAACTAAATGTCAAAATTAGATAAATAAGATATAACTCGCTTTATTATAGTGAGATTACTAAAATAAAAAATGGCAAAAGCATATGCAATAATTTCTGGAAAAGGGGGAGTAGGGAAAACAACAAGTGCAATAAATTTAGCAACTTCTCTTAATTACTTAGGAGAAAATTCAATTGTTGTAGATGGAAATTTAACAACCCCTAATGTTGGAATACATTTAGGAGCTCCAATAGTCCCTTTAACAATTAACCATGTTTTAAGAAATGATGCTAAACTTGAAGATGCAATTTACGAGCATGAATCTGGAACAATGGTTCTGCCAGCTTCTCTTTCTTTAAGAGAAACTGAAAAAATAGATGATAAAAAATTTTCAGATCTAATTAAAAAAATTAAAAAAATTGCTGATTTTATATTCATAGATTCTGCTGCTGGTCTTGGAGAAGAAGTTAGTTCTATTATTTCTGCTTCTGATGAAATTATTATTATAACAAATCCTGAAATATCGGCTGTTGCAGATGCTCTTAAAGCTATAAAACTAGCCCAGCAAAAAAATAAACCAATTAAAGGATTTGTACTAAATAGGCACACTGGAAAATCCCATGAAATGAATATTCAAAATATAAAAGATATGCTTGAGATCCCGATTTTAGGAATTATTCCAGAAGATAATTTAATCAAAAAATCACAGTATATGAAAAATCCTGTTGTTTATACTCACCCAAAAAGTAGTGCTGCTAAAAATTATATTAAAGTCTCAAAAAAAATTCTTGGAGAAAATCTTGAGCTAGAAGAGTCTAACAAACAGGGATTATTCAGAAGATTTTTAAGAAGTATTGGGTTTAGATGACCCTTCTTAAAAACTTAATTTAGTTGTTAATAATAAAAACCTATTATAATATTTAAAAAGGCGTGAGTATCTGAAATGGTATTTTTCTGCATAAAAAATTTGGTTTACGAAAAGCTTAAATAATCGCATATTTTAAGTATAGTAAGGCGTCAGGGAATGCCTTAAGTCTTCGGACATCCCGCTTATGTATTCCCAGTTCTGGATTTCGGTCAAGGCCGGATTTTTATTAAAATGGGAAAAAGAGTTTCTGTTTATATTGATGGCGCTAATTTTTATTATGGGTTAAAAACTATTAATCCAATCTTAAATTTATATTTATCAGAACTCTTTTAACTTCATCTAATCTTCTTCTCAATAAAATTATTCATTTGGGTCATAATCGTTTAATAAATATCTCATTCCAGTGCCAGCCAAAATAAGAGAGAATGTACCAAACCCAACATATTCTAAAATATATTTACGTTCTCCATCTATGTAATCCTTAATATTATCTATCTTTTGTGTATTTGCTATTTCTCTATATTCTAAAAAGCTGTCTAATGATTGTCCTCCAAAAATAGTCGCTGAAAGACAAAACATTCCCCCCATACAAAGATTAAATAATTTTGCTTTCTTCTTTTTATTATTCATTTTATTTTTTGGGATTTTTTAACTTCATCTAATCTTCTTCTCAATAAAATTATTCATTTGGGTCATAATCG
>CAYIJD010000060.1:0-295 GCA_964363655.1 Candidatus Woesearchaeota archaeon | reverse complement strand
TTATTATTCATTTTATTTTTTGGGATTTTTTAACTTCATCTAATCTTCTTCTCAACAAGGTCAGTGCAAACACCAGCTGCAACAGTGGCTCCAGCATCTCTTATAGCAAATCTTGCCATATGAGGATTAACAGAAGATTTTTCAATAACTAGATTTCCTATTGGCTTAAATTTGCATAAAGCAACATCTCCATTTTTCAAGAAATCAACTTTTCCCTGCATTGGCTGTCCGCTAGTAGGATCAATTTTATGAAGAATTTCAATTAACTGGCAAGGAACCTGAGCTGTATGAACGT
>CAYIJD010000059.1:0-3135 GCA_964363655.1 Candidatus Woesearchaeota archaeon | reverse complement strand
GCAGAGAAAGCTGCTGCAGAAGCTGCTAAAGTTGCACAAACAGGAGAAGCTGCAGAAACTAAAGAAGAATCTAAAACAGTTGTTGCTGGAACAACAGCAGTTAAACCAATTACTAAAGAAAAACCAGAGAAAGAAACAAAAACTGCTAAAGTTCCTGAAACTAAAAAAACGGAAGTTAAAAAAGAAAAAACAAAAAAATGATTTTTTTTCTAAACCTACTTCTATAGAAACTTCTATTTTAATGTTAAGATGATACTCTCTACAATCATCAACAGATTTATAAACGATTTATTTTTATTATTCTTATTGGGGTCGTAGTATAGCCTGGTTAGTATTCGAGCTTTGGGAGCTTGCGACGCAGGTTCAAATCCTGCCGACCCCATTTAAAAAAATCAGAAATGGAAAACAATATAACATATTATAAAACAAGATTAGAATTAGTTAGAGAACTCTTTAAAGACCATCAATTAGAATTATTAAAGAAAAATGTTGGAGTTATAAAAAATCTTGTAGAAGAATATAATACATTTAGAAATCATAGGGATTACGATCATATATTAGCAGAATTTCCACAAACATTTATATTCAATTAAAAAGACAAAAATTTAGCTAAATAGTATTAAATAATTAATAACATAAAATACTAAAAAGCTAGAGAGTTCCAGCTTAATAATTAGCAAATTAATAATTATAGTGTAAATCTTAAATAATTAAGCAAAGTAATTTAGGTTTTCCGAATATAGCATATAACAAATATTAATTTATTAAATCATATGCTATACTAAAAAATAAATAGAAAATAGATTTAAATAAAAATATAATTAAATTAATATCTAATAAAATTAATAGTAAGGACTAGCTAATAAGCAAGAAAAGTCAGAAAAGTTCAGTTCATAAATTAAATTTATCAATTATTAAAATTAAGAAAATGCCAAAAACAAAAAAAGTCAAAGCAGCTGGAAGATTTGGGGCAAGATATGGAAGAAAAGTTAGAGCAGAGATAGCTGTGATAGAATCTTTACAAAGAAAAAAACAACACTGTATTTTTTGTGGCGGAATAGCAAAAAGAGTTTCAAAAGGAATTTGGCACTGCAAAAAATGCAATAAAAAATTTGTAGGCCACGTTTATTTTCTAAAAAAAGAAGATTAAACTATCTTTTTCACTTTTTTATAGCTTCTTATCATAATTTCAATCTTTATTTAAGAGGCCATAAAATGCTTTCTGTTTGAACAGTCATTATTATCTTTATTAATAAATCTATAAATTTTTAGTATCTCTAGGTTAATACACACATGAATTAATTATAATTTTCTTAAATCATGGTCTAACTATAAACATATTTTATTTTTATAACTCTTATGCTGCTCTAAACCAAAATATAAATCAGCTTAAATTTAATAGATAACAAAATGTCATTATATACTTGAAATGGTAATTAAATTGATATTTGACTTAAAAACCGATTCTGTTAACCCAACCGGTGATAAAATCCAGATTTATCGATAATAAACTGAAATCATCCTAAGAAATTATAGAAATATCAATAAATATTAATTATACTAGTAAAAAATATAATTTTTGTAAGCCACAACTTTTCAATTAAAAGTATCACAGAACCTAAACTTTAAAAACTAAAGATAATTATTTAATTATTATATAATAAAGAATAGTCGAATCAAATAATTAATTCAATTATATAGCAAAAGACGGAAATAATCTTACGATTTGTCTTTTGCTATACAGAAATTTTATTGTATAACTTTATAAAATTTCTGTCCCAAAAACTTTAAAAAAGTTTTTGGTATTCGGAAGACTTAAAAAAGTTGGTCGAAAATTTAAGTCTTACGTTATATTATTAATAGAAAAAATAAAAATTTTTGATAATCATCTGATATATCAAAGCTGGAATTAGAAGATAAACCCTAGATTATTATTAAAATAATTACTAATTAAATAATAATCGATAATAAAAAAGAGGCAAGATGAAAAAAGATTTCATTATATTTGGTGGAACAGGACAACAGGGAAAAATTTGTGGAAAAGATTTGCTTGAGTCAAGTTATAGTATAGCATTAGCTGGAAGAGACCCATCAAATATTAAAAACCTTCTAAAAAATAAAAAAGCCAGTTTTATAAAAGTAGATTTAAGGAATTCTAACGAGATAGAAACAGCAATAAAAAAATCAAATGCAGATATTGTTGTTAATTGCGCAGAATTAATATTTAATATACCTATAATGAAAGCCTGTATTAAAACTAAAAAATCTTGCACTGATTTAGGAGGATTACAAAAAATAACCATTGAACAATTTAAACTTCATAATGATTTCAGAAAAAAAAATATTATTAATATAACTGGTTGCGGTTCAACGCCTGGAATAAGCAATGTTATGGCTGCTTATGCAATAAACAAATTTGATTCTGTAAATACAATCCAGCTTGGTTTTGCATGGGATTCTAACATTAAAATTTTTGTAGTTCCATACTCAATTCAAAGTATTTTTCATGAATTTACAGAAGATCCAATTACTTTTCATAATGGCAGGTTTGTAAGAGAAAGTAGGATTAGATGTATGGGCAGTTTTAATTTTAAACATATAGGAAAGCAAACAACTTATTGTATCGTTCATTCAGAAGTCTATACTTTTCCTAAGTATTTTAAAAACAAAAAAATAAAAAATATCCATTATATGGCAGGTTTTCCACAGCATTCTTTTGAAAAAATAAAAATGCTTATGGATCTTGGGTTTAATTCAGAAGAAGAAGTAGAAATAAACAACATAAAAATAAAACCAGTTGATTTTACTACAAAAGTTTTGAAAAGATTAAAAATACCAAAAAATTATAAAGAAATTGAGAATCTTTGGGTTAAAATAGATGGTATGAAAAATAATAATATAATAAAAAAAGAAATGAATTGTATTGTTAGAACCGTTAAAGGATGGGAAGAAGCAGGAAGCAATGTTGATACAGGCAGAACAATTTCAATAATCTCGCAAATGCTTAAAAATGGTTTAATAAAACAAAAAGGAGTATATTCCCCAGAAGCCATTATACCCAAAAAAGCTTTTTTCAATGAATTATCAAAAAGAAAAATATATGTTTATGAGGATGGAAAGAGGATAAATTGATTA
>CAYIJD010000058.1:0-3198 GCA_964363655.1 Candidatus Woesearchaeota archaeon | reverse complement strand
ATTTTTGGGACTTCCAAAATCAAAGATTTTGGAGTTTTCAATTTTGAAGTTATTAATAAATTTAGAAAAAAAATAATTATCCGTTAAACATTAATTGGCGTTACCGAGAGAAAATTATGTAGGAATCAGAATCCTCTCGTTCAGTTAACAGCGCCCTATTTTTCAAATAAAATGAAAACTCTAAGATTTAATTATAAAAACAAAAATTTTTCTATTAAAGTTATAGAATGTAAAAGCATTTTCTCAAAAACTTTCGGATTAATGTTCCGAAAGAATTCTTTAGCTTTATTATTTATCTTCAAAAAACCATCAAAAATTTCAATACATTCTTTTTTTTGTAAACCCTTCATAGCAATTTGGTTTTTATATAATAAAATAATTGATATTAAATTAATAAAACCGAATAAATTTTCAATAAAACCAAAAAATAGATTTAATAAGATTTTAGAAATACCTTCAAATACTAAAGACTTTTTAACTTTTTGTAAATTTGTTCAAGTTTAATAGATATTTGTTATTTAATATTAATTTTTGCTGAAATTCTATAATTCAATTAATTCATGAATATCCTCCCTTATTATTTTATTAACATCTATTAACAAAAGTATAATTTTTCTCGACGGAAGCAGAAAGATTTAAATACTAAATAAACTTATTTTTTATATAAAAAATAATAATCTTAAAATAAATTTTTAAAAGGAGGTAAAAAATGGGAAAAGTTATTGCAAAAAATGTTGTTAAAAGAAAGCCAGGATACCTTTATTATGTAGATGGCAAGGGTAATGTATGCGAAGCTAAAATGGCTAGGGGCGGAAAAAGAAAAAAGAAAAGGAGATAATTAATTATCTTCTTTAATACTATAATAAAAAACGTTCCTTAAAACTTTTTATTATATTTAATTATTATACTTTTTGTATTCTGATTTTTTTATTTGTTAAGCGCTGATATTAGTTATTGGTATAATTATATTATAGTGTTTTAATTTATTTCTATAGAAATAAATTTATTTATTATTCATTTCAAACGATTTAAAATTCAGAAAAACGAATGATTCGCACAAATCATTGTTTATATTATGGACAATACCTCATATTTTTAGAGATTTAATTATATAGAGCTCTAAAGCAGTATCTCTGATGAGGTTTAGTCACCTTTTCAGGCAAAAACTCATAACTTACCATTCAGATATTCATTCTTTGATAATTTATCATTTCTTAATAATTATTAACATAAACTAATAATGCTGATTATCTAATTTTTAGCGAGGTTTATAAGTATTGGAGATACTGTAAAGACCAAAACCCTTAATTACTTAAAAATTCTTTAAGTACTAATAAAAAATGTTAGATAAACTAGCATCTGCATTAAAAAAGGGATTCAATAATATAGCCGGAGCCATATTTTTTGATAAAAAAACTATAGAAACTATTGTTAAAGATTTGCAAAGAGCTCTAATCCAGGCAGATGTTAATGTTCATTTAGTTAAAGAACTAGGAGATAAAATAAAAACTGCTGCATTAAATGAAAAAATCAAAGGAGTTGAAAAACGTGAGCATCTAACAAAACTGCTTCATGACGAGATACTAAATCTTCTCGGAGGAAAAAAACACGAACTAAAACTAGAAAAAAAACGGATTAAAATAATGCTTGTGGGGCTTTATGGTTCAGGAAAGACAACTACCTCTGGAAAATTAGCTGCTTATTACACAAAAAGAGGATTTAAAACATGTTTATTAGGATTAGATGTTCATAGGCCCGCCGCTACAGAACAACTAGAACAGCTTGCAAATAAATTAAAAATTTCTGTTTTTGTGGATAAAAAAGAAAAAAATCCTAATAAAATTTACAAAAAATTTGAACATAAACTAGAAGGTTATGATTTAGTGATCATAGATACTGCTGGAAGACATTCTCTAGATAAGGCCCTTATTGAAGAAATAAAAACTCTTATTGAAGAAATAAAGCCAGATTATAAATTATTAATAATTCAAGCAGATATTGGTCAAGCCGCTAAATCCCAGGCCTCTGAATTTCAAAAATCAGTTAATGTTAATGGCGTGGTAATTACAAGAATGGATTCTAGTGCGAAAGCAGGTGGTGCTTTAACAGCTTGCAATGAAACAAAAGCTCCTGTTTTTTTTATTGGAACCGGAGAAAAAATGGAAGATTTTGAGTCATTTAATCCAAATTCTTTTATTTCTAGACTTTTAGGATTAGGTGATTTAGAAGGATTATTAGAAAAAGTTCAATCAGCCGTTGACTCCAAATCACAAGAAAAATTAAAACAAAAATTAGAGGAAGGAAGTTTTAATTTAAGGGATTTTCAGACCCAATTAAAATCTATGCAAGGACTAGGCAGTTTTTCTAAAATAGCTTCAATGATACCGGGTTTAAATGTTTTGAGTAAAAACAAATTATCCGATAATTTACTAGAAATCCAAGAATCTAAAATAAAAAAATGGGAGCACGCAATAAATTCAATGACAGAAGAAGAGCTTAACAATCCAGAAATAATAGAAAAACAAACATCAAGACTAGGAAGAATCGCAAAAGGTTCTGGGACAACTACTGCTGATATAAGACAGTTAATTAAGCAATATAAATTATTGAAAGAGTTAACTAAAGGGACGGCAGAAATTTCAGAAATAGACCCATCTCAAGGAATTTCTCAAAAACAAATGATGAAAATAGCGAAGAAGTTTGGGAAGAGGGTGAAGTTTTGATTTGAATAATATATAAATTAGTGTAAAAAGTACCATTTTTTTGGTATAATAGAGCATAGAAAAATATATAAATACCAATTTTTTGGTATATTTATGAAATTAGAGTTTTACCTAAAAAAAAGATTTATAAGTAGAATTATAGAGACCGAATTAGGAAGATACACTAATTTTTTTGAAAAATCTTACAAAGAAAATCTTGAGCATAGTATTTTTAACCTTGAAAAATTTTCTAGATGGAGTATAATTTCTGGCTATTATGCAATGCATGATCTAACTAAACTTTTTCTAGCTAAAAAATTCGGTATAAAAATAGAGTTTAATGTTCACAAAACAACAATAAAGGTTTTGAAAGAACTAATTAAAGATAAAGAAATTTTAAAACTTTTGAGAATAGCTTACAAAGAATTTATTGAGATGGCCAATGACCTAAGCAAAGCAAAAAAAGAGAGAACTAAAGCTCAATATTATACTGGAA
>CAYIJD010000057.1:0-3296 GCA_964363655.1 Candidatus Woesearchaeota archaeon | reverse complement strand
GCAATTAAAGCGCTTGTTAATATTACTGGTATTACAGAAGCATAAAAAAATTGCAGAGGCCATTTTAAACTATATCCTCTTAATCTATCATAACTTAAAGGAATTTCGATTTTCAAACTTTGGGCCCAAACAACAATTAAAAATAGAAGAACAGTTACAAAAATTGCAGAAAAAGCTAACATTGCTCCTTGACTATCTGCATTCATTAAACTAACTATTAAAGCTATAACTTTTCCAGAAGGTTGGAAACTGCCTTCGGGACTTAAAAAACCAAAACTGGCTGCAATTAACTGCCAACCAACTCCTGCTGCAATAAACAAGCTAACTCCTGACCCAAACCCCCATTTTTGGCAGACCTCATCCATAAACAAAATTGCTAAACCACCTAAAACCAACTGAAAAATAACTATATTAGTAAAACCAGGAGCAGCTTTAATTCCTCCCATTGAAACATAAATAATAGATTCAAATAATATAAAGAAAAAAACTAATAATTTCTGTAATCCTTGAAAAAATTTTTTTCCTTCTACATTAGAAAGATCAATATTAAGAATCTGGCTTCCAACTAATAATTGTAGGATAATACTAGCCATAACAATCGGTCCAATTCCAAGCGAAATAATTGATCCAAAATTTGCTCCAAGAATTACCGCAAGAAATTTAAACTGTTCTAAAAATCCTGGGTCTGCACCATAAAGAGAAATATTAGACATAAGAAAAAAAGAAACCAAAATAATAAGAGTCCATTTTAGTTTAGCATTAAAACTTAATTTCTTTTCAATCGGCCCCTTTACTTCAGGAAGATTTTTCAAAATATTTTTAAATTCCATTTTATTCAATTTTTAGATTATTAATCAATAAATAAAGATATTTCTGCTATATGTAAGGATAGTTTCATCTTATTACTTATCAAATAATTTAATCTTTATAAATAATAGTTTAACCTTATTAGAGATATGTTAAGATAATCATAGCTTTCGTGGCTTGTTTATGTTCTTTAATATTTAGTTATTTTTTACTAATAATTTCATTAGTTTTCCTTAAAATCTCAATTTCTCCGCCAGTTTTTTCAATTTTTTCTCTAGCACTCTTGCTGACATCTAAAGCTTTTATTTTAATTTTTCTATTTATCTCCCCCTCGCCCAAAATCTTATATCTTCTTAAATCTAGCCAACCATCTTTCTCAAATTTTTTTAAAGAATTGAAATTTTTTTCAATGTCTCTCAAATTAATCACTTTATTTTTTTTCTTAAAAGTACTTTTGCTTGTTATTCCCTGTTTTCCAAAATATTTGTTCCCATAAAGTTTTATAACTAAAGTTTTTTTTTGGTCAGCTCTTTTTCCAGTTCCTGCCATCCCCTTTCCGCCTTTATGCCCGCTTCCCTTCCATTTTTTTCTAGAACCATGTCCATGAGTACTTCCCGCTCTATATCTTCTAGATTTCTTTTTTTTCTTAGTTCTTATTACCATAATCCTTTCTCCATTAATTTTCGTTTATATAATTTATATTCATCATCATCAGAATATACAGAACGAAAACTTTTATTATATATTTCACAATTTTCTTCATTAACATGATCAATAGAATATGTAGAAACTCCAACTCTCCTAAAATTTAAATCCTTTTTTATAGTTACTATCTCATTATCAGAAACTCTAATTATTAAACTATCTGAAAGAAACTTTTTTTCTTCTACTAAATCTTCTAGTCTAACTTTTATTTTTTTAACCATTTTAAATTCCTGCCTCAATTAACATTTGATCAGCTACATCATAATCTTTATCATTTATATGATATATTTTAAAATCTAGAAGGACATTTTTTAAAATTTCTTTGTTATTAATGTTTGGAAAACGATAATTTTCAAGAGCTATTTGAATTCTGCAAATATCTTTACTATCTCTAAATTTACCCAAAGCTTGTATATATGTTTTATCAATATTAGTAACCAAATGTTTTAAACCAGAAATTAATATAACTTGATATTGAGAAATGTCCTCTAAAGAACTTTTATGTTTAATATTTCTAAATTTCTCTTTGTTTTCATGTTTCCTAAATATTTCTAATAAATTTGAAAATAACATTTTAATCACAACATTCTCTCAATAAGTTTATTTATATCCCTTCCATTATCTCCCAAAACACCTTTAGGATAAGCCAATTTACTCTTTATTCCTTTTCTAGGAGGATGAAGCCTAAAAAAAGGTTTTAACATAAAGTCAGAGATTTTTTTTCCTTTAATTAAACTATCTGCAACCTCTTCGATATTGATAGTTATTTTCCTTTTATTACCTTCTATAGATCTTGCCCTTTCTTTAATTAACTTAACTAAAATATTTTTATCAATCTCTCCATAAGCGATATAAAATTTTATCTTTCTCAACATTCCTTCATTATTCTTATTTTTAGGAATTAACACGCAAGAGTATTTTCTTCTTAATCTCAACCTATCTAAAGTTTCAGTAATATCTTTTTTTACTTCAACCATTCCAGAAATTCTAATTACTGCTAATAACATATTCTCTGATTTTTCTTTTTTAATTTCTGCCATTTTATTAATTTAAATTTTTTTCTTGTTTATTTTTCAGTTTTATTGATTGTTCTTATTAATATTTGCTAATACTAAGTACTATTCATTTTTCTATTTTTAAAAATGGATTAAGTTAATTCAATGCTTTCTTCAGAAAATCCAAGTTTTACCAAGAATTTTTTAACGTTTACCGAATGTTTTCCTTGGAGTTCAATAGCATTTCCCTTAACTGTCCCGCCACATGCTAGTTTGTGTTTAAGCTCTTTTGCCAAAGACTTTAAATCAACGCCCTGAAAACCAGAGATAACCGTGATAAGTTTCCCAAATTTCTTGACTTCTGTTTTTATCTGTATTCGTTGGTCTGTTTTTGCAATTTCTTGGCAAACACAAGCCTGCAAAGGCAATCCACATTTAGGACATATACTCATTTGTTTATTTTTTATCTCCGAAAGTTTATTTAATATAGTTTTTTAAAGACTTTATTTGTTTTAAATGTTTGTTTATTTAATATTTTTAATATTTTTAATATTTAAGCCCCCAATCGTCTTTATTCTATCAAAAGTTAGCAGTCTTGCAATTGTTTTTTTTATTTCTCTAATTTTTGTTTTTCCACCTTTAGTTAATTTAACTCTCTCTCTAATTAATTCATTTCTTAACTCTTTAATTTTTTCTTTTATTTCATTTACAGACATTTTTGAAATATCTTTTGGTTTTAATATAGCCATTTTAAAAATTTATTGCTCTTTTATTTTTGTATCAATAATT
>CAYIJD010000056.1:0-4023 GCA_964363655.1 Candidatus Woesearchaeota archaeon | reverse complement strand
CGCGACATTTATGTTGCGGTTAATTTACGTGCGTATTTTTTTGGGAATCAAAAAATCCACGACAAACTCTTTAGTGTGGAGTAAAAACCAGCAAGATTTTTTGATCAAAATAGTAAAGCCATATATTATAAATATGGAAGATTTAACAAAATGATTTCAAATATTTTTAATAACAATCTTATAAGAATTTTAACTTTTATGTTAATTAGTCCAGGAAGCAAATATACAAGGAAAGAGCTAAAAGACAAAACAAAAATGAATAATATGCCTTTTGATAATTCTTTAAATACTTTAATTAATCTTAAAATTCTAAAAAAAGAAAAAAAGTTCATTATAATAAATTTTGAGAATGAAGAATTTAAAAACATTTTAGATGGCATAAGAATGGAATATTTAAAATTTGGTTTACCATATGAAATATTTAATATTATCGTAGAAATTTCTAATGACTTACTTAAAGAAAAATATATGAGAGAAGTTATATTATTTGGAAGTTATGCAAAATTAATTTATTCTGAAAGATCAGATATTGATATAGCAATAATACTAGAAAATATAAAAAACAAAAAAAATTTTGAAAAAAGGATAGAAAATAAACTGAAAAAAATAGAAAGAAAATCTGAAAAGAAAATTGAGCTTCATTTTTTCAATACAGAAGACTTGAAACATAAAGAAGACCCTTTAATTAAGGATATAGTAAAAAATGGAAAGAGAATAATCTGAATTATTATAAAAATATAAAAAATAATCTAGATATAAGAGACGCTATACATTTAGCATCAATACAATAAAAATAATTGATCTTAGGAAATAAAAAGAAAAAATGTTATTTAAGGCGAACAACAGACACAGTCTAATGAAATTCTTCTACCTCTCCAAATTGAATCATAATCTCTAGAACAATCAAACAAACCAGTCGAGATCAAATTACCATTCGATATATTATTTCCTTTTATGCTAGCCAAAACACAAGTTTCCTGATAATATTTACAAGTTTCTGAACAACTTTTTAAAATGGTTGAATCACTACCCCCACTAGCAACAGCAACTATAGAACACTTATTCATCATGTCCAAAACTCCTTGGTTAGTTGTCCCTTGATTTATTGTAATATCTTTTAGTTTTGTATCAATCTCCTCTTTCGTATAAATCTCTGTCCCTTTCTTTTCCTCTTTAACTTTTATCACATTCCCAGTTATAGTAGCAGTTATCAAAGAAGCAATAACAGCAACGATTAAAGCTACAACAACTACTGTTAAAAAACTAAAATTATTATTAGCCATCTTACCTCTTTTTCTTTTTAATAAAATTTAACAAAATCTATAATTTTTAATGGATATATATATATATCTTTCGGTTTTCATAAACTCATGAAAATCCTTCAGCATGGCGCAGAAGCAATTATCTCTCTAGATGAAAATAACCATATAATAAAAAATAGAATAAAGAAATCTTACAGACTGTCTGTATTAGATGAAAAACTAAGAAGCTCGAGAACTAGAGCAGAAGTAAAAATAATCAACAAATTATCTAAGCTAATAAATGTTCCAAAAATTATTAAAACTGATAATAATAAAATTATTATGGATTATATTGAAGGAAAAAAACTTTCAGACTTTCTAGAGAAATTAAATTGGAAAAAAATATGTAAACAATTAGGAGAGGTAATTACAAAACTACATAATAACAATATAATTCATGGCGACCTTACCACCAGTAATATGATTTATGTTGAGGATCTTAAAAAGGCTTCAACTACTTATACTTCTAAAAATTTGGAAATTAATAATATTAATAATAAAAATAAAATAACTGCGGAACACGGCAAGAAAAATAATTTCAAGATATATCTTATAGATTTTGGATTAGGATTTCATTCCCACAAGATAGAAGATAAAGCTGTTGACTTACATTTATTAAAACAAGCTCTTGAAGCAAAACATTTTAAGATAGCTAGTGAAGCAATTAAAATAATTTTAGATAATTATAAAGCTGATAATTATAATTTAATTATTGAACAACTGAAAAAAGTAGAGTCTAGAGGAAGATATAAAGATAAATATTAATTAATAATAAATTTTCATTGGAAATTTATGACTATAATAAAAAAATTACTTTCTACAAATCAAGTTACAGAAACCCTTATAAAACTGAAAAAACTCTTTTTAAAATAGCCCTGTCGTCCAGTGGTCAAGGATACGAGGCTTTGGACCTCGTGACCCAGGTTCGAATCCTGGCAGGGCTATTTTACAGAATGTTTAAAAACCATCTTTAGTCATAACTATAATGATAAAAAAACCACAAACACTAGAGCTAAAAAAACCTTTATGGTTGAAATATACAAAAGAAGAGATACAGAAAATAATTTTAAAGCTTGCTAATAAAGGAATAACCGCTGAAAAAATTGGATTAACCTTAAGAGACCAGTATGGAATCCCAAAAGTAAAATTATATGGCTTAAAAATAAAAAAGGTTTTAGAAGATAATTTTAAAGAACCAGCTTTAACAAACCTAGAAAAAAAATCTCAAAATTTAGATGAGCATGTTAAGAAAAACAAGCATGACAGAAAAGCTAATCGCTCTTTAACCATAACAAAAGCCAAGCTTAAAAGGATTAAAGATTTTTTAGAGATAAAATAGTTTTAGGAAATCAAATCTATAGGGTAATAATTAGTTATTATATAACGAGTAAATCAGCGACGGAGATCTGAAAGTAATTTTAATAATGATTTATCTTAATAATGATATTAGAGTATTATTTAACCTCTATTAAATCCCTTTAATTTCTACAAGAAATTAACTTTATTTATAAGGAGTCTTTCTCTCTATTCTGACGACCATCAGTTCTAATATAACCAATTTTTTATCAACTTTTTTATCAAAATTATTTGATTTAATTAACAAAAATAGTTTAACTATTCTAAACTAATTACATTAAAATTGAAAATTATATAAAAACTCCAAAATTCAATTAAATATAAATAGTAATTAACTAGTTACAACTTAAAATTAATTAGTTACAATCAAAACTAATAATCTTTTTAAACCATTATTTTTTTATAATCTAGCTTTATAGAAATTTATTAAAATTTTTATTAAAAAGAGGCAAAATGGATATTGAGACTGAAATTAAAATTTTTTCTGGAAAACTTCTTGCAGATATAACAAACAAGAAAGTTCATATTATAAGTCATTATGATGTAGATGGCATAACTTCTGCCGCAATTTTATCAAAAACTTTTGAGAGACTTGGAATGCAGTTTTCAACAAAAATAATAAAGTCCTTAACAGAAAAAGAAATTTCTTTGTTTCCAAAAGATAAATTGATTATTCTTCTTGATTTAGGTTCAGGGTCTTTAAAAAGTCTAGCAGAATTAAAAAATAAAATTTTTATAATAGACCACCACGAAATTGTTAAAGAGAACAATACCAATTTAGATAACCTAGTTATTATAAATCCTCATCTAACAAAAAACCCAGAAGAGCTTTGTTCCGCCGAACTAACTTATCTTGTTTCTGAAGAAATTTCTAGAGATAATAAGGATCTTGCCACTATAGCTGTTTTGGGAATGGTTGGCGATGTAATAGAAAAGATAGATAAAATAAGAAACACCATAATAAAAAAAGCCGATGTAAAAATAAAAAAAGGCCTATTAATATATCCATCAACAAGACCTTTAGATAAAGTCCTAGAATATAATTCAAGAATATTCATTCCAGGAGTTACCGGCAACATAATAGGAACTCTAGAACTACTTAAAGAAGCTGGAATTGAAAAAACCGGCAATAAATATAAATCCTTAATAGATTTAAATGAAGACGAAATGAAATCTCTAACAACGGCCGTTATGTTGAGACTGCCATTTAAAGAAGCTTCGAAATACATTGGCAGCCTATATACAATGAAGATTTTTAACAAAATTGAAGATGCTAGAGAAGTATCAGCGACGATAAATGCGTGCAGTAGAATGGATGAATCAGAAATAGCTTTATTACTATGTTTAGGAAATAATCAAGCAAGAA
>CAYIJD010000055.1:0-4120 GCA_964363655.1 Candidatus Woesearchaeota archaeon | reverse complement strand
AAAAACGCCAGATGAGATGGAAATGGCAGAGAAAAATACTTAGAAGAATAAAAAGGAAAAGAAAACAAAGGAGAGGGGAATAAAATATTTTATTAATTACTAAGTTTGTTTATACTAATTAATTTTTATTATTAATATGATTAAATGTTTTTTATAACTACATTCTACCATAAAAATCTTTATAATATCTTATTAAGGTTATATTGATAAATTGATTAATAAAAATTAAGTTATTAATGATAAAGGCTAGTTAACGATAATAAGCTTTCGGTGTGTTAATCTGCTAGATACTAAAGATTATTAATAATTACAAAAACTATTAACAAAAATGGAAGACACAAGCATTTGGACAGAAAAATATAGGCCGGGTAAATTTGAAGAGGTTGTTGGTCAAGATGATATAGTTAAAAGAGTTAAAAATTTGACAAATTCCTTAAATATTCCTCATTTACTTTTTGCCGGACCAGCTGGAACAGGTAAATCAACACTTGCTTTAATAATTGTAAAAGAATTATTTGGAAAAAACTGGAGAACTAATTTTCTAGAGCTAAACGCAAGTGACGAAAGAGGGATAGATGTAGTAAGACAGAAAGTAAAGGATTTCGCTAGAACAAAGGCATTAGACAGTTCCTTTAAAGTTATTTTTTTGGATGAAGCAGATGCTCTGACAAGAGAAGCTCAGCAAGCTTTAAGAAGAACTATGGAAAATTATACAAATACTTGCAGGTTTATAATGAGCTGTAACTACTCAAGTAAAATTATTGACCCTATACAATCAAGATGTGTTGTTTTACGATTTAAATTATTAGAGAAAAAAGATATAGAAAAAAGAGTCAGATTTATCGCAGAAAAAGAAAAATTGCAGATAGATGATAAAGCTATTGAAACTTTGTATGAAGTCAGCGAAGGAGATTGCAGAAGAGTAATTAATTTATTACAGGCAAGTTCTGCAATATCTACCTCTATCAATCAAGATTTAATTAATACTTTAATGACAAGCGCAAAACCTAGAGATATCAAAATTGTTTTAGAATATGCTCTAAGCGGAGATTTCTTAAAGGCTAAGGAAAAGTTATTAGATGTTATGTTAAAGGAATCTATTTCAGGACAGGATATTATAAAATCAATACAAAAAGAAATTTGGAATCTACAAATTGATCCCGAATTAAAAGTTAAACTGACAGAAAAAACAGGAGAAGTAGAGTTTAGAATGGTTGAAGGCAGTGATGAATTTATTCAATTAGAATCTTTATTGGCAAGTTTTATTTTGGCTGGGAGGGGGAAATAAAAAATGAAAAAATGTATATATTTTGGTCCCGCAGAAAATTTTTGGTATTCTTATAGATTTAAAGAGTTTATGGATAGCTTGGATTATACGGAAGAATTAGTTGAAAATAATTTTACTCCGATGGCTAATGCATTAAAGCTTCCATTATTATATTACTCGCATTTTCATAATGTTGTTTTAAAACATGAAAGAGATGAATTTTTTAATATAGATTCAGATGGTGCATATAGAAGGGGTTTAGCATTAATCAGAGCAAAAGTAACTTTATTTGGAAAAGAAGAAATAGAAATAGAAGATTTAGAATGGTTAATTAAAGAAGAAGCCAAAAAATTAAAAAATGTTGATAATCTTAAACTATGATTAATTAAGATGATAACTGATATTAATAAAAAGGATTTGGAAAATAAGCTGGGGGGGGGAATAGATGTATTAGAAGGAGAAGAATCTATTATAGGGCTAGGAATTCTTTCATATAAACATAATGCAGGAAAGCTTAGTATTTATTCTCTTGATGGAAAAAAATTTAGAGGTTTTTTAAAAGGAAGGGATTAATTAAATTTCTAGATGATCAAGGCAACCTTTATAAAATTCCTGATAATATTAATAAAATCTCTTACAAAATCAATAAACTCAAACCCAACCATTAGAATTAAATATTATAATAATCTACAATCTCATAATCAAAACTTAAAAATTTAATAATTTTAAAGGAATCTCTAAAGCTAGCTATAATAAATAAAAATGTTAACGACATTCAATCCAATGTTAAGAAGAACTAATCTTAATAATAACTATTAAAAATTAAATCTAAATTATGGTCTCTTTACTTTAAAGCAGAGATATTATTAATACCATGAACCTTCCTCTTACCGAAAAATACCGTGTTAGTAAGTTTGATGATATAAGGGGCCATGACTTGGAAATAAAAGAAGTTGATAATTTTTATAGAAAATTTCCAGAAAAAAGAGCTTTAATTTTAAACGGACCTGTTGGAACTGGAAAAACAAGTTTAGTTATTGCTCTTGCCAATAAATATAATTTAGAATTATTTGAATTAAATGCAAGTGATTTAAGAAATAGAGCCAGTCTAGAAAGAGTTCTTGAGCCAGTTAGCAGTCAAGATTCTTTATTCAAAAAAGGAAAGTTAATTTTGATGGATGAAGTTGAAGGAATAACTACCAGTGATAGAGGTGGGTTACCAGAATTAATAGCGTTAATCACAAAAACCAAGTTTCCTATAATGCTAACTGCAAACAATATATGGCATAAAAAATTCAGCTTATTAAGACAAAAATGCAAAATAATTAGTCTAAAAGAATTAAAAAGCCAGGAAATTATTGAGATTATTAAAAATGTTTTAAGAAAAGAAAAGAAAATTATTAATGATAAGTTAATAGACATAATTGCAAAACAAGCTAGAGGAGATGTAAGGGCTGCTTTAAATGACTTGCAAAGTGTTTTGAGTTTAGGAGAAGAGATTTTTATTTCAGAAATTTCTGAACGTGAAAAACAGGAAAATGTCTTTAATTTATTAAAAAAATTATTCCAAGAAGAAACAGATGAAAAAACCTTGAATATCTTTGATAATTCTGAATTAGAATTAGACGAGATTTTATTGTGGATAGAGGAGAATTTGCCTTTAGAATATGAAGGAAAAGTATTGGCAAAGGCGATTGATTATTTGAGCAAAGCAGACATATTTAAAGGCAGAATTTACAGGCAACAATACTGGAGATTTTTAGTTTATCAGAATTTTTTTCTTTCGGCAGGAGTTTCTGCAGTTAAAAAACTAAAAAATAAAAACTTTATTAACTATAAAAGACCTACTAGAATCTTAAAAATTTGGCTTGCAAATCAAAAAAATGCAAAAATTAATTCGATTATAGAAAAATATGCTAAATTTTGCCATATGTCTAAGAAAAAAGCCATAAAAGAAAAATTCTTACTACCCCTTATTCTAGAAAATCTAGATAAAAAAACAAAACAAAGAATGGATTTCAATAAAAAAGATGAGGAATTTTTAAGAGAGAAAAGTAAAGAAATTTTATTGGAAATGAGATAAATTTCTATTATAGATGCTGTTAAGCCAATGAGTGATAACAGATTTACCGATAATAAACTGAAGATAATCGTAAGAAGTTACTAGAAATATCAGAAAACATCAATTATCCTCTTAAAATAACTTAATTTTTGTAACCACCTTTTCAGTTAACAGAATCCTAGTATATTAGTTTAAAATTAACTGTTTTTTAAAACACTCATAGCGGCTTTAAACCTTTCTTGAATTTCTGCAATTTGGTTTTCTCTTTCTTCGTTTAATTTCGATATATAGCTATCAAAATTTTTTTCGGCCCTTTCGGGGCTTACAATAACCACCCTGCCACCGCCGTACGAGCGCGCAAGATGATCGTCGAGCGAACCCAAGTTCAGACCATCGCCCAGACACAACCCGCACAAACCATCTTCTTTTATATAAAGAGTTCTCTTACCTTCTTCATCAAAAATAGGCATTCCTCTTTCATCTAGTTTTGAAAATCTTTTTCTATTATTTTCATTATCTAATTCAAGAGCTTCAAAATAACTAAATTTTTCTCCAGGAATTAAAACCAAACCATAAGCTGAATTACTATCTTCTTTTAATTTTAATCCATTTAAAACTAAAGAGTGTTTAAAATTATTTTTTTTAATTTCTTTATTTAGTAATTTAGCAAGATAATCATTTTTTTCATAAGAATCTCCATTACTCCTTAAAACAACAGAAGGAGTATCTTCATAACTTCCTTTTAACTCCATTCCATTTTCTAAAGCTAATTCTAAATCAGATAAAGTTGC
>CAYIJD010000054.1:0-4397 GCA_964363655.1 Candidatus Woesearchaeota archaeon | reverse complement strand
CTATTTTCTTCTACAGTAATTTTCTTCCCATTAACATCACACTCTGTTTTGTTATTGGCGTCGATTTCCAAATACCATGTTAATCCTGTTTCAGAAATTTTTTTATTTAATATGAATTTTACACTATCGTCAACTTTTTCTCCTATATGATTTAAAGCAATAACCGCAAAAGCGGTTGATTTTATATTACAATTACCGGTATCAGCATCGCTCCAACAATCCTGTTTTTTCTTTTCTTTTAAAGAAGTTTTACATTCATTCTGAAGTTTAGAATCATAAGATGTTGCAAGTAAGTTAAAGGCAGCTTGTTTTGTGCTTTTAGTTCCTCCGCAATTATCTCCTAGCTCGTTTATTAAACAAGAATAAGCTTTATCAATTTCTGATCCAGAAGTTGTTTGTTGTGTTTCAGTATTCGTTTCTGTATGATTTGATGCAATAATTAACCCAATAAATAATAATATAGATATTACTATTATAACGCCCTTTTTTAATTTCATAAGAAAGGAAGGTTATTTAGGTATTTAAATTTGTTGTCTCAAATATGAATTAAATAATTAAATCAGTATTATTAATAATATCTTTGGAATTATCTAGATGATTGTGGAAAACTAAATTTTTAAAATTACTTCCTCATCATAAAATCCTTCTTAACTGAATAATCAAATATACTTCTCATAAATTTCAAAAAATTTATTATAAGTTTCTTTAAATTTCTCTAATAAAAATCTTTCGAGTTTTGCAGAATGTTTGTTATCAAAAGCCTCTAGAGCATTGATATAAGATATTCTTTTAGACTTTCTTATAATTAAAGGAGGATATTTGCTTTTAATTAAAATTAAACTTATGATAAATCTTCCAACTCTGCCATTTCCATCTTCAAAAGGATGAATCTGTTCAAATCTTCCATGAAAAAATGCGGCTAATTTAATTGGATGTATTATATCTTTGTTAATTTCATACCATTTTATTAACTTATCCATTTCTTCATAAACTTTTTCTGGGGGGGTTGTTTGTATATTCTTTCCCACAAGGATATTAGGAAATTTTTTATAACCCGTTTGTACATCTATATCTTTTACTAAAATTTTATGCATTTTTATTATATCCTTATGTGTTATATTAAACTTGTTTTTTAATATTAGCTCAACAACTTTTCTTGAATTTCTTGTTTCATATATCTCTCTTAAATCTTTCCCTTTTATAGCAATATTCTCGAACATTACAATAGCGACGTCTTTTAAGGTAAGAGAATTACCTTCCAGTGCATTACTTTCATAAGTAAAATTAGCAGTAAATCTATCAAATAAATCTTTAAGGCTGGTTTTAGTTAATCTTTTTAGTATCTTTTTATATCTATATTTTATTTTCTCAATTTTTTTAAATTCCTCTTCTGTAAAAATATAATCGCTTTTGAATTTCTTCAGTACATATTTGTAATTTTCATTTATTTCTTTTTCTTCAAAAAATTTTTCAATCTCTTTGTCGTTTCTTTTATATAATTTTTCTAATGGTATAACTTTCTTGTTTGGAAGCCTAACTGACTTTACTATATATTTATATTTTTTTCCTTTTATTATCTTGTATTTGTAATGCATAAAATGTTATCCTCTACATATTTATAAATCTTTCTTTTTAGTAGAGGATAACTTAAACTTAAACTAATTCTTTAGAAAACTTTTAAATAAAATCAAGAGATAAAATCTGGCTCATTTATACAGAAAAATTCTACGAAAGATTACAAAAATCATTAAAAGGAGGAATAGTTAATCAGTAAATAAATGGCATGATTAAACTACTTCCTCATCATAAAATACTTCTTAATTGCGTAGCTGACAGGATTTTTGGTTTCCATCGCTAACTTATCAGGCTTGTCAACTCCTAAATCTTTATAGATAGAGTTGTTAAAATTCGGAGGAAGTCTATTAGAATTTTTTTTGTACCAATTTAACTGATTAAGGATATAACCCTTTTTTATAGGGGTATAGTTAAGTTCGTTCCATTCAAAAATTTTTTTTTCAATTTCATTGTCAGCAACGCCCAAAGATTTAAAAAAACTTATTAAAATGAATAATGCTCTTTTTCTCCCATCATTTTTTATTCCTTTAAGAATAAGTTTAATTTGCGGTGGGAAGATATCTTCAGAAGGATTAGGAATTGTTATTTTTTTATAGTCTTTATTAATATTTTTATTACTATCGGTATGACTAATGGCCATTTTTTTTTCTTTAATAATAATGTCTTGAATTTGTTTTTGTTCATACCAATCTAGAGCTTGTAGGAGAAGTTCTTTAGCTTCTTCTTGTTTTGGTTCTGGATAAAAATTTTTAATTTTTGTTTTAAATGGTTTTGCTTCTGTAATCTGAAAATTTTCAATATCTTCTTTATCAATAATTATTGAAGATAGAGCTGTTTTTTCGTGCAATGAATAGGGCATTCTAAAAAGATGTCTTGGAGATACAAGAATTAAATCTGCGTCTATAAGAGTTTCTGTTTTTTCCCTAGCTTTTTTAAACATTTCTTGGTTATCATCATAATTAAAATTGCAATACTCGCAAAATAAAACTTCTGTCCTTGATTTTTCATTCAGAGGTTTTCTGCAATTTTCATTAGGACATCTTGGAATTCTATTATTTTCATATCTTAAAACTTCTATATTTTTACAATTTCTGCAAATCCAGATTATTTTATGTTTTTTTACTGCCTGTCTATTGCAAGAAACGCATTCGTCTATTATTAACTCGCTTTCTTTTTTTCCAGTTTTTTCAGCTAGTTCTTTTAAACTTTGCTCTTGAAAGATTTTCTCAATTAATTTGGGTTTTATAATACTTGCAAGGTATTGGCTTATTATTCTAGGCCATTCTGGAAACATATCTTTTGTTTTCTGACCATAAATTTCATCAGGAAATGCTTTCCATGGAATGATAATATGAAATCCTCTATTACCCGAAAATTTAACGCCTATGTTTTCAACACCATGAAATTTTAAAGCATTTATTAAAAGAGCTCCATAAATTTTACTATATTCTAAATACTTGCTGTCTATATCTAAAAGTAAATCCCAACCAATTCTCAATTTATTTAACTCGTTTCTTGATAAATTTGTATTAAGTTCTAGAGCATCATTCCATAATTCTTCTGAACAATGAAAAGAGGTTGCGCCTTTTCTTACCTGTTCAATAAGATCATTCTCATATTGGAAAATATCCGGCCTTTTCCCAAAATTTTCATAATATCTTGGGATACATTCTCTATTTTGTGAAAATTTATAAATAATTTTTTTTATCTCTGGTTGAGAATAATAAATTAAAGTAATTTCTCTAACTCTTTGTTCTTGAAAACTTCTTTCTTGTTTTTTTTCTTGCTCTTTTTTTTCGTGCTTTAATCCATTTTGATTTTTGTTGTTCTCCATAAATTCACCTCGTTATTATTTCTTAACTATTAATTATCTAATTGAATTTAAATAATAATCTCTTTTGTATAATGATATTTAAGAATAATAATATTTAAAAGCAAATTGTTTTTAGTAAGTATTATGAAACCTATAATAGAAAAATACAAGTTCCCTGAAAAATTGGATAAAAAGATTTTTGAAACAGATGATATAAATTATAAAAAATTAATAAAAAATGGGCTAACTTATTTGGGTTTGGATTATGTTAGCTATGGTTTAGATATTAATGAAACTTTTATGCATTATTTACATCATGATGATGGATCATCTTTGGTTATAGATACTGAGGAAGAGGAAATATATTTAGTTGGAACAGAAAATTCTATTAATAAAGCTAAAAAAAGTTTAGAAAGATTAATAGGAAAATTAGGAAAGTCAGAAATAGTAAAGGAAATTGATTAGATAAATTCACTTATTGTTTAATACAATAATCTTTAAAAGCAAATATAGATTTTTAAATAGATGTTATTAAAACTAGAAAATCCAAAGATATTTTCAGATATTATTAGTATAATTTCAGAATTAGTTTTAGAAGTTAGGTTAAAAGTTAATAAAGATGGTTTAGGGGTTACTGCTATTGATCCCGCAAATGTAGCTATGGTTTTGTTTAAACTGCCTGCAAAAACTTTTTCTGAATTTAATATTGAAGGAGAGGAGGTTTTAGGAGTAGGTTTAGAAAGTTTAAAGGCTGTTTTAAGGAGAGTAAAACTTGGAAGTGTTTTAACTATTACAAAAGAAGAAAATTTACTAAAATTGATAATACAAGATAAAATTAATAGAGAATTTGATTTAGCTCTAATTGATATAGAAAGTGAAGAAAAGCCTGTTCCAAATTTAGATTTTTCCAGTAAAGTAGAAATGAACAGCTTGGATTTTTCAGAAGCAATTGAAGATTGTTCTATTGTTGCTGATTCCTGCTCATTTATTTCAGAGCCAGATAGTTTTA
>CAYIJD010000053.1:0-4767 GCA_964363655.1 Candidatus Woesearchaeota archaeon | reverse complement strand
ATTTCTTATATTTTTAAAATAGATAATTTAGAAATTCAGGAAAAAGTTTTGGTTGTAGTTGAAGGCAATGAAATAGTTTGTAAGATTGAAGAAAAAAAGATTAAAGGAGTTTGCTGATTCAGAAATATAATTATGTCTAGAAAATTTGTTATTGCTGGAGGACCAGGAACAGGAAAAACATCTATAATAAATGGACTAGAAAAAAGAGGATATAGAATTTTGAAAGAAGCTGCAAGAGAAATTAGTAAAAAAGATAAAAGATTTATAGGAAAATCAATTTTAGAAATAAATAAAAAAGACTTTCAGAATGCTATACTTGACTTTCAGATTAAACAAATTAAAGAGTTAGAAAAAATAAAAAATGGTGAAGAAGAAAAAGAAATAATATTCTTTGATAGGGGTCTTGGTGACACTCTGGCTTATTATAATTTATATAAATTAAAAACCACCAAAGATAAAATAAATAAAATTAAAAATATTAAATATGAAAAAATATTTGTTTTGGATTTTTTGAATGTTTATAAGAATGATAAGTTAAGAAAAGAATCTGAAGAAGAACAGGAAAAAATACATGAGGAAATAATTGAAATGTATAATAAGCTGGGTTATAAAGAGAGGATTATTACAATTCCTTTTATGAGTGTTAAGAAAAGGGTTAATTTTATTTTAAATAAAATCATAGCAAAAAATTATAATACCTCTTTTTGAACATTATAACTAAGGACATGAATATTTTACATCTGAATAAATTTATTAAGTTATCAAAACTTATTAACAATTTCCCAACGATAGATAATAAAAGGTATTTATATAATAATCAGATTTATTTGTTGGAAAACTTGCCTCTTAGATTATAGTTTAGTTAACATTAAAAATAATTAGTCATTAAAATTTACTTAATTTTCTAACAATATTTATAAACATAATTATTTTTTTAATAAAATGAAATATAAAAATATTGAAATTAATTGGTTAGGACACGCAGGCTTTAAAATTAAAAATAAAGAAAAAATAATTTATATTGACCCCTTCCAATTAAATAGCAGTTATGAAAAAGCAGATATAATTTTTATTACTCATCCTCATTATGATCACTGCTCTATAGAAGATATTAAAAAAATAATAAAATCTGAAACTATTGTTGTTTCAACTTCTGATATTAACAGCAAATTAAGAAAAGTTAATGATAATTTAAATATCAAGTTGGTTGAGCCAAATCAGGAATTTAATATTAATGGAATAAAAGTCAAAACTATTCAATCATATAATATTGGAAAAGAATTTCATCCAAAAAATAATTTTTGGTTAGGGTATATAATAGATTTTGATGGGGTTAGAGTTTATCATTCAGGAGACACTGATATAATACCTGAAATGAATACTGTTAAAACTGATGTTGCATTATTGCCTGTAGGAGGAACATATACTCTGGATAGTTTTGAAGCAGTTAAAGTAGCTGAAATTATTGCTCCTAAATTAGCCATTCCAATGCATTATGGCTCTATTGTTGGAACAAAAAATGACGCTGAAAATTTTGTTAACGAATGCAGGAAAAGAGGACTAAATGCAGAGGTTTTGGAGAAAGATGATTAAAAATCGTTTATGTCAGAAATTCTCAACAGTTTAACAATTAAATAGCATTTCACTATCTTTATTAATTTGGAAATGCTATTTAATTGAACCACATCCTTTAGGTTGTGTTTCGAATTTCTGAGCATCCAGAAAACCCAAACAAACCACACACTTTAGTGTGTGGTACACTAAAGGTTTTCTTGATTTATAATTATAAAGTTTAAGATAATAAAAAGGGCATTGTTAAGCCAATTGATGATAAATCCAGATTTACCGATAATAAACTAAAATAATCCTAAGAAGTTACTAGAAATATTAATTATTATTAAAAATGACCAAATTTTTATAACTACCAATTAAATTAACAGAATCAAAATTCTCACTTAATTTAGTGAATGTTTTTCAATTTCACATACTTACTAAATTAATATTTGTATCAGAACTAACAAAATTAGTTGCAATTAAATTACTGCATCCAATTCTTTCACAGCTTTCTATAATTCTTGGTGTCGCGGTTCCATCAATTGCAATTACATATGGCTCCTCATCAAAATCTCCTGTTTCTATTAATACTAATTTACCAATAGGCAATCTTTTTATAACCTCTAAATTTTTATTAAAAACTAATGCTGTTTTAGTTCCAGCTAACTCGTCAACTTCTTTTTTAATTTTCTCTTTTTCTTTAGAAGAAACTTTTTTAACTTCTACGATAGTTTCTTTAATTTTATTATCATAACCTCTTTTTCTTCTAAGATATTCGTCTTTAGAAATTTTTTTCCTTAAGGCCTGTAAAACTTCCTTTCCTGTTAGCTCTTCAACTTCTTTTCCTTCTGGAGCAGCTGCAATATAGGTAACATTTGCGTTTTCAATTACGTTTTTTATTATTAATTCTCCGCCTCTATCTCCATCAACAAATAAGATAGTTTCTTTTTCATCAGCTAGTTCTTTTATAACTTTTGGAAGTTTTGTTCCGTTCATTCCTATAACATTTTTAATTCCTTTTTTCAACAAATTAATGACGTCTGCTCTTCCTTCAACAATTATTACCTCATTTCCAGAAATATCACCACAAGGCAAGTTTTCAGTTCCATAAGTTTGAATTTTTGAAACTTTGACATGGTTTTTTATTTCTTCGGCCATCTCATCAACTTCATTATAACTCTCTATATTCTCCATTAGTTTTTTAGCTCTTTCAAGAATATAGTCTCTTTTACTTCCTCTAACATCTTCTATATTTTCTATTGTGATTTTGGTGTCTGTTGGCCCGACTCTTTCAATTGTTTCTAAGGCAGCTGCAATTATTGCTGTTTCTGTTTTATCCATAGCAGTAGGAACTTCAATTTCTCCAAAAGTTTTTCCATCTCCATACTCTATGCTAGCTTCAATTCTCCCAATTTTACCAGATTTCTGCAATTCTCTCATTTCTAATTCTTCTCCCAACAAACCCTCTGTCTGACCAAAAACAGCCCCTATTATATCTGGTTTTTCAATTGCTCCACTAGCCTCAAATTTTGCGTGAATAATATATTTTATAGATATGGGACTTATTTTTGCCATTTTATTTCTTAAGACTACTTCTAGCGTTTCTAAAATTACCTGTCTCGATACTTCCAAGTATCTTAAAGCAAAATCTTTTTTTGCTATCCGTAATCAAATCTACGCTACTCTTTAGTTTATTAATTGTTAAATAATTCATTATCTCTCTAAGAGACTAAGAAAAAGACATTCTATCTTTTAATAAACTTAAAATTGCTATTAGTTAATACTTTACTTACTGATAATGGATTCTATCCAAAAATAGATTGGAATGGATAATCGTGAATCTTAACAGTGATTTGTGATTTATAAGATGATAATAATATCTTTCTTAGTAATCTCTTAATAAGAATTATAAAAATTATAAGTTTATAAGGCTTTCGGCTAATTTAGCCGTAAAAGTCTTTTAGTAAATTATAGGATATAATTAGTTGATATTTTCATTAGATAAAGCTATATGTCCTAAATGTCAAAGCTTCTCACGTAATAAAATTACTCATCCATTATTAAATATTAATTTCCTGCATTAAAATAATAAAGTAAATAATTATCAAGAATAAAAATGCAGTTAGTCCTAATATGATAACAAACTTCTTGCTTAAAGATTAAAAAAGGTTTTCTATAATAAATAAACTCATCAAAATAATTAGCATTTACTTTATATAACCAAGTATTAGCGCGGTATTAAAAAGTGAACTAGAACGAATTGGGCTTATAAAAACAAACAATTTTAACTTTTTAAGCTTTATTCTTATCAAAAACAATAGAGATAAAACAAAAAACTTTATAAAGGCTTTATATTCTATAAAATTAGAAACTTTTTGTATTTATCTAAAGTTTCGTATTAAAAAACGAGGAATGAAAATGTCTGAAGAAGACGATTTTGAACAAAATCTAGAGGAATTTAATCTAGGGCTTGAAGAGGACGAAGAATAATTTTTTATTTTTTCTTTTTTTAAATATTTTAAAAGACGAGAGTGTCTGAAAATTTTAATAGAGGCAAGTATATAAAATCAGCCCGTTTTTATAATTAAATGAGAAAAATTTTTCATAAGAAGCGATTCGGTTTCATATTAAAGCATGAAATATTTCTTGCTTAAAAATTAATGAGACTATAAAACAAAAAATGGCAGAAGAAAAAATACCTTTCAAAGACTGGCAAAAACTTGATTTAATAACTGGAGAAATTTTAGAGGTAGACGATATTGAAAAAAGTGATAAACTTTACAAATTAAAAGTAGATTTAGGAACTGAAACAAGGATAATCGTTGCTGGATTAAAGCCTTATTATACAAAAGAAGAGTTAGAAGGAAAGAAATGCATTGTATTCGCTAATTTAGAACCAAGAACAATTAAAGGGATAAAAAGTGAGGGGATGGTATTAGCTGCCTCTAATGAGGATTTTAGCGAAGTAAAACTTTTACAAGCAGAGGGAGTTGTTGAACCCGACTGGAAAGTGAGTTGATTTTTTATTTAATATAAAATAGTATTTATTCTTGATGAAAATTTATTATCTTATAATATCTGAATCAAGAAAAGTATTGTCAACTGAAAAGATGACAAATCTGCAAAACTTTTACGTTTTTCTAATATAAATTAATAATATCAAGAAAACCTTTAGTGTACCACACACTAAAGTGTGTGGTTTGTTTGGGTTTT
>CAYIJD010000052.1:0-4782 GCA_964363655.1 Candidatus Woesearchaeota archaeon | reverse complement strand
GATTTAGATAATGCATATCCAAGAGGCATAAACACATCTATCAAGGATAATACAATCCCACTACTCTTTTCATTATCTTCACTTTTAGCTGTACCATCTAAATTTTCTTCTAATCTATTTATCTTATTCCTTTCCATAAAAAATCTTTCAAATCACAATATTTAAATATTAGTTGTCATATATTATGACAACAATGTTATCAATAGAAAATCTTATTAAACTTGGTTTCAATAAAAATGAAGCAAGAGTATATTTGTCTTTAGTTAAGTTTAGAAAGTCAGACGCACGCCAGTTGATTAAAGATACAAAACTTCATAGAAATATTATTTATGACAATTTAGAAAAATTAATTAATAAAGGATTTGTAACATATATTACTGAAGGTAAAAAAAGAATTTACATGATTTCTTCTCCTAATATGTTAGTAGAACAAATGGATGAAGAAATTAAGGAATTAGAAGAAAAAAAGAAAAATGCTTCTGAATTAGCAAAAGAAATTAAAAGAAAGATTAGAACTATTCCGTTAAAACAGAATGCTTATATCTATATAGGTAAAAGAGGAATAATAGCATATCATAAAAGTATTATTGAAAAGAACAAAAATTATTTTATTTTTGGAGCTCCTAAAGAATCAGTTAAAATAATGGGAGAGCTTTTTTGGGAAAACTTTGAAATTAAAAGAATAGATAAAAAAATTAAAGTTCGCATGATTTTTAATCAATCTCTTAAATATTTTAGTAATAAACTAAAAAATAGATACACTGAAATTAAATACTTCAATAAGGACTTTGAACCACTTACTCAAACAGATGTTCATGAAGATAAAATAGTCATTATTGTTTGGAACGAATCTCCAATTATTTTTATCATAGAAGACAAAGAAGTTGCTAAATCATATAAAAAATATTTTGAAACAATGTGGAACCAATCTAAAAAATAACAATTTATTTAAACCGCTATTTATAATTCTCATAGTTTAATAAAAATGCTAAAAGGAAATAAATTATATCATTTAAATAAATAAAGACCGCCATCTTGAAAACTTTTAATAAGTTATTAATATTAACTTATTTATATTGATTAAGATAATAAGCAAAAAAATAGTCTAAACTATAAATAAAATTAAAAATGTTAATCGGATTGGTTGGTAAACCCAACGTAGGAAAATCAACTTTTTTTAAAGCCTGTACTTTAGCCAATGTACTTATAGCAAATTACCCCTTTGCAACAATAAAACCAAATCATGGAATAGCATATGTAAAAATAGACTGTATCGATAAAGAATTTAATGTTACTTGTAATCCAAATAAAGGCTATTGCATTAATAATAAAAGATTTGTTCCTGTTGAATTAATGGATGTTGCTGGATTAATAGAAGGCTCTTCAGAAGGAAAAGGATTAGGCAATCAGTTTTTAGATAATTTAGCATCGGCAGATGCCTTAATTCATGTAGTAGATATTTCAGGAGAAACAAATTCAGAAGGAAAAGAAACTAAGAACTATGATCCTCTTAATGATGTTAAGATGTTAGAAAATGAATTAGATTTATGGTATCTCGCAGTCTTAAAAAAATCCTGGAGAACATTATCTAGAAATGCTCAAACCACAAAAGAAGATTTTACTAAAGTAATTGCAAAACAATTTTCAGGATTAAAGGTTAATGAAAATCATATAAAAGAAGTAGTTAGAAAAAACAATTTTAATATAGAAAAATTAAATTCTTGGACCGATGAAAATTTAAAAAAATTTGTGCATGAATTAAGACATTTAACAAAACCAATGATTATAGCAGCTAATAAAATTGACAAAGATAATTCAAAAAGAAATCTTGATGATTTAAAAAAAGTCTACCCAACTTTAATTATAATTCCTTGTAGTGCTGATTACGAACTTGCTTTAAGAGAAGCTTCAAAATCAAACCTTATAGACTATATTTCAGGAGAATCTAATTTTATCATCAAATCTAACTTAAACGAAAAACAAAAATTAGCTCTAGGCAATATTAAAAAAATTTTGGACGTTTATAGCTCTACAGGAGTTCAAGAAATTTTAAACAAGACAGTATTTCAATTATTAAAGTATATAGCTATTTTTCCAGCTTCAGCCAACAAATTGTCAGACAGTAAAGGAAATATTCTTCCAGACTGTTTTTTACTTCCTCCAGAATCTACAGCTTTAGATTTTGCATATACAATTCATACCGATCTTGGAAAAAATTTTATTAAAGCTATTGATGCAAGAACAAAAAAAATTTTAGGCAAAGACTACAAATTAAGAAATAGAGATGCCTTGGAAATTGTTACGAGATGATTAATTTTCCACAACAATCTCTAAAATTAACAGGAACAATCCTATAATTATTAAAATTCCAGACATTAAAATATTAAAACTTCCACTACCAATTAATAAGTCTTTATGAGTCATTAACCACATAGCGTGAAATAACCCTAGTATTAAATACCCCCATCCTATGATTTTTATTAATTTCATAAAATATCAAAACTATAATTCTTTATATAATTTTTCTTTTTAGTATTATAAAAATCTCCATATATAAAAATAATATAGATAACTAATATTAATATAATTTTATTATATTATATTATATTTTAATTAAGATATCAAAAATCCTTATAAACATCTTTTACTTTTAATTAAAATGATTAAGAAAGAATTTTTAACCAGAAAAGGAATTTTTGTCACAAAACTTGCAAATAAAATCGTAGAAGAATTAAAGCCATATTGCAAAAAAATTAAAATTGTCGGCAGCATAAGAAGACATGAAAAAAATCCGCGCGATATAGATATTGTGCTTATTCCTAAAAGCCAAGAACATAAAAAAAGAATTATACAGTTCTTAAAGACAAAAGGAGTTTATATACAAGGAGGTGGAAAAGAATCTACTTTTAAAATTAGAAATGTAAAAGTTGAGTTATATTATACTAATTCAAAAGAATGGGGCGCTGAACTGTTGGCATATTCAAGCAAAAAAGGTGCTGGTATAGGTTTAAGAGTTATAGCAAAGAAAAAAGGCCTTAAGCTAAGTCAGCACGGACTTTTTAAAAATCACAAATTTATTGCAGGAAAAAGTGAAGAAGAAATTTATAAAGCTTTAGGAAGAAAATTAAAAACTCCAGAAAAAAGATGATTAAAGTTAAAGTAAAACCAAATTCTAAAAAACAGGAAATAATAAAAATAAATGAAAATGAATTAATAGCGTTTTTAAAACATCCTGCTTTTAATAATAAAGCAAATATAGAGCTTATAAAACTTTTGAAAAAATATTTTTCAAAAGAAGTAAAAATTATTAAAGGACTAAAATCTAAATATAAAATTGTTGAATTAAAATGAAAGGTTATTACATCTTAAATGATTATAGTAGAATTATAGTAGTTCCTTGGATACTTTTTGCTTTTTATCAAGATGGGAAATTTTTTTATAAATATGAAGAAAATTTTTTAGAGAATCAAATTATTCAAATTAAGAGATCTGGTAGAATAGATGATAAATTTAATGAAATAGACATACCAGATAGATATATTAAAAAATTTGTAGATATTTGTCACTCTTCCTGTGATAAGGAAGAGATTGATAAAGAAGCTGAGAATTTAATAGGATATGTTTTGAGAAAAGCAAAAATTTAAAAAAATTTTTGAAAAAATAAAAAATGCCAATAAAATACGAACTAGCTAAAGATATTCAAGAAATTGTAAAAGAATTAGTTGTTTTATTTCCTCATGTTAGGCTGAACGATGTTATTTGTATAAGAAGTTTTGGATCTAGCAGTAGAGGGACGATTGCGAGATGCCATGCACTTGGGAAAGCCATGCAACTTGCTTTAAATAGAAGGGGATTTTATGTTATAGAGGTTATTTCAAAAAGATTTGATAAATTATCAGAACAAGAAAAAACTAAAACACTTATTCATGAGTTAATGCATATCCCAAAAAGTTTTGGCGGTGGTTTTAGACACCATGATTATGTGTGTAATAAAAATATAGAGAGAGAATATCAGAAATTTTTGAGCTTAAAAATTTCTGAGTCAGAAAAAAATAACTTTTTTTCTGCATCAAAAATATATTAATTTGGAAAATAAATTTATAGATGACAAAATCATTTTTATTAATAGTTGAATTAATAGCTTAAATTCTAAAGATTTAAATAGTAGTATAACTTTAGGTGTAACATGGTAGAACTAAAAGTAAAACTAGGTTCAAAAGGACAGGTCGTGATTCCTAAGATATTTAGAGACAACTATAAAATTTATCCGAAACAAGAAGTTATTATTGTGGCAAAAGAAGAGGGAGTTTTAATAAAAAAACAAGATGATAACTTTATAGAAAAATTGAGAGAGATAGCTAAAAGGATTAATTTAAAAGGAGAAAAATTATCTCCAGAATACATTAAAAGATTAAGAAATAAACAATATGAAAAAAGAGCAAGAAAATCAAAAATCAAAATTTGAGAATTATGAATTTTATGCAGATTCAAATTTTTTTATATTCGCATTTGCTAATCCGGAAGAAGATGGTGAAAAAGCAAGAAAACTCCTTGAATCAGTGAAAAAAGGAGAGCTAAAGATTTACACTTCTTATTTGACATTAGACGAAGTAATGTGGATAATACAGCATGAAAAAAATAGAGAAGAGGCCCATAATTGTGCAAAAATAATATTATCCACTCCAAATGTAAAATTTATAGAAGTTAATCAAGAAATTATCTCAAACTCAATAGATGTTTACAATAAAGTAAGCTTAGATCCAAGAGATGCTATACATTTAG
>CAYIJD010000051.1:0-5111 GCA_964363655.1 Candidatus Woesearchaeota archaeon | reverse complement strand
GAAGTTCTGACATTAAAAGTTTCCTGATCTTCTTTTTCATTTCGTGATTTTCTTAGTCTTCTTTCTATTTCTTCTGCAACATCACTCGGATCAAAGCCATTCTCTGTCTTGGCTAAAATTTGAGATTCTTCATCTTCAATATTTAAAATTTCTTTTAAAGTATCTTTTGGGATTGATACGGCATTATCATCAAAAGGATTTCCTATTTTTCCTCTGATTCCTATTATCTTAAATTCGTTATTCTCTATTTCTAAATTATCTCTTAATTGAATAGGTCTTTCCCAAATATCGCCATGGGCATGATTATAACCAACTACAACTTTAAATTTATCTTCTTCTGTTAAATCTCTTCCTTTTATAACTTCAAAATTTCCTAAATTTTCAAAAATAGATAGATATTCTTCATTCATTCCAAATGTAAAAACAACTTCACTCTCGTCTTTAAATTTTACAACTTCTGATTTAACTAAAATTCCAGCCACATCCTCAACACCTTTTGTATCTTTAATTGTTTGTAAATCTTTAGAAGTTAAAATTAATGATTTTGAACTAGCACTTCCAGGAGGTCCTAAAGTTTTTGACTCTATTATTATTTTATCAACTCCCAGAGTTTCAAATTGTTCTTCTATATATCCCTGAAGCCCTTGCCCAAGAGAAATTAAAGCAACAACAGAAGCTATACCTATAAAAATTCCTATCATAGTCAACAAACTTCTTAATTTTCTTCTTTTGAGGCTGTTCAGACTTAATAAAAAGAAATCAATTATCATTTTTATATTAGATTTAATTAGATGAATTTATTTTATATTATTTAATTTTATTTCATTAATTGTTAATTTTTTGATCGTTATCTCAAATGGGATACTCTTTTAAACAAACTCCAGAAATTAAAATTTCTAGACCAGATTTATAAGACTAATATATTTAAAGTTTGAAAATCATTAATTTATAATCCTTCCATCTTTTAATTTATAAATTTTATTGGCATATTTTGCTAACTCTTGATCATGTGTAACTAAAATTATTGTTTTGTTTTCTTTGCTTAAATTTTTAAACATCTCTATAATTTCTTTTCCTCTTTTAGTATCCAAATTCCCTGTCGGCTCATCAGCTAAAATAACCTCGGGATTATTTACAAGCGCTCTAGCAATAGCCACTCTCTGCCTTTCTCCTCCAGAAAGTTCATTTGGCAGATGGTCAAGTCTTTCACCCAACCCTATTTTCTCCAATAATTCTCTTGCTTTTTCTTTTCTATAATTTAAAGAAATTCCTCTAAAAATCATTGGGAGCATGACATTTTCTAAAGCAGTTAGAGTTGGAATTAAATTAAAAGTCTGAAAGATAAATCCTATTTTTTTACTTCTCAACAAAGCTAAGTCAGATTCACTTAATGTTTCAATATTAACATTATCAAGATAAATCTCGCCTTTAGTCGCCAAGTCCAAAGCTCCTATTAAATTCATCATTGTGCTTTTACCGCTTCCAGAAGGACCAACTATAGCAACAAACTCTCCTTTATTAATAGTTATGTTTATTTCATCAACAGCTTTAATTAGCTCTCCTAAATAATAATGTTTTGAAACATTTTTCAGCCTAATAATTTCTTTTGATTTATCAGTTTTAATTGTTTTCATAATAATATCAGAACTCTTTATTTTATTACAAAGCAATGATTTTTAAATGTATCATTTTTCATTTTTTTATATCAAAAATTTCTTTTATTTTACCAAACCCTAAAGGATTTGGTTTGTTTGAAATCTCAGAAAATTTCTTAGTTTAAATTTTCTGGGACCCCAGAAAACTATGTTTTCTGCGGTTTTTGAGCCAGAAAAAAAGAAGTTGCGAAGCAACTTCCACTGTCTAAAGGCAGTGGTTTACTTTTTTTCTGTATCAGTATTTTGGTAATCTTATCAATTTAATACTAAAATACTTCTCTATGACAACTATAACATACTATTATCTAAAAGGATTATATAGTTTTATTAATTACTTATTATATGAAAAATTACAGAAAACTCTCAAAACAAGAAATTGAACAAAAAATAAAAGAAATCTTTTCAAAAAAACCTTCTCCTAATGAGATAAAGAAAGTCAAACAACTAGCTATGTCTAAAAATATTAAAATTACTTCTTTTAAAAAATTATTTTGTAAAAAATGCCTTACTATTTTTACACCAACAAATTCAAAAATTAGAATAAAAAAACAGAATAAAATACCAGTTAAAATCATTAAATGCGAGTATTGTGGTTATGTTAGTAGATGGAAAATTAAATAAACATAATAGACCATTATTATATATGACTCCAAAAAAAATTTATATAATAGGTCCTCCTGGTAGTGGAAAGACTCGATTTGCATTTATATTATCCAAAAAATTAAGTATTTCTAAGCATAATTTAGACGAGGTATACTGGAAAAGAAAATACGATTTAAAAAGAAAAGAAGAAGAACGCAAAAAAATACTTTTTGAAATAATAAAAGAAAAAAACTGGATTGTAGAAGGAGTTTATGGCTCGTGGACAGAGCCAGCCATTCAAAAAAGCGATATCGTTATCTGGATTGATATACCTTTTCTTCTTATAGTATTTAGAATTATTCTTAGATTTTTAAGGAAATGGAAAAAAGATAAAAAAGAAGGGTGGAAAAGTACATTTAATCTAATTAAAAAAGTTTATGAGTATAAAATTAAGTCAGAAAAATCTTTTTATTTATCTCACAAACAGCTTATTGAGAAAAGCAAATCAAAAGTGATTATTATAAAAAGTAATAAGGAAATGAATAAAGTTTTGGCTGAATTTTGAATTTTTCAAAATTTTATAAAAAATTTTAAAACTAAAACCCCAAAACTTCATCTACAAATATTAAGATTATTCTTCCTGGCTGAATTTCTTTGTTAACAATCAAAATTTTACTCACATTACTATTCATACCATAAGCTTTCTTTGCTCTAGCATCTTCTAAAGGAAAAGTATAATCATAAATTCTTTTAAATGCCTCATCAATGTTTTTAACAATTTTCTGAGTTCCAACAATCCAGATTACTTTTCCAGCTCCATAAGAGTATGATGGCAATTGGCTTCCGGAATTTGATGCAATAAGAATTTTTCCATCTTCTGTAACAGCATGAACGCTTCCAATAACATATTCATGAGCTGTTCCTAATCTATTCATCTCAATTTTTTGCTTATCTCTATCCATAGAATAAAGTTTATCTCTTATAGCATTAAATCTTTTAGAATTGTTAATCTCAGAAGAAATTCCAATAACATCTAAAGTTACAGAAGACATGGTCATAACCTCGCTTCCTTCAGGAATTAATCCAAGAACCTTTTTCTTTGCTTCCTCTGCTGTTTTAACAAAATAAGCATCTATATTACTTTTTTTTAAAGTCTCAATCGTTTTTTCAACAATTTTCTTATCTGCTAGTTTATTCCATTTATCTGTCTGTTTTGACGATTTCATATTATTCTTATCGTTATTTATATTTTTTATTTCTTTTGGTTCTGTTAACATAATTAATTTTGATTTCTATATTATTTTTTAATTAATAATATTTTCTAAATCTGTAAGTTGGTTAATCTAAAACAATCAGTATTTGTATTATAATTATTATAAACAAAAAAATAAAAATTATTTTTTATTAAGCTCTTCTATTCTTTCAGCTATTCCTCTTGCTTCTTTTTCTAAAGAATTTTTATATTCTTTAAGAATATCAATTTTTTCTTCTTTAGTCAAAAACTGTCTAAAACCCCCATCACTAACTGAATAGCTACTACAACAATTTTCCATTTTTCTCCTCCTAAATTGATTTATTTATCGTGTATACGATATTATAGAAGTATTTAAATATATCGGTTGACCAATATAACTATGAAATTTCATAAAAGAAAAAGATTTTGTTGTGATATGAGAGGTATGTTATCATTTTTGCTGTTATTTTTAATTTCAAAAAAACCAATGAATGGACAAGAGCTTGCAGAAGAGTTGGAAAAACGCAGAGGAGAAAAACCAAGCCCAGGAACTATTTATCCAGCATTAAAAAATTTAAGAGAATCAAAATTAATAAAAGAATCAAGAGAAGGAAAAGAAATAATTTATACATTAACTAATGAAGGAGAGAAAGGATTAAAAGAAGCAAAAAAATATTTTTGTAAAACTTTTGGAGAATTATTGTAGGTTTTGATTAATAAAACTTATTGTTAAATTATTTAATCTTCTAACATATCTTTACTATCAATATATAACGAATAAACAGATTTAATCTCCTTTTCTTGTTCAACAATTTTTAATTGTAATAATGCTATATGGATATCTTTAGGAGACAAATTATTCTTCTCTAGTATAAATGCAATATTTCCGCCACACATATTCTCTAAACTGCTCATTACCCGCTCTGTAGGAATCTCGGGATTAGTTAAATCATTCAATGTTCTATCATGAATATAAAAATGGTATTTATTATTTATTATAACGTCATAAGCCCGAGGTCCATCATTAGGATTAGGAATAAAAGAAATAATTTTATCAGGAGTTGTATAAGTTGGATTTCTTCCTTCTAAATCAAATGTTTCAAGCTCCATTGTTAAAAAATAACTTTATAATTTAAAAATATTTAGGTGATACATCAAGGTTTATTTGAGAATCTATTTCTAAAACTTTTTGAACTTATTTATAAGTTCTAAAGTATCTGCTTGTCCTAAAAACATGCTTCTGCAACAATATCTCTCTAACCCCAATTCATTAAGAACCTTATTACTATCTTCTCCATTTTTTTCTACTCTTTCTTTAAAATTTTCCCATAAATGAGCAATTGGTTTTCCGCAGCTAAAACATCTGATTGGTATTATCATTATATTTTTATTTAATTTAGCTTATAAATAAATTTTTTTATTTCGCTTTCTTAATTATAATTTATTATATACATTTATTAATTAGTCAATATAATTTGACAGTTATTTAGTATAACCTTTAGTTTTGGTCCGTAAGTTATTTTTATCTCAAGATTTTAGTTTTTTGAAGACAACTTATAAGTTTTGCTTTCTTTCGAAAACTATTCCTATAACATAGTCTGCTTAACTTCTGTATTCGGAATGGGAACAGGTGTTTCCAG
>CAYIJD010000050.1:0-5387 GCA_964363655.1 Candidatus Woesearchaeota archaeon | reverse complement strand
TAGGAAGTGTTGTTAATGGACAGCCCACAAGCGGTTTTTTATTTTGGATAAGTTCGACAGACATTGTTGGAAGAATAATTACTGGAAGCTGGGAAATTAACTTATTATGGCAGACTTTAGGTCATATTGTTTTTTATATGTTTTTTGCCGCATTGTTTTCAGTATTTTGGGTAAAAACTTCTGGTATGGATGCTTCTGCACAAGCAAATAATATTTTAAAATCAGGATTACAGATACCTGGTTTTAGAAAAGACCAAAGGATTTTAGAATCTATTTTATCAAGATATGTAATATCTTTGACTGTTATGGGAGGATTAGCCATAGGCTTGCTGGCTGCTCTTGCAGATGTTTTGGGGACTTTGGTTGCAGGGACAGCTTTATTATTAGGAATTATGATTACCTTTCAATTCTACCAGAACATAGCACAGCAACATGCTCTTGATATGAATCCCGTCATGAAGAAGATGATGGGGGTGTCATAAGGTTTTAAAAACCTAGTTCTACTAATAAATACAAACACTAATTTTACTAATTGTAAATAAGGTAAGTTCTATAAAACAATTATTGAATCAAACAAAAAGATGCCCATTATTCGTATAGATTATGATGATGAAAAGCTTGAAAAAAAAGAAATTTTAGATTTATCTAAAGCGATTCAAAAAATAGTTTCAGAAGCAACTAAAATTGATGATGTTTTTGTTTATGCAAATAGTTCTCAAATTAAAATCAGAATTGCTCCAATAGAAATATTCATTCAGATGAGTAAAAATAAAATTAAAATTAAAGATGTAGACAAATTATTAAATGATATTAAGTCTAAACTTTCTGATTGGAAAAATAAAAATTCTTTTAATCATCTCATAAATTTAACTTTAATTCCAATGGATTGGAAAATTGAGATCGGTATATAAAAATATTTTTAACAATACCTTTAATTTAAAAACTCTTTTTAATTAGTTATAATAAGATGCTACAAAAACTTGCTAATAAAAATAAGTTATTTAGTGATGATGAATTGGTTAGAATAAAGAAAACTATAGTTAAAACTCTAAAAAAATATGGAATTAAAAAAGCCGGAATATTTGGAAGTTATGTTAGAGGAGAACAAAAGAAAAAAAGTGATATTGATGTTTTGATTGAACCTACAGAGAATATGAGCTTACTTGATTTTATTCATGTAAAACATGAACTGGAAGACAAATTAAAGATAAAAGTTGATTTAATTAGTTATAACGGTATTCATCCTTTATTAAAAAATCAAATTTTATCTGAAGAGGTAAAAATCATATGAAAAGAAGTTTATATCTATTTATAAAAGATATTCTAGATAATATAGAATTAATTAAAAACTCCACAAAAAGTTTTTCCAAGGAAGATTTTAAATTAAATAGAGATATTATAGATGCTACTATTAGAAGATTAGAGATAATTGGAGAGGCTGTGAAAAATATCCCTATATTTTTTAGAAAGAAATATCCAGAAATTCCTTGGAGAGATATTGCTAGTTTAAGAGATATAGTTATCCATACTTATTTTAAGGTAGATTTAGATACGTTATGGAATATTATTGATAAGGATATTCCTATTTTTCAAGAACAAATTCTAAAAATAAAGAAAGACTTAGAAAAAAATTAAAATGCCAATAATAGAATTAATTCAAACAAATCCGAAAATCTCTATTATAGTTGTATCTTTTATCGCTACTTTTTTTGTTACCGTTATAAGATATTTTATGACTGATAGAGAGAAAATGCAAGAGATTAGAGAGAGACAGAAAGAATTAAGAGAAGAAATGAAAAAATTTAAAAATAATCCTGAAAAAATGCTGGAAATAAATCAGAAAATGTTAGAGGATTTTCCAGAGCAGATGAAGCAATCTTTCAAGCCAATGATTATAACTTTAATTCCTTTACTAATTTTGTTTAAATGGCTTTTGGATATTTATTCAATAACAAGTTTATCTGGAAGTTGGATATGGTGGTATATAATATCCTCAATAATTTTTAGTATTTTTTTAAGCAAGGTTTTTGGGTTGCAGTAATATAAGTTATCCTTTCTTTTGTTTTTGAGATTTTCCCTTTCTAAAATTAAACTTAATGAGAAAAATAGTCTATCTGAACAGGATTTTTTGATAATCTCATTAACAGAATGAGTAATTAAACAGCTTTTCAATAGATTGAACATTACACATTATACTAATTATTAATTAATGAAACTTATTTTTGTATGGGTTCTAATACAAAATAATAGAAAGATTTAAATATTAAGTAAGATTAATCTTACCATGATAAAAATAAATATTACTAGAATTAGTTCAAAAGGGCAGGTTGTAATTCCTTCTGAAATGAGAGAGGATTTAAAAGAAGGCGATGAGCTAATTATAATAAGAGATGAAAATAGAATTATTCTTAAAAAAGCCAAGCATTTAACAGAACAAATGAAAGAGGATTTGGAATTTGCTAGAAGAACTGAGGAAGCTTGTAAAAGAATTGAAGCTGGAGAATATATTAGTGTAGATTCAGAAAACCTCTTTGAAGAAATGAAAAAATGGTAGAAATTCGTTTCGATAAAAAATTTGTTGATATTTTTTCTAAAATTAAAGATAATTTTTTAAAAGATAAAATAACTAAACAAATCAAAAAAATATCTGAAAATCTTGAAGTAGGAAAACCAATGAGATATAATAGGAAAGGCTCAAGAGAATTATATATAAGCCCCTTTAGACTTTCTTATATGTATTTTCCAGAAAAAGATTTAGTTTATATTTTAGATTTTTATCACAAAAAGAGACAATAATGTATGATTAAATTATTTTCTCAATATCTCTAAACAATATTAAGAATATAAGTTTCATTTGGTATAACTAGTTCCATCGAGAAGCAGTTTATTTAATTGCTGTATTAATAGGTTATCAAAGATAGATAAAATTCTATCTTTTCCTCCCATTCTTAATGCAATAACTAGCATAAGCTATACTAGTTACTAAAATTCCCAAAGAATTTATTAAAATATCTTTAAATGATGGGTATCTTCCTGGAACAAAATATTGATGAATCTCATCTGAAATCCCATAAAGAAATGCTATTATTATGCCCAAAATAATTAGGTTTGATGACCTGCCTTTAGCTAGAGAAAATAATAAAAATAAAGCAAGATACGAAAAAGCAGTGAAATGATAAATATAACTAATATAACTAGTTCCACCGCCAGCTGGAAATGTTAAAGAGGATATATAAAATATCATAACAGCTATTATCAGTGTTACTAACCACGAAAAAACCTGATTTTTTTCAAAAAAGCTTAAAAACCATCTTATCATCTTTTTAAATTAATTATTATTGATAATTATAAACACAAAAATATAAAGATTTTTATACTAGAAGATAAGGATATAAATGATTATAAAAAATTATAAATCAAGGATTATAAGTATCAAGCAGATAATTTTAAGGGCATGATAACTAGGAAATATAAAATCAGAAATAAATTTTAAATATTTTAATTAATTCATAATATGAATCTAAATCAAGAACAGCTAATTAAAGTTCAGCTAATAGAACAGGAAATTAATCAGCTAAATCAACAATTGCAGTTAATTGAGGAAAATATTAAAGAATTCGGAGAATTGATATCAAGTTTGAATGAAATTGAAAATAATAAAAATAAAGACATTCTTGCAAACTTGGGCAAAAGAATTTACTTGCCAGTTGAGATTAAAGACAATAGGCTAATTGTCGATGTTGGCAAAGGGAATTTTGTCAAGAAAACTATTTCTGAAACTAAGGAAATTGCTAAGAATCAAACTGAAAAATTAATAGAAGTTAAAAACGAGATCATAAAAAGATTAGAGATTTTACAAGAAGAAATTAATAATCTTATTTTTGAAATTGAGAAAGAGCAGAAAAATAAGAAATCTGTTTGATTAAATCTAACAAGATTTACCACGAATTTTATTGATTATAATTTTTATTGATTATTATAAGGATTAACATAGATTGTAGATGATAGCTCCTCTTTATTTTATGATTAAACTAAAAATGATATACTAAGAAACTTTAAAATTTTGAAGAATATTAATTTCTGATTTTCCTAGAAAACTCTTCATAATTTAGAACTCCAAGCTCTGTTATTATTTTATTGATAAATTTTTTATGGACAAATTCAAAGGCAGGATTTTGAATTTTAATATCTTTAGGAGCTTTATTCCATATCTCATTTAAAGCTCTGTTTTCTAAAGGAATTTTTTTATTTGTATACTTCCAAGAATCTGCAATAATATAGACAGGTATTTTATTATTTTTTGCAATTTGTGCTATAACACCACTGCCTATCTTATTAATGATTCCATTTTTTAATAAGGCATCTGCCCCCAATAATACTTTTGTAGTTTTTTTAATTCCCTGTTTTCCTTCAAGAGCAATACCAAAAGCAGAATCAACAAACATCATTACTTTTATTTTAGCTTTTCTTAATTCTTTGGCAGTTTTTCTTCCTTGAAATAAAGGTCTTGTTTCTGTATTATAAACTTGAAATTTCTTTCCATTTTTTTTAGCATAAATTAAAGCCTGAACAACATTTGTAGAATGGCAATGAGTAAAAATTATATCATTATTTTTTACTAATTTAAAAAATTTTTTATTAATAGTTTCTTGAGCATAATTAAAATGATCTGTAATTTTATTATAAGAAATTTTGTCCGCTAAATTTAATACTTTTTCAAGCATTGGTTCTGTTGGTCTTAAAGAAAGAAGTTTTTTCTTCGAATTTTTTGTTGGAATTAAAGAATAAGCTTTAAGTCCTGCTTTTGCTATATTTCTTGCACCCTGAATTTTAACATTTTTAATATTCTTACATATTTGATTAAAAATTCTCTTTTTGTTTTTCATTTAATAATTAAGTTAATTATATATAAAAAGGTGTTGGGATGTTAAAATTAAAGAAACACTAGAATATTTAAAAACTATTAAAACCTATGTTGATAGTTATTATTTAATATGAATGTAGATTTTAATAAAATTGGTGGATATTACACTATCTCCGAACCCACTCAAAAAAATTTCATTAATTGTTAATAGGAAGTACAAGACATATGCTCGTTCCGTCGAGAAGTATTTCGTTTAATTTGAAATAGAGATTAATAATAAATTTTATCTTTAAGATATCAGAATATAATAAAAAAGGTGATTAATATGCTTGAAATGTTGATAAATCCCGTAAAGGCTGAGAAAAAACCTTGGGAATTGTTTTTTATAGGAGCATTTTATGCGACTATTTCTTTATTCCTAGTTAAATGGCTGTTTTCAAATGATCCTGTATTATCAAAATATTCTGGGATTTTGGTAGTTACTTTTTGTGTTATGTTTTGCATTCCTTTTTTGTATTTTGCA
>CAYIJD010000049.1:0-5845 GCA_964363655.1 Candidatus Woesearchaeota archaeon | reverse complement strand
TCTCAGGATAAGTATCTAAATACATTCGTGCAGATTTTCTAAAATTTTTTATTGCATCATTTAAATTGTCGCCAAAATCAGCAACACCTAATTCTTCATTATTAACTATAACGACTTTTTTACCTTCCATATCTTCTTCTCTTACTATTATATTTATACTGAGTCCTTTCTCGTTAATAATATGATCTTTATTTTCCATTATAATCTTATTAAGAATTGGATAGTTATAAAGTTTTCTGTTAAACTTAAACTCCCCAGGCAGGAGGGTAACTATTAGGACGACTCTTATTATTATAATAAATTAAGGAGAATAGAAATTATTATTTTGTATTTTCAATTATCTCCTGACATTTATCAATAAAATCATAAGCATCTTGTTTAATGCTATCTGCAATTGTTTTTGTTGTTTGTTTAGTAATGCTATACTGTGCTATTTCTCTTTTATGCCGTGCTTCTGATAGCTTTTCTATTTCGTCCTTATGAAATATTGCATTCTTAAGAATTTTTACAATATCGAAATCAATAACTTTCTTTTTAACAAAGAATTCTTCTAGGATAACGATAGTTGCTGCATGATTCTTACTTCTATATCCTATTTTGGCTAATAAAGCCAATGCAGCCGTATACATCGAATAATATCCGCAGATAACAACTCATTCATCGCTGTTGTAATTTTCTGGAATTTTTAGCAATTCTCTTGCTTTTTCATTTATATTTATTTCTGATAATATCTGCATTGTTATAAGATTACTTTTTGATTTATCTAAGTATTTTTGAGACAAAGTAATAACTGATTTATCTTTTACAATTTGTCCTTCTTTTAAGTAAAAATTAATTTTGTTCATCTTATACATCAAATTTATACATCCAATAGTAAAAAGTATCATCTCCCCTAAATACTATTCCGTACGTTTTTAAATCATGCCATAATTCAGGATTATCTTTCTTAATATTTGGGAATTCTTGTAATGGCAATATAACTGGAGAAAATTCAACATTCGCTTCATATTTCAATGACTTAACTAAATGCTTTGTTTCTTTTTCTTTATTAGTGATACAAATTAAATCAACGTCGCTTTTTTTTGTTTCTGTGCCTTTTGAATAACTTCCGAATAAAATAACTCCCCATACGAAAGGAGATTCAATTATTTTGTTTATTGCTCTGAAAATTGATTTGTGTTTTTGGATGAAATCAACTTCTCTTTGAAGCATATAGGCACCAAATCCCATAGTTTTAGTATAGATGTTAGTAAGATCAATAGAATAAACGAGCGTTTTACCTTTTTGCTTTTCGATAATAATTTTTTTATCGGCGAGAGATTTTAAAGCAGAATTAACTCTTTCATAAGAATAATCGACCCTTTCCTGAATTTCTTTTATAGTCATTTCCTCTGCTTCAGGAAAAAAGGCGGAGATTATAGTTCCTTCTAATGCAGAAATTTCTACATCTCCAAAGGAAGCAAATCCTTTTGTTTGTTTTCTTTGTATCTCTACCATAGCTATTATTGATATTTCAATAATATTATTGATTTTTCAGTATTTAAATGTATTTGGTTAATGGAAGAAAAAATTATTCCAAGCTTTTCTAAACACGAACTAATAGGACTATCCCCAAACAGTTCTCACAATCCCATTTTGTTATCTTAACGATTTGTCAAAATGAAATTGCTCAGAGTCGAAGCCAAAAACCAATAACATCTTGATCGACTACTGACTGGAATAAATAATATACCATTTCTTATAGAAATAGTATGTATCCCCCAGGCAGGAGTCGAACCTGCTTCAAGCGGTCTACAGCCGCCTGTAATAACCGTTATACTACTGGGGGTCATTTAAGAGAAAAAATTATTGTATTTAAAGTTTTGTAATTCTATAATAAAGGAAATGATGTAAGATTGTACTTGAAAATTAATAATCGATTAAGCCAGAGACGGCCATCTCTTTAATTGTTTGTTATTAAACTTAAATTTAATTTATTAAATAAGATATAATAAAATTAAAAGAAAATCAAATAGCGCGTCATGTTTATCAAGAAAATGCTCACTTTAACATTATAATAAAATGAAAAGAAGTTTAAAAAATCAATACCTATTTGGCTCATTAATATAATAAGATCTGTTTGAATAAACTTCTTTTATTTGTCCGTCTTTCTCATAAGAAGCTCGTGCTTCTGGAAGCTCAAACCTGCCAACTACCCCTATCTTTGAATAAATTATATAAGTAAAAATTCTTGACTCTCCGTTGTTTAAAGATTCTATATTCCATTCAATTCTTTTATTATCTAAATCTATTTTATCAGGATGAATAAGCCCAAATTTCCTATAAAGTTCAACTATTGAAGGAAGTTTGTCTATAATATTTATTCGTTCAACGTGATTTTTTGCTTTTAATTTTAATGTAATTTTTAATGCAAATTCTCCTCCTTTTGTTTTAACGAAAGAGACCCTTTTTCTTAATTCTAAATCAGGGTAAATTGATCTTTTTATTAAAATAATTCCTGCTATAATTATTATTAATAAGATTATTGGATAAAACCAGTTTGTTTTAAGTTCTACATTTAATTCTTCATTTGGAGCCAGCTCTTTTTCCCAAAAATAAACTTTTTTAAATCCAGAAATTTTGGTTGATGATGGTGGAATATTTGTAGTTGTAAATAAATATGATATTAAATTTTTTTCATAGTCTATTGTAATAATTTTTTTAGTGTTTCCTATATTTTTTCCTATGATGTCTATTTTTTTAATTATAAACCCCTCTTCAAATTTAGAAATATCAATTCCTTCTTGCTCTAAAAATTTAATTTCAGATTGAACACTTGCAGTTTTTTCTCTTACAGTTATTTTAGAGTTCATTAAATAAGTTCCAGCGTCAATAGTTTTTAACTTATCTTTATTTATTGAAGCAAAAATTTCCTTTTTTTCGTTTGGACTTAAAGAAAAAGATTCTTCATGGTCAAAAAAAATAGAAGTTAATTTAAGATTTACCGAAGAAAAATCAAGAGCAGCTTTATTTTTTATTGTTATTAGAATTTTTTCTGTGTTTGGATTAATAATTTCGGGGGCTATCAAAAAAACAGAGCCTAAATCAAGAATATTAATTGACAAAGTTTCTTTTTGAATTCCATTTTTTGAATCACTTATCTTATATTCAAAAGTAAATGGAATGTCTCTTTTAACTCTTAAAGATTCTTCTGGCGTTAATTTTATTCTTATTATTTTTGTTTCTTCTGATTCTATTCTAATCGGCTCTTTAGGAGTTATGTCTATTCCAACTAAAGAATAAATTTCAAAAGTGTCGCCTTCTCCTAAATTTTTAATAGTTAAATCAAAAACAGCAGGCTCATTTAAATCAATAAGAACAGTATTTGAAATTGGTTTGCTCGTTACTTCAAGATTTATTGCCTGAACATACAAAATGTTAATTAGTATAATAAATAGAATAATGACTATAGATGCTCTTTTCATAAAAATCATTAATAGGAGCAATATTTAAAGTTATTTATTGGAGAGAATATATTTAAAAGTAGTAATTTTTTATTAATTGATTGATTTTCCTAAGAATTTTTATGGTTTTTTGGAGATGGTTGTTAATAAAAATTAAATGTTAACAAATCTTTTTATAGAAACTAATCAAAACATGAATTTCAAAAGGCAAAATAGTGAATACTTTTACTTTGATTATAGAAAAATCACGGAATCGCATGCTGTCCTTCTAACGCCAAAAAAGATTTTGTTTGGGCAACTAGTTCATTAACCTCTTGAAAAAGCTTTAACTCACTATCGTCAATTCTTGTTCTTATTATATAACGATCATAAATTCCTCTTAAAAATTTTAAAAAAGCATTGCCTTCCCATTTATTATCATAATCTTTAACTAAAACAGCTTCAAATTTAATTTCAATAGTTCCTGAATCCATAGTGACTTCTCTATCCTCTTTTTTTACCTTAATTTTTTTCATTCCTGCAACAAGCCAATAAAGAGTAATCTCAAATCTAAAATAATCAGAAATTTCTTTTGTCGTAGTCCATTTTATCTCAGCGCTTTTTGATTCTCCATCAATTTTTTCCACATATTTATCCTCAAAAACGTCATAATTTTCCTCCATCAAATAGTCATATAAAAATTCATAAATTTCTTTAAAACTGAAAATCCCTTTTTGCTTTATTTTTCCGCTAAAAACTCTGTCTCTTTCCATTTTACAACTCTTTCTAAACCTCAATAATCAAAATAGAAATGCATATTTAAATTTATTGTCTGTTAGATTATGTTAACCTAAAACTTTTAGTTAATTATCTTGTTATCTTCAGATATTATAGAGGTAATTATAGTGCCTAACATAAAAATTCCTTAGACAATCAAAAATAATTATTATAGTATTGTTAATAGTATTAATTAATCCATGATAAAATTAGTAGTATTTATATCAATTAAATTATTATGAGTTTAAATGTAGAAAAAATATCTCCTACTAGGTCTTACTATAGCTTTCAGAACTTATAGAAGTAATTAGATAAAAGAAGTAAAATAGATAAAAGAATTAATTAGGTAAATATTCTATCTATTCATACAATTTTATTTCTCATTATCTAAATTTTTCAGAAAAAATCCAGACCATTTATTAAAATTATTGATTTTCTTATTATTCCTCACATTTTTTCTCTACAATTTTCACAGACCATTCTTCCATCTTTATTATACAGCAAATCAAATCTTTCGCATTCTTCACAAATTCCTTCTTTTGTTGCCAAGATTTCTCTTTTTTCATACCCATGTCTCGCTATTTCAAATAATTCTGGCTGAATTCTAAGAATATCTTTTAATGTTAAATATCCAATAACCTTTTTTTTAACTACAATGGGAAGTCTTCTAAATTTCTTTTTTTTCATAATTCTTACCGCATCATAAATATCTGCAGAAGGTCTTATTGTCGTTATTTTTTTAGTGCAAATATCTTTTGCCTTTATTTTGGATAAATTATCTTTTTTGCTTAACGCCCACATAATGTCTTTTTCTGTTAAAATGCCTTTTAAAATTCCTTCTTCCTGTAATATTAAACTACCAACTTTTTCCCCCACCATCAGTTTAACAGCTGACAAAATAGAAATGTTTGGATTTGCAGAAACAAAATTCCTGGACATTATATCTCCCACCTTTACACCAAGCTTAATGTCGTTTTTCATTTTCCTCTTTTTTCTAATAATTTAAAGTAGTCAGAATATTTATAGTTATTGTTCTTTGTTACAGCTTATATTCTTAATTATATATTTTATAGTATATATTTTCTCTTTTGAAAAAATTTAAAAATAGGGTTTTTAAGTAATATTATAGACTTTTAACAATAAAAATATTTTATACAAACAAAGAATTAATAATAAACTAATAAAACAAAATACTAATCTATAAATTTAAAAAATTTAATTTAATCAAAAAATGCCAGAAAGACAACCGATATTTATTTTGCCGGAAAGTACTGAAAGACTTTTAGGAAAAGACGCTCAAAGAAATAATATTCTTGCTGCAAAGCTCGTAAGTGAGGCAGTTAAAACTACCTTAGGCCCTAAAGGAATGGATAAAATGCTTGTTGATTCTGTTGGCAATATAACAATTACTAACGACGGCGTTACTATACTAGATAAAATGGAAATTGAACATCCAGCAGCTAAAATGATGGTCGAGATTTCTAAAACGCAAGAGGCAGAAGTTGGCGATGGAACGACGACCGCCGTAATGCTGGGCGGAAAGTTATTAGAAAATGCAGAAAAACTTTTGGATATGAAAATACACCCAACAGTTATAGCTAAAGGATATAGAATAGCTGCTGAAAAAGCTAAAGAATTTCTAGAAG
>CAYIJD010000048.1:0-5851 GCA_964363655.1 Candidatus Woesearchaeota archaeon | reverse complement strand
AAAAAGAGGAAAAAAAGAAAAAATTTTCGCGAGAGGAAATTGACCGGGCCTTAGTTGATAACTTTATTAATTTACAAAAAGTTTTAACAAATTTAGCAGTTAAGTTTGAGGATCTTTCTAATAATATTTCTAAATTATTGCAGTTGTTTGAGCTTTCAGCTAAAAGTCTTGCAGATAAACCTGGAAAAACTTCTGAAATTGACCAAGAGTTCCTTAAAAAATTAGATTCGTTGCTTGAACAAAACAAAGTCATTTCTAAAGGGATTATGTTAATGGAAGACAGAGTAAGGAACAGAATGCAACCTACACAAACACAATATAGAGGATTTACAAGATCTGTTTCAGGATAAATTGTTATAATCCTCTAAGAAAAATAAATTTAATTTATAGAGGAACCAACAATAAATGACTTAGAAAAATAATTATAAATAATATCGTATGATTATTATATTAATAAGAAAAGGTAGTTTAGTTTTGGAATGAATTTATTTATTACCTAGTTTACATAAGTGATGGCAGTTAGACGATGATGCCTTATTTTAACAAATTGATGTTATAAAAATTAAAAATCATATAATCATGTCGCTAAAAAATTTAACTGATACCCAGAGAATTTCATTTCTTAAGGAGTTTACCTTCCAACTGATGATAAATTCAATAAAAGACGAAGAATTAAAAAGAATGATAGAAGTAGAGAAGATAAGGAGAAAATATATTCCAGAAAATCAGCCACAAGATTTTAGCGGGATTATTTTTGAACCAGAATTTGAAAAATTTGCTAGACATCCAATTATTAAATTAGCACAACAACCAGAAAAATACAAAAAAAGTTTTTTTCCGACTTCTGCTGGTTTACCAATACCTATAATAAGACCAAGATTACCGCTTAAACCAAAATTACAGCCAACACTACAACAAAAAACAAAACAACAGCCATTTCAACAACCCACTCAAAACAAATTGCCGACTATTTTGGTTCAACCACAGAACTTAGAATCAGACGGTTTAAAAAAGCTAGACTCCTTTATTAAGGATTTGGCCATACAGACGATAGAGTCTCCTGGATCTGGAAAAAATTTATTGGTTAAGGTAAGAAATAAAATTAATGTAACTAGGGTAACATTAAATGAATCTGAAATAAGAAGCGTTATAAATTATTTTTCAAAAAACGCTATGATTCCTGTGTTAGACGGAATTTTGAATGCTGCGGTGGGCAATCTACTAATTTCCGCAGTTGTTTCAGAACATGCTGGTTCAAGATTTATAATAACCAAAAAAAGCCCATATGAGTTGCTGGAGGGGATTAATTATTAATCAAAGGAATTACACAGCAAGATTGATTTTTCTACATTTAATTACTAGTAATAATAATTTAAATACTACTAATGGTTTTATTATTAATTAATTATTATTTTACTAAAAAATATAATAAATATCCCTAATGGTTTAGGAAATTATTTATGTTTAGTAATATAATTTATGATGCTATAGCAAAAGACGGAAATAATATTCCAGTTTGTCTTTTGCTATACAGAAATTTTATTGTATAACTTTATAAAATTTCTGTCCCAAAAAATTTAAAAAAGTTTTTGATATTCGGAAGACTTAAATAAGTTGGTCGAAAATTTAAGTCCTACGTTATAGTTATTGAATAACTTTATGATTTTTAATTTATTTTTAACAAGAGGATTATTTTTATTAAAGCATAAAAGAACAAAAAAAGGAGGGAGAATTTCTTCTCCCAATCCCCTTTTTGTGATTTTGCTAATAATCTTGTTTTTTAAATGATTTAGGTGATATAATAAGTATTTAAAAAAAAGGATATCAAAAAATTCATTTTTTAATTGAGTTTTTGAAATCTCTAATCTTTAAAAATCTTATTTGGTTTCTTTATATTGGAAAATATATTTAAACCAGATTAATTAGTTAATAGGATTAAGAAGTAATCTTGATAGTTTAAATCAAAGAGCTTAGTTAACACTAAAAAGAAAACTAACTTTTTAATTAAATTTAATAATTAAAAGACATGAAAACAATATCAAAATCAAAACTTAACAAATACTATAACTTAACATTTACGGCCTTGCAAATCGCAAGAAAATCAGTTGTTAAAGAAAAAGAAAAAAATGCCAAAGAGATTTTGAAAATGGTTGAATGTTATCTTTCTGACGCAAAACACTTCCAAGAAAAAAATGATTTTGTTAATGCTTTTGGTTGTATAAATTATGCTCATGGCTGGTTAGATGCAGGAGCAAGATTAAAAGTCTTTAATGTTAAAGATAATAGGTTATTTAGTGTTTGAATGCCTTAAGCGAATAAATTCAGGATAGAAGCTAAAAATAAAGATTATTTATATGGCGAAAAAAAATATCTATTTCTGACTAAGATAAGTTTCTAAAAAGTTTAAAACTTATGCACCGCCAAAAAAATTCCTTTAATAACATAAGCCCATAATTGATCACATAAATTATCTATATCATTTTCCTCTATAGGTATTTTTTTTAACTTGCATGATATATTAATGCTTTTTTCATTAACATCTATTTTTTGTCCTGTTAAACCACTCATGCTATCTAATTGCGCATTACTAATCCTGTTTTCATTTAATTTCTGCTCCAAATTTTTGTCAGCTTCTGGCAATTCTGCTTTTAATTTAAAAATAAGATTATGTCCTTGAGGATTTAATACAAAATCTGGATAGCTAAAATTAAAACTATAGTTTACGTTCAGATAATTAAAATGATAGCCGTCTTTATTGATAAGATGATTACTATTAGTAAATCTCTCTTGAGGAAATCTTGAACTAAAAAATCTATAAATACCATTTAATAATCTGGCAATTTTCTTATCATCCATATTTATTAATAAAACTCCTTATTAAAAACAATTATTATACTCTGGAAGATATGTTAAAAAGATATTTAAATAAACTTTTGCATTATATTATTGATTATGATTATAAAAATCTAGGTTTTATAATAAGGGGTTGTCTGTAGATAAACTATTGTTGATAAAAATTAATGATTAATAAAAATCTTTATTTATAGAGTATACAAAATAAATTTAATAATTATCAAAAATAATTAAGGTTAACTTTTAATCATCCTGGACCGTTTAAATTAATAATCCAGAATAAATCCATATGATAAATAGTTTATTAATAATAGTAAATTAACAAATAAATAATTAGAAGTTATCTTGATTATATTTATCGTGTATTAAAATTTATAAAAAATAATTAATAAAAAAATGGGAATGAAAAAAATAATTGTAATAAGCTTAGGCGGAAGTCTAATTGTTCCTGAAAAGATTAATGTCAAATTTTTAGAAGAGTTTAAAAAAATTATTTTAAAGAATATTGATAATTATAAGTTTGTGATAGTTTGCGGAGGAGGAAAAACAGCAAGGAATTATATAGAAGGATTAGAAAATCAAAAAATATCTAATAAAGAATATTTGCAAAGTCTTTTAGGCGTGTCTACAACAAGATTAAATGCAAGATTTATGACTTATTTTTTTGGCAAAGATGCAAATAAAGGAATTCCTCACGAGATGATAGATGTTGAAAATTATCTAAGGAAAAATAATATTATTTTTTGTGGATCTTTAAGATATGCTAAAAAACAAACTTCTGATTCAACTTCTGCTAAATTAGCTCATTATTTTAATTGCGACTTTATAAATCTAACAGATGTTTCTGGATTATATGAAAAGAACCCTAAAAAATTTAAAAACGCAAAATTTATCCCAGAAATTTCTTATAAAAATTTTTTGAAGATGTTTAAAAAAATTAAATTTGAACCAGGACAACATTTTGTTTTGGATCACACGGCCGCAAAGATAATTAAAAAACATAAGATTAGGACGTTTATTTTAGGTCCTGACCTTAGAAATTTAGATAATTTATTAACTGGAAAACATTTTGTTGGGAGTGTGGTTGAATAATTTTTTATATTAATATAATCAATATAAAAAATAGAGGAAAATTAAATAGGCTCAAACAGAAATTCCTGCTAGTAAGTTTGAATATAACCTTATTTTAAAATCATCTTCCTTTCACATTACCCCCCACTCCCCAAAAAAAGTTTTGAACCAGTATTAACTAAAAGAGCTAAAACAACCAAAACAAAACTGTGTTTTAATCCAGGAAGGATTTTTCCTTCTGACAATTTGCCTATAACCAATCCAGCAAAAAATCCCTGAATAATTAAAAACCAAAAAAAAGGTCTGGAAAGTTCTTCAGGGGTTGCTATTTTTCCTCCGGTTCTAAGAGCTTTTCCAAGCCCAATTCCAATGTCTTCCCCTACTCCAGATACAACTCCTTCTCCAAGCCCAGAAGCAATAGGAAGAATTTTAAATTCCATTACAAGAATTATAACCATAAAAATAAAAAAGATTATATAACCCTGAACAACAAACGAATAAACTGCCGCCCTTCTTTCTTTTTTTAAATTCTCAATTTGTGAAACAGATTTGACAACAGAATCTAAAACATCTTCAATATTACCTCCTGCTTTTTCAGACTCACTCATTATAGTTATTGCTCTTGATATTACATCGCTTCCAATATCTCTAGAAAAAGTTTCAAATGCAGTTTGAAGAGGAATTCCAAGCGAAATTTGATTAGCAAGTTTTTGAATATATGGATTTAACGCTCCATAGTCTTTTGTTCTGATATTTAAGACAGATCTACTTATTGGAGTTCCTGCTCTAACACTTTCAACTAAATTTCTGGAAAATTCAAGAAACATAAGTTCTTTTTCCATCATTTTATTAGTTTCAAAAATTAAAAATAAGAAAAATGGAAATCCGGCTATAATAAATGAAATTCCTAAAATAAAATAAAATAACGGCTTATTCTTAAAAATAAAAATAAAATCTAAAACAATTATGACTAAGGCTATCACTAGTCCAATAATCTCTGCTTTATTAATCTCTAAATTAAAAATTTTTATTGGTTTCATGATTTTCTTTTGATAATTTTTATTTTGATAATCTAGATTAAAGTAACAAGAGGATTTAGATTTACTAGTTGTAATTCAACATAACCTAATTATCGCTTCTTTTATCTTTAGTATTAAAATTTTCATTTCCTAAATTATTGGTTTTTATTTTAGTAATTATAAATTTTAAATATGGTTTTTATTATTAATATTAAATATGATTATTAATATGTCAAGCCATTAAGCCACACTCGGTTCTGCTTGGTTTTATTGTTTTATTTTTTAATTTATTTAATAAATTTAAATCACCGGCTGTTTTATTTTCAAAAATATAAGGAAGAAGATATTTATTAGTATTAAAATAAAGATTAATAAAATACTTAAAATGCCGGTATTTAATCCTAAAAACCCGCCTCCTAAGCCCGTGCTTCCGATTATTACAAAAATCATCAGAAAAATCATTGGCGCCGCAACCGCAACACTTATATAAATGTCCATAAAAGTTTCAGACATTTTAGTGTATTTTTCTCTCTCCAATTTATATTCAAATAACATGCTTTTTGCATGTTCATTTAAAAACTGACCCAAATCCCCGCCAGAAGTTATTGTAACTGCAAATCCATTTAATAAATCCTTTAATTTAGAAGATGGCGACGAAACAGCTATTTTTTTTAGCGCACTGACAAGATCTTCCCCTTGAAAATTAATTAAATTCATTAATTTTTTAAATTCTATGTTGGTATATTTATACTCCCCCCCCTTTAAAATAATTTTGAAAATATTAGTCGGTTCAACTCCAGAGCTTGCTATAGCAGACATATGTATAGTAACAAACGGAAGTTCTTGGTTTATCTTTAACCCTAAATTATTTGCTTCAACTATCGGATAAAAGTAAAAAAAAGCCATAG
>CAYIJD010000047.1:4565-5906 GCA_964363655.1 Candidatus Woesearchaeota archaeon | reverse complement strand
TAATCTCTCCTCACATGAGAAAATTTGTTTATAAAAGAAGAGCAGATGGTTTAGCAGTTATTAACACAATCTTCATAGATCAAAAATTAAGAGAGGCAATAGACTTTTTAATTAAATATAACCAAGAGCAAATTTATTTATGTTGTAAGAGGGAAGCTGGTTGGAATGCAGCCGGAGCATTTCAAGAGACAACTGGAATAAAAGTCTTCACGAAAAAATATTCTCCAGGAATAACAACTAATCTTATTTTAGATGATTTTTTTGAATCAGAACTAACAATAATATGTGATCCTTGGATTGACAGAAACGCATTACATGATACCATTAAACTTAAAAAACCAATAATTTCTCTTTGCGATACTAATAATTTTACAACCGGCATTACAAAAATTATTCCTTGTAATAATAAATCAGGAAAATCAATCGGATGTATTCTATATATTCTTGCTAGAGAATATTGCAAGGCTAAAGGAAAACCATTTAAAGCAAAAATAGAAGATTTTACAGGGAGTTTGGAGTGAAATGCAAATAAAACCCTTTGAGAATTTTTTAAATTATTTTAATAGACAAGGATTAGATATTAATGAGATAGATATTTCAATTATTTTATTAAAAAAAATTTATAATGAAACAAATGAAATTTGGAGGCCTTGTGAATGCAGAACTTTATGTTTAGTAACAGAGATAGCAAATAAAATATTAAATAATTTTGAGGCAAATAATTTTTTCGGAGAAATAAAAAACAAAAAATTTGGTTATATTCATTTTTATTGGGTATCAAAAACAAAAAAAAGAGATTTTATTATTGATCCTACAGGAATTCCAGAATACAATCAATATGGAAAAGAAGTAATAATACCTTATTTTGGATTAAAAGATTATGCTAAAGATAATCACAAAAAAGTTTATGATAAAATGGAAGATTTAGATAGTTGGGGGACAAGAGAATTTCCTCCAGGTTTTCATCCTTAAATTTTCTTTTTCAACTTCCTCTCAATCCCAACCACCCTATTTAACTTAACTTTTCTTTCCTTTCCGTAAATTCCTGTTTTAATAAAATCACAATTCCATCCTATAGCAAGATCAGAGATTGTATCATCTAATGTTTCTCCACTTCTATGAGACATAATTGTTTTTATTTTAGATTTTTTAGCAATATCAATAACTTCTTTAACTTTTATTAAACTTCCAATTTGATTTGGTTTAACAATTATAGCATTAATGCTTTTATTTTTAATGGCTTTTTTCAATCTTTCTGGATTAGTAGTAGTAAGGTCATCTCCAACAATTAAACAATTTTTATTAAATCTTTTCACATTCTTTAACAATTTTGAAAATCCA
>CAYIJD010000047.1:0-4555 GCA_964363655.1 Candidatus Woesearchaeota archaeon | reverse complement strand
TTTTTTCATATTCATTTATTTTTGAATTTAAACATATTAAACAACTGTCTTTAAATTGATCTTTTAATTTTTTATACATCTGTATGCGTTCCTCATTTAATGGATCTTCAACATAAAATAAATCATAATCACTGATTAATCTATTAATGTAGTCAATTTGTTTTTTAGAATTTAGTTTTCTTTTTAAATTCTCATAATAATAATTTTTCTTATAAAAACTTGAGCTGGCTATATCAATTCCTATACCAGCCTGTTTTTTATATTTATTTCTAAGAATATCCTGAACTTCTTTCATTGTATTTAAAACACCCTCATTTATTTTTCCGGTTTCCCAGGCTCCTTCGTCATTTATTTTTTTTGCTTTTAGTAATTTTTTTGTTAATTCATAAGCTATTTCATTTGTCTTGATATTTTCTTTTATAGTTTTTTCTTTAGGAATAAATAAAAATTCTTGAAATTCTGGTTTTTTTCCATTTATGCCTTTACTATGCAAACCCCCCCCAACAGCATTTCCAACAGGCTTGATAGTTATCTCTTTAATTTTTTTATCTGATAAAAATTCAAATAATTCTAAATTTTTTTCTTTAGCTAGAGCTTTTAAAAAACTAGATTCTAATGCAAATAAACTATTTCCTCCTAATTTATTTTTAATCAACAATTCAATTTTTTTTAGTAATAAAAAAGAATTATTAACCGAGAAATTTTTAGTAACCTTCTCATTTCTATTAATAGAGCTACTATCAACCCCTAAAGTTTCATTAATAATTTTATTAATTCTAATAATATCTAAATTATTAATATAATCAATATCATGAGTTAAACTTTTGAAATAAGGCCTTACTTCATATTTTCCTGTTGATTTTCCACTTGGAGAAGATGTAATAAATTTCCCCTTGGCAGTTTTAACAAAAACTTGGATAGTTTTTTCTCTTCTAGAATCTCTTACAATTTTTGCACCTATTTTTTTTATTTGCATGTTTATTTTTTTTCTTTAACCTTTAAAATTCCAAGTTCTTTTAAGTATTCTCTAGCTTTTTCTTTAAATTTTTCACCCTTAAATTTATTCTTAAACAGAGATTTGCTAGCTAACATTTGGCTTTCAATTAACATCTTTTGTTGATGAAAAAGCGAGTTATCTTTATGAAGTTTTTCTGCGTATAAATCCACATAATCTAAATCTTTAATTGGAATCTTTTTCATTTTATCTCATCTTTTATAATATTTTTAAATTGTTTAAACCTTTCTTCTTTAAGTATGTCAGAAAAAAATGTTCTTAGATGTTTAGCATCTTCTATATCTTTTTTTCCAGTAAGCACTAGTTCTTTATATAATATTTCAAACTCTATTGGAGGAATTTTAAACTCAAAATTTTTAACCTTAATTTTTTGAGGATGATTAAATTCAAAAAATTTCGCTTTTTTTGTTCTATCAATTGGGATAAACTCAACATTTGGAAAAATTTCATTAGTTTTAGCAAATCTGACATTATTAAAATTTTCAATATAAGGATAAACTTCTTTAGGGTCATCTCCTTGATAACACCAAAAACCTCCTTTAGTTAAATCCTCAAAAAATAAACTAAATTTTTCTTTTTCCATTAAAGGAAATAAGATATCAATATCTTCAGTTGCTCTAGTTCTACCAGTAGATATGCTAACATAACCACTTACAACCAAATAATCAGAATATTTTTCTAAAATATCAAGAAAATCTTTAAGAAATAAATCTAATTGTGTTAATTCTCTGTTTACAATAATAACATTCTTATTTAAAAAATATCCTTTTTTTATTATCATAAAATTAAATATACTTTAGTATATAAAAAACCTTTTAAACAGTTATTATCTAAAAATTAAATGGAAATAGGAACGGTTATTTATGAATTAGTGGATTTTTATGCTGTAGAAAGGTTTGATAAATAAGAATATAATCTAAATCCTTATCGTCCAGATTCTAAATCAGTTAATGGCCATAATAAACAAACTGCAAAAATGATTGATAATTCATTAGATGGGGCGAGTCCAAAAAAAGTTTTAGATTTTTTAGCTCAACATGATAATAATTTTAGAAAAGAATATAGCACAGTTAGAGGAGTTTATGCACTTTATCATGCAGTAGATAATAGCGATATACTGCAATTTTTTAATAGAAATGGTCCTAATTTTGCTATAGAGATTCCATTTGATCAATATATAAAATCAGGAAAAAAAGATAGATTAGAAATCAAGCTATCAATATAATAATTTTCTAAAACTAAGTTTTTAAGATGTTTGTTTCTTAGGTGTTAACTCTATGAGAATTTTTAAAACTTATTTTAATAAGTCCGAAAAGTTTAAAGAATTACTAGAAATACCAGATTTATAAAAATAATGAGATTTAAGAATAAGTGGCCTGTCTAATAATTAATCAAAAACCTTTCAAAATTAAATTATTTAGAATTATTTACTAATTACTCAAACTAACTTTAACAGCTTTAGGACCTCTGTCTCCTTCTTCAACTTCAAAGCTAACTGAATCATCTTCACTAATTCTAACGTTTTGATTTAAGCCAGTCTGGTGTACAAAATATTCTTTTCCATTTTCGCCAGCTATGAACCCAAATCCTTTCTTAACATTAAAAAATTTTACTTTTCCATTCATATTAATACCTCCTATAGCATTTATTAAAAATATTCATAGAATTTTATCTTATGACCATTTCTAAAATCAACCCTCCTCTTCAAAACTTTCTTCTTCAACCCCCTCATCTTCAGGATTTGCGATTTCCATAATCTCTCCCTCTTCTGTAATTTCTTTTTCTTCTTTCTCTTCAATTTTTTCTTTTTTCTTCTCTATCTCCTCACCTTCCTTTTTTTCAAGTTCTATTTTCTCTTCTATTTTATCTTTAACTTCTTCCTCAGAAAGTTTTTTTATTTCTTTTTCTGATTTTTTTGGTAAAGGCCTTTTAATAGTAATCGGCAAAACTCCTGCCTCTAACTCCTTTTCAGCAATTTTTAAAACATCATAGTTAAGTTCTTCCTCTTCTTCTTTAGTTATTTTTAATAAAACAGGAGCATCCATTGCTAGTTGTAAACTTCTGGCTCCTAAAACCCTAGCAATCTCATATTTTGTATATTTCTCATTCAATTCACTTTTTCCTTGTTTATATTTCATTTTTAGCATTTTTTATTATAATTTATAAATTATTTTTTTAATTTATTTTGTCAAAATATTCTCTTAAGTAAACAAAATCCAATACATTAGCTTTTCTGATTATTTCATCTAAGTTTTTCTGTTCGGCCAAAATATAAAGATTAGGATTTAAATCAAGAACATTAGGAGATTCATTTGCTGCATAAAACCCAACCTTTCTTAATAATTCTCTTCCTTCATTATTTAATCTATTTTCTGTAATATATAGACTTATTATTGTATCTAAACCAATAGATTGAAGAATTTCTAGAAGATTTGATTTATCCACATTAGGATTATACTTTTCAAATGGTCTATCTAAAAATAGTCTTTCGGTCTCTTTTAATCCAAGAGTCTTTCTAATAGTATTTTTTAAATTATCTATTTCAATTTTATCCATTTTTTATTTCAAGGTTTTTATTATTATCATTAAAGTTTTAATCAATAAACTATCTGGTCTTTATTTTTTATAAAGTTCGTTAATCTCCCCCCGTCCGTATTTTATAATATACATAACGTCATCTACTGTATATTCCTTTAAAAGTTTATCTTGATCTTCTATTTCAGCTAATTTTTTAAAACGTTTAGACTCTTTAATATAACCATCATTATTTAATTTTTCAGAAATTTCTTTTAATCTCATTTTATCTCCTTCAAAAGGAAAATCTAATTTTTGAAAAACGGGTAAAAGCTCTAATTGATTACTGACTAATTTCGTTAGCTTGGTCTCTTTTTCTAAATCTGATCCTTCACTAATGTTTAAACTAGTTCTCAAAAGATTACTGGCTTGCGAAAAATACATAATTATATCTTGAATTCTATTAAAATCCATTTTATTTCAACCCCCCAATTTTCTTTTCAATGACAGGAAATAATTTATCATAACTCTTTTCGCTTTCATCAATAATTTTATTTAATTCATCAATTGTAATTGGCATTATGCCACCTTTTTGGGTTGAATTAATAATATAATCTTTTTTTGGCTGTGAAATTGAGAGAGTTAATCTTGCCTCACTAGAATCTTCTTCTTCTATGTTAGGGTCAAGTATTAAAGAGTCTCCTATTTTATGAAAAGTCATTGTTAGAGGAACACATTCAGTTAAAGGAAGTGAGTCTTTAGTAAATTCTCCATATTTAACAACCTCATTTTTTTTATCATAAAGAGGAAATTTAGCTACTTTCAATGCAGTTATTGCTCCTAAAGCACTAGCATCAATAACATTTCCGTCATCATTAATGCAATAAATATCAATTAATATTGACCATACTTTTTCTCCTTTTTCTATACTTAATTTTTTCCAGTCTATGAATCCGCTTTCTCTAATCCCTCTATCAACAATTCTTGCAATTTCAATAGCATCAATTTTAGGAGGACCTAATTCAT
>CAYIJD010000046.1:0-6089 GCA_964363655.1 Candidatus Woesearchaeota archaeon | reverse complement strand
ATATTTTAGATTATCTCCTAACGTAAGATCTTTTCTTAAAACATTTTTTTTGATTTTATAAATTTGTCTGAGAAATTGCATTGTAGTATCGTTAACTGAATAAATAAATTTAGAAGGTATATTATATTTTTCAGAGATAGAAACATTTTCTTCATGCAATACTTCAGAGCCATAAGGATATTTTTTTAGTTTTAATATTGGCTTAAGTATAGGTTTCATGTCTATCATCTGTTCTATTGCATTTGGGTAAAGTTCTTGTTCTTTGTCTTTTCCTTTCATTAATCCTCCAGGATCTCTAACACTCTCAACAAGAAATTCATGAATTGACCAAGTTACCATCGGTTTTATTTTTTTTGAGAAAATAGAAGTATCATACTCAAAATGCACAATGTCTTGTGGAACCCCAAATTTTTCTATACCATACCTCACCCACATATTTACAACACCAGGATTCATGCCAGTACAAAGAATATGTCTTGCATTAGTAAATTCTTTTTTCCTGTTGAATATTTCCTGCAATAACTCATAAACAGTATTCTCTTCAGAGTTCATTGCAGTGTTAATATAATCAATTTCTTCTTCGTTAGTTGTTTCTATTAAAGGGATGGTTTTTGCGTCTGTTAAATCAATTACAACGTTTATATTATATTTTTTTAAGATATTCTTATAATCCTGCTTTCTTTTTTCTGGATCGATTTTATTATTTATAAATATATATTTCAGCCCTTTATGATCAATATAAGGATTTTGTAATAACTTTTTATTTTTATCAACTAATATAAGATTTTTAAATAGATTGCGATGATGAATTAAATTATGGAGAACAGCATTTGAAACATGCCCAGATGCTCCCAGAATCATTAAATTTTTCATTTTCCGAGTTTTTTAAAAATGAGGATTAAAAAATCTTTGATTTTTTATTTCCGAAATTTGTTTACAAATTGAGGCTTTCCTCTTTTTTATACATAAACAAGTTTTTCTTATAAACTTAACTGTTTTTGATTCTATTAACTGAAAATTTAGTGGTTTCTAAGAATCAAGTTGTTTTTGAGAATAATCGATATTTTTTGATACTGATAACATTTTATGATTTTAATTATTTGTATATAAAGTTTAAGAGCTAGGTTTTTATATTATATTTTTCAATCCATCATCTTTTTTTCTGGGGATTATATGAACATGAGTATGAAAGATAACTTGTCCTGAAACAGGTTCGTTATTAGAAATAACATTAACTCCTTCAGCTTTTCCTGCACCAATTAATTTTAGAGAAATTTCTTTAATTGCCTCAAGAAGTTCATTTCCAAGAGTATTAGGCAGGTCTAATAAATTTCTAAAATGTTTTTTTGATATAATTATAGTATGACCTTCTACTACTGGATTTTTATCAAGAACAGCAATAAAATTTTCATCTTCATAAATTTTCTTAGAATTAATTTCTCCTTTAACTATTTTGCAGAAAATGCAGGTTTTATTTTCTTCCATAAATATTAATGAATAGTTTTCTTTATAAATATTATTAAATTGCATTGGTATTTTAATGATAAAATAAATGATAAAAAATCTAACAAATTAAAAAAAGAGGCTTATATAAATAAAAAAGCTTTTAATTAAGCATAAACGGGCTTGTCTTATAATGGTATTATACGCCCATGGCATGGGTGTGATCCGGGTTCAATTCACTGAGGTTTGTAAAAACCGAAGTCCCAGAAAATTTAAAAAATTTTCTGAGCCGGCAGGTCCATTATTCTATCATCTTTTTTATCTATTTGTTCTTTATAATAGTTCATTGAATATTCTAGTTTTATTGAATATTCAAGTCTGTTTATATCATTTTTTGGAAGTGTCTTTAAGATTTTCATTTTTTCAAGATCAATAATAAATCTTTCTACATAAACCAGGCCTTTACTTATTGGTCTATAAGAAAGTTCTAGGGTTCTTGGTTCAAGAGTTTTTTTCTAAGTGTTCATTAATCTTATAAGTGAGACCATAAAAAAGATCATCAGTAGTCGTTGTTACAATAAAATCAGAGCCAAGGGCCTTTCTCCATCTCCCCATTCTTATTTTAAATTTAATTTTTGGGCCTTTTTCACTTTCTTGGCTTGAAAGAACTTCTATCCTAATTTTAATATCATTTTTTGGAGAATTTGTTAAAAAATCATGATAAGCTGTATCAACATATTCTAGTTCTGTATTTTCATAAATAAATTTTTCTAAAGAATTCTTAAAAATAAGATTTATTTCTTCTAGAGGCCGTCTCATTAATATTAACAGGATTTTTCGATTTAAATAGCTTTTTGCAGACTAATATTTATGTCATAGTTATAATAAATATAATCTATAGTAATGAACACAAATAATTACTCAGACAATAAAAATAATTATTATAATATTATTAGATAATTAATTAATCAAGGATAAAATTATTAGTATTTCAATTAAATTATTAATAATTAAGTGTGGAAAATTAAAGTCTTGCACTATAATATGCAAAACTTTGCTTCAATATTTGATAGAGCTCTAGCAATGCAGAGTTTTTTCATATCTACTTCTACAATCTCTCTTAAATTTTCACCGAGGTTTTTATTTTCTAAAGACAAATCGTTAGAAGGTATTTTTAAGACGTAGGATATTAACTCCTTTGGTTTAATCCAACAACTATTATAATAATTAGCCATATTATATAAATATTTTAGATTATAAAAATCTTTGTTATTTTTTAAAACGGTCTTGCAAAATATCAGTATTATATCAACAGTAATATTTACTAAGCATGATTTAACAAGAGATGCCCCCGTTTTATTTATACTACTACCAATTAATTAAAAATACTATATTAATTGAATGGATATTTAATAATATCATATTTGAAGATTACTTCACTCTTGTTTTGACGTTTTTTCCAGCCTTATTAAAACTTATTTCCATATTAATTAATTTTTTTAAAATTTCTTTAAGATTTTTAATTTTAACTCTAATTTGTTCTGTAGTATCTCTGTCTCTAATGGTAACGTCTTTATTTTTTGGACTTTTGTCATCTATAGTTATACAATAAGGAGTTCCAATCTCATCATTTCTACTGTATCTTCTGCCGATACTTCCGGATTTATCATAAACAACATTAAATTCTTTTTTTAAATCATTGACAATATTTTTAGCAAGTTCTTCATATTCTGGTTTTTTAATAATTGGAAAAACCGAAGCCTTTATAGGAGCTAATTTTGGATTTAGTTTTAAAACTATATTTTTTCTTTTTTCATCATAAAAAAAATTATCCAACATAAAAACAAGAAAAGTTCTTTCAACCCCTAGACTTGGCTCGCATATCACATGAGGGAGAATTTTTTCTCCATTATCATCAATAGAAAAGTTTGTTTTTGAATATTTTTGATGTTGAGAAAGGTCAAAATCTCCTCGATTAGCAAATCCCTGCAATTCTCTCCATCCCATTGGAAATAAATACTCTAGATCCCAAGTTTCTATAGAGTAATGGCTTTTTTCATCGCTTTTATGCTGTCTTATTCTAAAATTATTTGGATTTGCTCCTAAAGAAATAAACCATTCATATTCTTTTGCAATCCAGTAGGCATGCCAGTCTGTTTTAATAATTTCTTTTTTATAAGCTTCATAAATATCAATTAATTTTGGCTCTTTATTCTCTAATTGAGCTTTTTCATCATAAATTAATATAGAAGTTCCTTTAATTTCTTCTATATATGGGCATTTTATTTTTGGATTAACAAAAAATTCTAGTTCCATTTGTTCAAATTCTCTTGCTCTAAATAAAAACTCTCTTGGAGAAATTTCATTTCTAAAGGCTTTTCCAATTTGTGTGATTCCGAAAGGCAACTGCAATCTTGAATTTTCATGAATCAGTTTAAAATCTGAAAAAATTAGTTGTGCTGTTTCAGGCCTTAAATAACTTATTATAGACTCTTCTTTTATTGGACCTACCTGAGTTGTAAACATTGGATTAAAAATTCCTTTATTTTCATATTCCCCCTGGCATTTTTCACACATCTTTTTATTTAGCTCATTTTTGTCTATCTTTGTTTTATATCCACACTTTTTACATTTAACCGCAATTTCTGTAAAATTAGCTACATGTCCAGAAGCTTCCCAAACTTTTGGATTTGTAATAATAGAACCGTCAATTCCAACAACATTTTCTCTTCTTACATGGTATTTCCACCATTCATTTTTTATATTATTTTTTAGTTCTACTCCTAAATGTCCAAAATCCCAGAATCCTCCTAATCCACCATAAATTTCTCCAGAAGGATAAACAAACCCTTTTCTTTTACAAAAGCTAGCTAATTCATCTATTGAGATTTTTTTATGCTGTAAGTTTGCTGGTTGTTTAATCTCTTTTTCATTTTTTTTATTATGTTGATTTTTTATTTCTTCTGCTTTTTTTTCAGCATCCTCTTTTGTCTTTCCTAAATAAGCAACCATCTTGCTTTTAACTTTATTTCCGTCTCTAACAGACTTTTGTAAATAATAATATTCTTTTCCAGAGATTTTTTTTTTGGTTATGAACATAATTTAGTAACTACAAATTGGTATTTAAATTTTTGTAGTGTATATTAAAAAAATAGTAAACAACAGTGGCCTAACACAACATCTAATTGCAATTTTATACTAAGGAATTTATTTAACTTTCTATATTTTCTACTTATATATTTCAACAAGATTTATAAAATAGAAAACATTTTTTAGGTAATGTACGAAATAGTTACAAGGACAAAAAGAGTTGAAAAGCAATATAACGAGCTTGTTGATGATAAAACAGAAAAAAGATTAGAGTTATTAAAACAAAATCCAAGAGGAAAATTAGGAGCCCATAAATTAAAGGGCAATTTAAAAGATAAATGGAGCTGTTGGTTAGGTTATAATCTTAGAATGATATATGAAATTGACGATAGAAATAAATTAATTATAGTAGAAGCAATTGGATCTCATAAAATTTACTTTCGAAGTTGAAGTTTCCAAGTTTTTACTTTATTTTTCTTTGCTTCTTCACTCTCTCTTATTGATTTCATCATCTCTCTATCTTGTAAAATTTCTATAGTTGATCTTATTCCCTCAACCTCTTTCTTTAAATTTTCAAGTTCTTCTTTGGTAATAAATACTTCTTGTTCCATGTTTTTACTAATGAAGAGAGGTTTATAAGATTTTCTAATATTATTTTTTATAAATAATAATCAAATCAACATTCTAATAAATTAAGTAGAGACAGAGCATAATACCAAAACGTGATTTTATATTATGGAATTTATAGAAATTATTGTTCATCTTTATGATATAAATCTAAAATAATTACTTTATTTTCATGATGTAAATAAGCATACGCTAATCTAAAAGAACCGATATAAACTTCTCTAGTTCATTTTCTCTCATACATCATTGGTTTTCCAACTTCTGGATTTTCTTTAATTTTAGAAATCTTTTTTATTGTCCTTTCTTTGAACGAAGAATCTTTAATTTTTGAGAAAATATTTTCAAATTTCTCACTAAAGGAAACCTTTACCATTTTTTGATTTCTTTCATAAAATCATCAAATTCCATTTCTTTAAACTCTCCTCTGTCATAACTATCCCAAGCATCTCTAATCCTTCTAGAAAATTCTATATCTTCTTTCAATTTTTCAAACTTCTTATTGAGCTCATTAATTCTTTTATTCATTTTTTCAATTGTTATTTGTTCCATTTTTATATTAAGGAAGGAGAGGTTTATAAAATTTTTGGGGATTAAATTCAAACATCGTTCTGCTATATGAAGCAGGGGCCTACTCGCTCTCAAACTTTCCAATTAATTTTTAAGATACTAAAAGTTTTCGAGCTCAAATCGAACCATAAATCATCTTGCGTTTAGTCCAATATCTCGGTCTTATGATTATATGATAGAATTGCTTTGCAATTCTATATAAGCAGGAGCCTGCTCACAATTTCATTCAGTTATTATTTCTTAGATTGTCTGAATGAAATTGTTCGAATCGAACCAGAAACTGAATTGTATTTTGTCCGATACCCCAAACTGTGGCTTACAGCCACAAAAAGCAGGGGCCGGGAATCGAACCCGGGAAAACG
>CAYIJD010000045.1:0-6408 GCA_964363655.1 Candidatus Woesearchaeota archaeon | reverse complement strand
ATATTGAGCATGGGAAAAAAATTTTAAAAGAGCTAGAAAAAACTGGAAAACTATTTAAAGATAGAGAAAATAGATTTGTTCTTGACTTAAAAAATACCCCATTAATTAATAAACTAAAATCTCCGGTTGTGGTTTTAACAAGAAGCGACGATACTGGTTTATATGTTTTAAGAGACCTAGCTTATACAATTGAAAAATGTAAAAAAGGCAGAAATATTCTAGTTTTAGGAGAGGATCAAAAAACTTATTTTGAACAGTTAAGAGAAGCTTTAAAGCTTCTTAACAAACCCTATCCAGAAGTTGTTCATTATTCCTTTGTTTTATTAAAAGGAATTGGGAAAATGTCGACGAGAAAAGGAGAACTTGTTCTTTTAGAAGAATTTTTAGAGCATGCAAGAAAAAAGGCTAAAGAAGAAATTAAAAAGAGAAAAACAGCTGGGGATTTTAATAAAGTAGCAATAGCTGCTGTTAAATATGCTATGTTAAAAAACGAGAATAATAGAAACATAATTTTTGATTTAGAACAATCATTAAACTTTGAAGGCAATACTGGACCTTATTTGCAATATTCTTATGCAAGAGCCTCGTCAATAATAAAAAAATCTAGATTAAACAAAAATAAAACGAAATTAGATCATAAAATTCCTAAAAATTTAACAAACCATGAAATTTCATTATTGTTGAAAATTTCAAAATTCCCAGAAATTGTGATAAGAACATCTCAATCTTTAAATCCAAGCATAATCGCAAATTATTCATATGAATTAGCAAAAACCTTTAATGAATTTTATCATTCTTGCAAGGTTATAGGTGATAAAAATGAAAAATTCAGATTAAAATTAATAGATTCTTTTAGGGTAACTTTAAAAAATTCTCTTTATCTTTTAGGAATTGAAGTTATGGAGGAGATGTAAAAAAGGATTTTTTCAATCTCAAAAGCAGTAAAGTTTATTAAGTAATAAGTTATCTTCTACCTATGGCACAAATAACTATCGATATACCAGAAGAGCTTGAATTTATGAAAAACATTCCTAAGAATAAATGGTCACAGATAGCAATAGAAATGTTGAAATCTAAAATAAATGAGGCCTCAGAAATAATAAAAATTGCAGAAAAATCAAAAGCGACAGAAAAAGATGTTGAAGAATTGACAGATAAAATTAAAGAGGGAGTTTGGAAAAAAAATAAAATATAGAAATGGATCTAGTAGTTGACCCAAATGTTATTATTTCAGCGACTTTGAATGTAGGAAATTCTCTTATTATTTTTATACTTAATAGCATAACTAATAAATTTAATTTCATTGCACCAGAGTATTTAATTGTTGAATTAAGTAAATATACAAATGAATTAGCAGAGAGGACATCTTTTTCACATGAAGATGTAACAAAAATTATAAGCTTTATTATAAATCAAGTAACCTTTATTCCAGAATATAAATACCAAGATAAAATTGAAGAATCAAGAGTAACTCTAAAAAGACATGAAAAAGATATTCCTTATTTAGCTCTTGCTTTAAAATATAATTGTGATATTTTATCAGGCGATAAGACATTTAAAAAATTTTGCCCAGATAAAGTAAGAAACCCAAAAGAAATTTTAAATATGTTTTATTCTAATTAATTTTATATCTTTTAGGAATTGAGGTTATGGAGGAGATGTAAAAAATAATAAAATAAATATCTTAATAATCTTTAAATTAATAATAGATAAAAAGCTGATAATCGACTCCAGGTCGTTAGTTTTAAAACCTACTAATTAATGTATAAATATTAAGTAGCTTATACTATTAATTATAGAACATATTATAACATATACTTTCCTTCAAAACAATCTTTAAAAAATTAATTTAATTCTTAAACGATGATAGATTTAGAAAATTTGAGAAATTTATATCGTTTACAAGAAGTTTCACAAGGAAATAAAAATTTTCAAATTCTATTTAATAGAGATTTAGCAAGAAAATTATATGAAATAGAGTTGACCAATAAAGATTTACAAGATCTTAAAAATAGGTTTATAGAAAGTGGTAAACTAGAGGAAGACCATCATTTTTACAATTTAATAGGAAAAAAATCTAGGAATAATCTTCATATCTACCATGGATTATTAATTGATTGCAGGTATGATAAAACTACATTAAATTTACTATGGATAGATTTAAAAGAACTTAATTTAGATATAAAGCAAAATAACATAAAGTATCAATCATTTGATGTTAAAAAAGATGAACAAGCAGAAACTTTAAAAGCCCTTTTTAAAAATTATCTTGAGTTTGTTTCAAAATTTATCAAATAAATAATTATTATAAAATCAGAGGTTTATTTTCTGGACACTAAATACCAGAAACTTTATAGAATTCTCTTTCTAAAAAATTAGCAATATCTTCAAATTTTTCAATCTCTCCAACAATCTTTCCTTCTAAAATACCTTGATTGGTTTTAATTAATTCCTCAATTAATTTACTATAATCATAATCCTTCTTTCCACAATAATAAAATAATCTTGTTTGTACATCAATATATTTAATACCTGCCATAAACTCATTAAAAACTTCTGATTCAAAATCATTTTTAGTTCTTTCTCTAAGTCTTAAAAGACATTCATAAAAGCTTTTAGTTCTTTCGTAATGTTCATCTTTTTTTATTATACCAAATCTAGCTGAACTAGTTGTTATTTTAAGAGAGTCGCTTAAGAATGCCAACGCGCTTGTATTTAAAATAGGGCCAGTTTCTGAATTTATCATAAAAAATAAAATTACAATATCTTTAAATATATTATTATAATATAAACTCTATGAAAAATGTCTACATAGAAACTTATGGTTGTTCAGCCAACCAAAATAATTCAGAAATAATTGCTGGCTTATTATCAGAATCCGGTTATCAAATAACAAATAGCCAGAAAAATGCAGATATTCACATTTTAAATACCTGTGTTGTAAAGAAAAAAACTGAGAATAAAATAAAAAGGAGGATTCAAGATTCATTTAAAAATTCTGAAAAATTAATAATAGTAACCGGATGCATGCCGGAAACCGATTCTGAAAGCATTAAAAAATTAAATCCAAATGTAAAACTTTTAGGCACTCATAATATTAAATCAGTTGTTCAGCTTGTTAATAACGCTTCGTCCCAACTACCTATTGTTAATAATTATAACTATATCGAAAAACAAAATGAAGAAAAAATTCTTCTTCCAAAAATATCTTTTAATAGATTAATTTCTATCACACAAATTTTAGAAGGATGCTTGTCAAAATGTACTTTTTGCAAGACAAAACTAGCGAAAGGAAATTTGTTTTCTTATCCTATAGATAAAATTGTAAGTTCAATTGAAAAAGATTTGAGGCAGGGGTCTAAAGAAGTATGGTTAACCAGTCAAGGAAATGAATGTTATGGAATTGACCAAGGCGAACAAAAATTGCCAGAATTAGTTGGAAAGATATTATCATTAAATTATAATTTTAAACTTAGAATAGGAATGATGAATCCAGGATTATTGTATAAGATTACTGATAAACTTATAAATTTATATAAAAATCCAAAGGTCTATAAGTTCCTTCATATTCCAATACAATCAGCTTCAAATAAAGTTTTAAAAGATATGAGGAGGCCTTATAAAATAGAAAAAGTTGAAACTATTATTAATAATTTTAAAAAGGAATTTCCAAATTTAACAATTTCTACGGATATTATTACTGGCTATCCAACAGAAACTGAAGAAGATTATAAACAAACAATAAACTTTTTAGAAAAATATAAACCAAGCGTTTTAAATTTATCAAGATTTTCAAAACATAAAAATACTGAAGCAGACAAACTTAAAGAACTTCCAATAAAAATTATTAATCAAAGAAATAAAGAAATTATGAACTTGCATAGACAAATAGCTTTTGAAAACAAAAAAATATTTTTAAATATGAAGATAAAAGTTTTTGTTAATAAAAAGATTGATAGCTTGTTATATGAAGCAAGAGATGAAAATTATAATATTGTTTTAGTTAGTTCTTCTTCGGATATTTTAGGACAAGATTTGGAAGTTTTAATAAAAAATGTTGGGGTTTATAATATGGTTGGTATACTGGATTAAAGTCATAATTAGATAATTTAGAAAGTTTTTTAATAAGATTAATTCAATATTTAGGACTTATCCTTTCAAAACTTTGCCTTTCTTCTTTTTCCTCTATAAAAAAACCTATTAACAACTTTTTTATCAATCCAAAAATGTTTATGAAAATTGTTTTTATTATTAATGTAAAGAAGTAAATCTCTAAACGTAACACTTATAATCTTCTTTTCTATTCAATTTTATGGAAGAAGAAAGAGTTGCGATATTTATTGATGGAAACAACCTCTATTATAGTTTAAAAGATTTAAAAATAAAAAAGATTGATTTTAGAAAACTGCTAGCTATTTTATCTGAGAAAAAACTTTTGACTTCCACTTACTATTATAATGCCTCTTTAAATAGGGGAATAGATGAAGAAAAATATTGGGAACAACAAAAGTTCTTTGATGTTCTAAGAAAGATCCTTGATTTTAAAGTTGTTTTATGTAGAATGAGAAAACACAAAAAAGATGGGAAAATTAGTTTTGATGTTAAAGGCGATGATGTTTATTTAGCAGTTGATTTAGTTTCTGGAGCATATGAAAATCTTTATGATATTGCAATAATCGTTTCTGGTGATGAAGACTTTGTACCAGCGATACAGAAAGCACAAAAGTTAGGAAAAAAAGTGATAAATGCTTATTTCAAGTCTACCTCTTCAAGTTACTTAAAACATATTTGCGACGAATCTTTTTGTATTGATTGGATAATTAATAAAATAAAAGAAGAATAGGATAATATTAAAGCCCAGCGTCGCCGAAGCAAGGCTGGGGAACATATTAAAATTATAATAACACCATACTTTAAAAAACCTTCGATTTAGAAATTCTTTTTACCATAATAAAATTCAGGTCTTGGCAGAGCCCAGAACTGGGAATACATAAGCAGGATGTCCGAAGACTTAAGACATTCCATGATACCTTAGTTTATTCAAATCTCACTAATTTAAAAGAATAGTATTGTTTATAAAATAACCGACAAATAATATCCTAATGATTTTATGATGATTATTCATCTCAAATTTAAATCTTTTGATCTTACAAGAATTCCATCATCTTTTTTTTCAAAACAACCTCTACTTAAAGTTTTAACAAGTGCAAGCCCTTTTTTCTCATCATTACTGACAATAACTGCAACTTCTAATTGTCCATCTTTAATATCTTCTAGATGAAAATATCCAGAATATTTATTCTGATTTATTCGATAATTAACAATTTTTTTATTTGGTGATTTAGTATCTATAATTATCAAATTTCTTAAATAAGCTGTTTTAATTTCTAAAACCATTATAAAAGTTTTTAATCAACAACCCACCGCTCACTTCGTTCGCTCCGCAGCAAGCTGCGGGGTAAATCCCAAATGGGAATTTAAAATTTATAAACCCCACAAGAAAACTATAATTTTTAAATTATAGATGAATTGCGGTAACTTTTCTAATTTAATTAATTGAAAATATTATTAGTTATTAAACAAGAAATTTATTATAACTTGGCATAATGATAAGCTGTATTCAATAGTATGATTATTTATTTCTTTAAACTTTACTAAAACTCTTCCACGCTTCTTCAAATAATTGTTCCATTGCAACTGCAAAAAATTCTGTAGAAAGCCAAATAGCAACATCATAACTTGGATGTACCTTATCATCATCTAAAACCATAAATAATAATTGTTCTCCGTCAATAATCGCAAATCTAGCTCTCATATTATGACAATTTCTAACTTCTGCAACTTTAGAGAAGTCTTTAGCAACGCTTTTGTTATCATTATTAATTGGAGCGGCAATTCTTATTTTAACCCCTCTTTTTTTTGCTTTTTCCAGAACAGGCATTAAAGCTTCTAATTTTCTATTTAAGCCAGCAGCAGTTGTAACAATTGTAATTGTAGATTCAGCTTCTCTAATCATCATATCCAAATGGTTGTAAAGATTTTGTCTTCCTTTCACACTTCCGGATAAATCAGAAGGTTCAACAAATTTAATTCCATCATTAAACAAACCAATTAACTCCTTTAAAATTTCTTCATTCTTTAATTTATCAAGTCTTTTATTTTTTTCATTAGCCTCCACAATCAAATTTTTTTTAACTCTTTCTATAACTTCCTCTGGTTTTAAAGCGACAAATTTAATCGGCTTGCCTAATTTCATTACAATAAATCCTTTTTTCTCTAAAGTTTCAAGAATATCATAAGTTCTGCTTCTTGGAACATCAGAAATATTGCTTAATTCTCCAGCAGTGCTAGTTCCTCTAGAAAGTAATGCCGTCCAAACTTTTACCTCATACAAATTAAGATCAAAAA
>CAYIJD010000044.1:0-6566 GCA_964363655.1 Candidatus Woesearchaeota archaeon | reverse complement strand
TTTTAATTATTATTCAATATTTGTAGGCGCTTACGGTGAACAATACAGAAATTTTAAAAATATCGGCAAGGAAACTGGAATTGAAATAGTTGCAGAACAATTTGGAGTTAGTGATGAAGAAATTAATATTTTAGATGGATTTACAAAAGATGGAAAGCCAAGCAAAACAAATTATTTGTATGAACTAAAGCAAAAAATTGATTCTAGAATTCTTCAAGATCATCAAAAAGCTCTTGAAGATTTAGTTAATTTGGTAAGAATTAAAGTTAGTTAATTTAATATGAGCATTTACGAAGGAATTTTATTTTTGAAAAGAAATCCAACATTATTGGATATATGTGCTCATCATTGTAATGGAACTGCCTATCTTAGCAATAAACTTGGATATAATTATGAAATAAGAATTAACGAAGAATTAAGCGATAATGAAAGAATTAAAACATTAATTCATGAGATTTTGCATTTTTCTAGAAAATTTAGATGTTATTTAGGAGAGAGACTTAGTCCGGATAATCCTATTGAAGTAGAAATAAATAGACTTTCTGAAGTTATTTTTAATAATCAACCTATTTTATCCAAGTTTCTTAAATCTAGATTGGAAGCTTTTTCTTCAAAAACAGAGGCGTTTAAAATTAATCGAAATCACTTTGGACCCTATTCTTATTGAGTTGTTAATTACAATTAATAATTATCGAATATAAAAGTAAGATCAAATAAAAATATTTTTAGGCGCAAAAAAGTAAGTCTTAAATACCTATAATAACTAAGTTATATGCAGACTAGCTGGCGGATTAGCTCTCCGCTATTTGCAAGCGAGCTTTAGGCAAGTTGATAGGGGGCGTGAAGTTTGTATTAAAAAGTCTTAACGCAAACGTTGACGTTTTGTCCTTCTTGATCTTGCTTTTGCGAAATGGGTCAGATCTTGATCGAAGCAGCCCTAAACACTAGTTAAGATGCTTGAAGGGTTGCAGAATCGAGAATGTGTTAAGGTAGCTTTTTTATACTAACAAAGCAAACCCTTGAGTCTGCGTTGTGTTTTTGATACTCATAAAATTAATAAATTCTTTACTTGATTTATCTGAAAAATCCGACTCGGTTAAAATAACAATACTACCAATTATTATTAATAAAATCCATTATTATATAATTATTCATTAAATCTTAGATGTCATCAATAAACTAAAGGAAGAGAATTTATTATGTTTTAGATTACATTAAAACCATAATCTTAAATAATATTATTCCTTCTTTTATTCATGAATAAAAGAGGCCAATTTTATATTATTGCAGCTATTTTAATTGTAATGGTTTTATTTGGAATGGCTAGTATTTCCACATATGTTGTAGTTAAACCAGAACCTAAAACAATTTATGATTTAAGCAAAGATTTAGACAGAGAAAGCTACAAAATATTGGAATACGGGATATATAATAAAGAAGACTTAACTACTTTATCCGAATCCTTTTCAGGAGAAGATATTGCGAGATATTTTTTAAAAAAAACTGATAATGCTAATATAGGTTTTGTTTATGGTGATAAAAATGATTTAAATTTTCTTACATATAATCATACAAATACCGGAGGCATAACTGTTGGAGGTTCAAGATGGGATACTTATAAAGATTATTCTAAAAAAAGAAAGGCGGATATAGACGACTTTAAAAATATAAATGGGCAGAATTTTATAAAAGTAAACATATTAGAAAAAGACTATCTTTTTGAATTAAGAGATAATGAAATGTTTTATTTTATAATTGCTAAAAAAAGAGGAGAGGAGGTTTTTTTCGAGAGAAATTAAACTTTATCTAATGATAATAAAAAAGATAGAATAAAAATACTAGATAAAACTTAAGTTATCAGCTACCAAAATAAAAATTATTAAAGATATTAATAAAATCAAATATAAAGCGTTTTAATCAAATCACCTTTCAAATCATCAGATTAAAAATTAAATAATGATAAATTAAAAATGATTAATCTAAACATTAAAAAATCAAGAGGAGTCATAGGAATAAAAATCATACTGCCTAATCTTTTAATATAAATCATTAAGTAAAAAAAGAAATTGCTAAATCATATATAAAAATTATAATTTATGGATTATTGTAATAAAGAATATTTAATAAAGATTAAAAATAATCGTTAATAGATAGATATTATTAAAAATGAAAGAACTAATAAAAAAAAGCGTTTGTAAAAATAAGAATAGTTTAACTGCTCTTTTAAAAAACAAAAAAGCAGTTAGCTTGATGATATCTTATGTTATTTTAGTTGCTATAGCAATTACAATGGCAATCGCTGTTTTTGCATGGCTAAAAATAATTGCGAATGTAGAGCCGGTTCCAAGCTGTGAGGAAGAAACCTCTCTTACAATCAGTGATTATTTTTGTGAGGTTGGAGCGTTTAAATTACAAATTAAAAATAATGGAAGGTTTAGCGTAAATGGATTTATTTTAACTGTTGGAAATAATCCAGAAAGGGTCCCCACTATTAGATTAATCCCTTTAAATACAGATGAAATAACTGGAGAAGGATTTTTTATTTTTCCTGATTTAAAACCAGGAGAATTAAGAGAGGCAGTTTTTACCAACACAGAAAAAAAATCCGACGGAAGAATAAGAGAAGTTGATTTTGAGTTTATAAAAAATCTAAAACTTCAGCCGTTTATTATAGAAGATAATAAAAAAATAGTTTGTGAGAATATTATAAAACAGGAAACTGAAAATTGTAAGATAAAATGAAAGTAATTTTATATCTGGCTATGAGTGTTAATGGGTATATAGCAAAAGAAAACAACGAGACTCCTTGGTCTGATGAAATTTGGAAAAGCTATTATAAAACAGCAAAAAAATTCAAGGCGATAGTTTTAGGTAGTATTACTTACGAAATAATGAAAGCCAATGATGAATTTAATAAAATTGGTAATCCATTTACCGTCGTAGTTACGAGTAAAGAATTTGTTAATAACTCTAATTTTACTTTTGTTAAATCTCCAAAAGAGGCTTTAAAAATACTGAATGAGAAAGGATTTTCTAACGCCCTTATTGTTGGTGGTGGAAAACTTAATGCGTCTTTTATGAAAGAAAAATTAATTGATGAGATTTATCTTGATATTGAACCTTTAATATTTGGCAAGGGGGTTAAATTATTCTATGATGAAAATTTTGAATCTAAACTTATCTTGTTAAAAATTAGCAAACTATCAAAAGACATTATACAACTTCATTATAAAATAAAAGAATAGGTATTGTTAACTTAAAAGGTAGTTTCCAAAAATTAGGTTATTTTACGAGGATAATTAATATTTCTAGTAATTTCTTAGAATCATCTTAGTTTATTATCGGTAAATTTGGCTTTTATCACCCGTTGGCTTAACAGCATCATTAAGATGGTAAGTCTTTCCCCGTCTTATAACTTTATTAGGTTATCAAAAATTATTATCAACCCCCGCTTATCATTTTTACTTATTAAACAACCTTTTATACTTTCCATAACCTTCTTTTTCTAAATCTTCTTTTCTAATAAATCTTAAAGAAGCAGAATTTATACAATATCTAGCTCCTGTTGGCTTAGGACCATCATTAAAAACATGTCCTAAATGAGAATCGGATTTTTTACTTTTTACTTCTGTTCTAGTCATAAAGAGTTTTCTGTCGATTTTTTTAACTATGTTATTAGGAATTAAAGGTTTAGTGAAACTGGGCCATCCTGTTCCAGAATCAAATTTATCAACAGAAGAAAATAAAGGCTCTCCCGAAATAATATCTACATAAATTCCTTCTTTTTTGTTGTCCCAAAATTCATTATTAAATGGAGGTTCTGTTCCGCATTCTTGAGTAACTTCATATTGAATAGGAGTTAGAATTTTCTTAAGTTCTTCTTTAGAAGTTTTTTTATAATTTTTGGTTTTTTTCATTGAAGATTATAACAATATTATCCTACCTTTAATATTTAACCTAAATTTAATTAATAAACACCTTTTTTCATTTTTAGATAAATTTAGTATAATCAACCCAATCCCTCTCCAATCTTATTGAATCCAAGTTTTGACAGAGTTTATTAGGCCACACATCCTTAAATTCCTTAATTCTATCCTCTAGTTTATCCTGTGAGACTCTTGCAAAATCTACCGCAACAATTCCTTTGAAGACTCTGTCCAAAAAATTTGGATTAGCAACATCAATATAATCCTCTGCCCATTTGGAATATTTTCCATGCATTAAAGCTGTAGCGGCAACAAAATCACTTAGAACATAATTCCTTCTAAAAATACCTCTTTCATCTATAGTTTCCGTTTTTAATTCCTCAAATGATTGATATTTATTAATCAATTTTATACCCTCATCAAGACCAGGCCAATAAATCAGTCTACAAATTGAAATATCAGATAGTAAAAGTGGCTCTCGAATAAAAGGAGTGTGGATATTCTGAACATAAATATAATTTATTAAATCTAAAATTTTTAAAATTTGTTTTAATGCTCTATCTTTTTGAGATCTATCTAGATAGGGATAAATTTCTCCAACAGCATTATATATTGCGCATGGAACAGCTTCGTGAGGTCCACCAGCCACCGATTCTATAAAAGCCCTTACATTTTTTCCGTCTTCAGTATATGCATCATCTAAAGCTTTGTTATAAACCGCAAATATCATATCAATTGCTTTATTAGGGTTATCTTTCAACATTTCAGCAAATGGAGCTACATGAACGAAAGCAGAAGCTTCGTGCGCGTCAAAAGCTCTTTGAACATCTTTTTGTAACTCTTCTATACTTTTTTCTGTCATCTTTATTTTTACAAAAATTTAAATCTTAGTTATTATTTGTTATTATTATAAAGCTTGATGGGGAACTTATAAACTTTTATTCAGTTCAGTAATATAAAAAGATAGGGCTTTTTTTGATATGCTTAGATTACTCCCTATCAAAAATAAATTATTCTAGTTCTCTTAATATATTGTTAGTTAATTTCTAAAAATACTAATCAAATTTTATTTATAAATTACTCCCCAAAACTCTTTCCTTAAAACTATCTCTACCTGAAGCATACTTATACATCTTATAGTTTATAGGATTTTTCTTATAATAATCTTGATAATACTCTTCTGCTGGATAAAATTTAGAAGTTTTTTTTGATTCCATTTTAAATAGTTAATCTTATCTTTGGGATTAATAGTATAAGTTTAGAATTTCTTCCTTAGAGCTATAAAATTTTTCTAATTTTTTGGCCACAAGGTCCATACTATCAACTAACTGTAACAAAAGCTGTATTTTTTGCAAGTTTAAACTTTGATCAACCTCTTTTAATCCCATAATAAAATTATATTTTGTAAGTTTATTAAGGTTGTGATTTTCAAATCTGCATCTATTAAAGGTTGTGAAAATGGCATTTAAAATACAAAAACGAAAGTATTTTAAGGAAGAAAACTTTAATAACATTATTAAAAAAGAGGGTGGAATGGCAAAATTTGATTTCAGAGAATTTTTATTATCTCTTATTGGAGTATTTTTGGGTATTATAGGATTAGCTGGAATAACGACAATCCTTTCAAAAGGGGCAGAAAATCTAATCCAAAATAATAATTTATTATTATTTATTATTTCTGCTTTCTTCGTTGGTATTGCTATAGCGATTCTTAGAGAAATACTTAAATAATAAAATGGAGATAGTTGATTTAAAAAAGAATAGATTAGACTTAGAATATAAATTTGAATCACAAAAAGCACTAATCTTTCTAACTTTTGGGACAATAACTTTGCTTGGTTTTTTAACTACAATAATAATTCAAAAATTTTATATACTAGCAATAGTATTAGGATTTGTTATTCTTGTTTCTGCAATCATTCTTTATAGAAGAACAAAGAAAAAATTGAACGAATTATTACAGAGAATAGAAGATTTAGCTAAATAAATTATGTTAAGTTTATATCCATAAATCGTCAGATAGTATTACTAACCAACCACCCCTCTTTATTCAATCCCAAAAGCCTCTAAAACTACTTCTGGATTTTTATAATACTGGTTAATTATTTTTTGTGTTTGATGAAAGTCAAATATTTTTCTTCTCAGCATCTCATATAAAAGTTTTGTTCTTACTTCAAATTCTTTATTAAGATGTTCTAAACTAAGCCCTCTCCTTTTTGATATTTTTTCAAATACCTTGCTGTCTTTTTTAAAATAAAAAACATCTTCTCCAGCATTCCATATAAAAGGAGTATTTGTTAGTGCAACTCCTTCTGGGTCAACATTAACAATTTCTACTATCTCTCTTAATTTTCTTGTTTCTCTTCTTCCAACAATCGCATGCGTCATTATAGCAACAGCATCTAAAACGTTAATTAAAGTTGGAGATAGTTCTATTGGGGGAGTTTCTAATCTTTTTATTAAAGTGTCAACAGAATCTGCATGCACTGTACCAATTGAAGAATGTCCCGAAGCCATTCCCTGAAATAATACAAATGCTTCTTTTCCTCTAACCTCTCCAACTATTACATAATCTGGGTTTTGCCTAAAAGAATTTTTTAATAAACTAAATAAATCAACTTCTCCGGTTTTTTGAGTTCC
>CAYIJD010000043.1:1111-6892 GCA_964363655.1 Candidatus Woesearchaeota archaeon | reverse complement strand
TATTTTTGATAAAGAAGGCGAGAGAACTCTTTATACTAAAGATAAAGGTTTGGTTGGGGTTTACGTGCTCGATGATCTAGGCTTGGTTTCGTACGACGTTCATCTTGCTAGCTCGGTCGGCAGTGGCAGGGTGGTTGTAAAAACCGGCGAAGCCGGTTCAAAAATTTTTGATGGTTATTTGTCAAGATTAAAACAGGAAAAAGAAAAAGAAATATCTGAACTTGAATCAAGATTTGATAACTCTGTAAAATATTTAAAAACAGGAAAATTATAAAAAGCTATTTTTCTTCTTTATAGTCCTAGTCCCTGCTTATATGCAGAAAGACTGGGCCACACGCTAATTTACTAGCACATTATTTAGATTTATTTTAAGTCATGAAATTCAATCATAACAATTAGTAATTGCATAAATGAAAATTGAAGTGATAGTGATATGAAGGTAATTTGGCTAATAGTTTGGTTAGGGTTTACGTGAACGATGATCTAGACTTGAACTCGAACAACGATCATCTTGCAAACTCGGACGGCAATGGCAGAATGGCTCAGTCTCCTACTAGGTTAATATGAAAACCTACAATAATTTATATTACCCTATTTTTAATATGAGTAACTTAATTCTTGCTTGGAGAAAAGCAAGAAAAGGTAAGACTAAAAAAGATTATGTTATTGAATTTGGAGAAGATTTAATTAGAAATTTGCTAAAATTGTATGAAGAATTAAAAATTCAAACTTATTCTCCCAAGCCACTAAAAACCTTTATTTTAAGAGATCCAAAAACCCGTAAAATTTCAAAATCAGAATTTAGAGATAGAGTTGTTCATCATGCTTTAGTTAGAATTATTGAGCCAATATTTGATGAAGGTTTTATTTATGATTCTTGTGCCAATAGAAAAGGAAAAGGCAATTTGTTTGCAATAAAAAGATTTGAAAAATTTGTAAGAAAAGTTTCAAAAAACAACGCCTCTCCTTGTTTTGTTCTTAAGGCAGACATAAAACATTATTTTCAAGAAGTTGACCATAAAATTTTATTGAAAATAATTAAAAGAAAAATTAAAGACAAAAAAGTTATTTGGTTAATTGAAAGAATATTAAAAAATTGTGCGAACCCAGAAATTGAGAGAGAGAGAGAGAGAGATACAAATAAATTTAGATTATTACTCAAATAGAAAAGGAATGCCTCTCGGCAATTTAACAAGTCAATTTTTCGCAAATGTTTATCTTAATGAACTAGATTATTTTGTAAAACATAAATTAATGGCTAAATATTATATACGATATGTTGATGATTTTATTATTTTGCATAATTCTAAACCACAGCTTGAAATCTGGAAACAAGAAATTAATAATTTCTTAAAAGAAAAATTAAAGCTGGAATTACATTCAGAAAAATCAAGAATAATTCCATTATCAAGAGGAATAGATTTTGTTGGTTTTAGAAATTTTTATTATTTTAAGTTATTAAGAAAAAGAAATATTATAAAAATGAAAAATAAAATTAAATTATTTAATGAAGGAAAGATTAGTTACAAGAAGCTTCTAGAAAGTTTTCAAGGATGGTTGGCTTATGCAAAATGGGCAAATAGTTACAATTTAACTAAAAATATTATAAAAAACTTTATTTAATCTATTATACCCTCAAAACCAATCTCTAATCAATTTAATTAACTCTAAAACTACCACTAAAAAACTATATTATTACTGCAATAATATTTATATATTAACTTAAATATTTTTTTATATGGAAGAAGATTTTGAAAGAGAGGATTTTTCAGGTTTTAATTTTAGAAGTAAAGATTCTATAAAAACTGGTTTATCCCAGCCCTCTATATTAAAGATTGATAAATCTCCCGAATTATCTGAAATTGATCAAGAATTAGAGGAACTTATTAAAAGACAACACTCAAAAGTTAAGGTATTTGGAGTAGGAGGAGCAGGAGGCAATACTATCAGTAGAATGAAAGAGATTGGGATTAAAGGAGGAGAATTTATAGCAGTTAATACAGACGCCCAAGATTTATTATATTCAAATTCAGATTATAAAATTCTTATAGGAAAGGAATTAACAATGGGTTTAGGCGCAGGAAGCGATCCAAAGATAGGAGAAGAAGCTGCCCGCGAAACAGAGCAAGAAATTAAAAAGAAATTACAAGGAAGCGATATGATTTTTGTAACTTGTGGATTAGGAGGCGGAACTGGAAGCGGAGCAGCTCCAGTTATAGCACAGTTAGCAAAAAAACAAGGAGCTTTAACTATAGGGGTTGTAACATTTCCATTTACCATAGAAGGGAAAAAAAGAATAGAAAATGCAGAATATGGTCTGGACAGATTAGAATCTGTGGTGGATACTTTAATAGTAATTCCAAATGATAAACTTTTAGAAATAGCTCCAGAATTACCGTTACAAACTGCATTTAAAGTTGCAGACGAAATACTAACTAATGCAGTTAAAGGCACTACAGAATTAGTCACAAAAGCTGGTTTAGTAAATCTTGATTTTGCAGATGTTAGGGCAGTTATGACAAATGGAGGAGTTTCTTTAATTGGAATGGGAGAGTCAGATTCTGCTAATAGAGCTCAAGAAGCAGTTGAGAAAGCTTTATCTAATCCTTTACTAGATGTTGACATTTCTAATGCAACAGGCGCACTTATAAATATTATTGGAGGGAATGATATGTCTCTTGACGAATCCAGGGCAATTATTGCAGCAGTTGGAGAGCAATTAAGTCCTGAAGCAAAAATGATTTGGGGTGCGCAAATAAGTCCAGACATGGAAAAATCTATTAGAGTCATGATTATTATTACAGGAGTTAAATCAAATCAAATTAGAGGCGGAGAACTTCCGCAGGATATTAAAAAACAAATTGAGATGGAAGAAGAACTTGGAATTGAGTTTTTGGAATGATTAAAAACTCAATTAATTTGAAACTAAATTTTAAAATGATAAACGAAAAATCTGGAATTGATATTTTAATAGAAACTTCTGAAGATTGTGAGCCTTTTACTGAAGGAGATTTTAAAGCGGTTATTAAAGACAATAGATTACTAATACACAAAGATACATTAAAAGCTTTTGAGGATATGAGTATAAAACCAGGAAATTTATTAGAATTTATTTCCTATATTAATACTTTTCCTTATGCTATTGATAAAAATTTAGGTTGACAAGATGGATCAACAAGAAAATTTTACGATTCTTGGAAGCGAGAATTGAAACAATATATTTCTGATGAAATTTTAAATTTTATTCCAGAAGAAAAGGCTTATGGGGCTCTTGATCCAAGAAATTTGACTAGAAATGATTAAACATCTTTAAATTTATCAATCTTTGTATCCCTATAAAATAATTTCTAGAAAAATATCTATACTTAAGTTTTTAGGAAATTCTTTTTTTAAAAATAAATAGTTTTAGCAAAACCGCTCTAAAAAACCTTAAAAACTAGCCCCATCTTCTATAATCATGTTCAAAAAATATGGTATTTTAGGGGTAATTTTAATTATTTTAGTTGAGATTAATTTTTTTTTAAAAATACAGCCGTTTGCAAATTGGTATTTTCCAATTATCTGGTTCTCATATATACTTTTAATAGACGCTATTGTTTACAAAATAAGAAAAAACTCTCTTATAAACAATCATCTTTATCATTTTATAGGGTTATTTATTCTTTCAATATTTTTCTGGTATATTTTTGAATTTTTTAATATATTTATTCAGAATTGGGAGTATATTGGACTAGAAGGATTAAGAACAGGAGAAAGATGGATATTAAAAATAGTCTCATTTTCAACAGTCCTCCCAGCTTTATTTGAAACTACTTCTTTAATAAAATCAATAAATTTATTTGATAAAATAAAACTAAGAAAAAAATATAGAATAACTAAACTATTTTTGTATTCAATGATTATTATAGGAATTTTATGTTTTTTTATTCCAGTCATCTATCCAAGATTTACCTTCCCTTTAGTATGGCTTGGATTTTTTCTTTTATTGGATCCTATAAACTATCTTAATAACCAGCCAAGTATTTTAGGCCATCTAAAAAAAAGAAATCTCACAGTTCCTTTATCTCTTCTTTTAGCAGGAATAATCCTCGGATTTTTATGGGAATTTTGGAATTATTATTCCATTATTAAATGGGTTTATGATATTCCTTTTTTAGGCTTCTTCAAAATTTTCGAAATGCCCTTTTTAGGTTATTTAGGATATTTTCCATTTGCATTTGAACTTTATTCAATGTATTGGTTTGTAAGAGGACTTTTCACATACAGAAATGAATTTTTAATCCAGTAACTTTAAAAACCCCAATTACAACGATTTTTCATGAGATATTTGCTTCATTACCCGATGATTCATGTTTATAGTGTTTCAAGGGTTACAGATAAAATTAGGAGAACGATTATTGATCTTGGAATTGAAGATTCTATCAATCAAGAAATTCCAAATTTAGTAGATTTAATCAGAGAGGATAAAAAATCTATAGATAAAAAATGGAGGGAATTTAAGTTATATATACAAAAACAAGAACCTTTTGATAGGATTTATTTAGAATCCATTACAAAAAGAACATCTTCACATAATCTGAAAACTGATGAAGAAAGTGGAATGAAAGATTGTTTAGATTATTTAAATAAAACCAGAGTATTTGAAACTACAGAAAATTATTTTTGTTATAATCTAGCTTTAAAATTCCAAAAATTTCCTAATATATTGAATATAATAAATAGAAAAAGAGAATCATTAGTATATAAAAATATTAATAAAACTTTAAAAGAAGGGGAAAGAGGACTTTTACTATTTGGTTGGTTACATAATTTTGATAGATTTTTTAAAAATTCTGATATAAATTATGAAGTTTGTGAATATAATCTTTTTGATGATAGTTTAAACTCAAAAACCTTAAAAACTCTGGATTCTAATTAATAAATAAGATGGTCTTAGAAAAAATAAAATCTTATCTAAACCAAGCGATAAGAGTCTGGCATCTTTTGAAAAAACCAGACGCAAAAGAGTTCACAACAATTTCAAAAATATCCGCAATTGGACTTGGTTTAGTAGGAGTTGTAGGATTTGCGATAAATTTAGCAATGACTTATCTTGGATTATCATAACATTTATAAACTATAACTTTTAAATAATACTAACTACTTCTTAATTTGTTAAGAGGTAGTTGGGCTTAGTTTACAAATAAAACCTAAATTAAAACAATTAAATAAGTTGATTAACAAATATCGATAAAAAGATAAAAAAACAATAATTAAAATGTTACAAAAAAACCCACCGTCATGTATAGAAATTCGTGAGCTCATGCAAAAACAAGTTCAAATTGGTTCTTTAAACGAATATGAACGAACATTACTTGACAATCATTGTACCAACCATCCTCTAATGCACTTTTTTCTATATGCTCTAGAAGCTATGCGCTACGATTATGGAAAACCAAAAGATTTTTATAAGGAAAAACTTGAAGCATGGCTCAAAAATCCTAGAATATTAGATGAAACCTAAAGCTAATATAATTAAATAAATAAAGTTAACAATTATTAATATAAATAATTTAAACAATGTTAAAACAATTAAATGAATTATTAAATATTAATTAATAATAAGATCACATTACGAATAAAAAATCAAGATTAGTCTAGCTAGTAATACAGCCAGCTGTCTCTAACATCGAAGCTGTCAATTTAATAAAAATTAATAAGAGCAAATAATTAACAAACAATTAAAAAATGGACGAAGATTTAATTAATCAAGAACCTGAAATTAAAGAAAGCCAGATATTC
>CAYIJD010000043.1:0-1101 GCA_964363655.1 Candidatus Woesearchaeota archaeon | reverse complement strand
ATAAAAGTAACGACGAATAAAGAAGATCGTGCCTTAGAATTAATTTCAGAAAAAATTCATAAGAAAAACTTAAATGTATTCTCATTAGCAAGACCTCATGGTTTAAGGGGATATATTTTTTTAGAGGCAGAAGACAGAGATAGCGCAGAAGAAGCAGCTTATAACTTGCCTTATGTAAAAGGAATTGTTGGTAAGACAGTAAGTTATGATGAAATAAAGAATATGATAGAACCCGTTCTAGAAGAAATTAATATAGAAAAAGGAGATATAGTTGAAATTATAGGGGAGCCATTTAAAAAAGAAAAAGCAAAGGTAATAAGGGTCGATAAATCAAAAGGAGAAGCAGTTGTTACCTTGTTAGCAGCTGTTGTTCCAATTCCAGTTACAGTTAAATTAGACAATATCAAGGTAATTAGAAGAGAAAAAGAAACTGAGGAAGAAAAAAAGGAAGAAACAGAATCAGAAACTCCATTAGAAGGCGCCCCAGAAATTAAAACAGATGAAGGATATTCAGGAACTTTAATACCAGATGATTATTAGTTTTTATTAAATAATAAAAAACCTAAATAAATCTAGTTTAAATAATAAAAAATCTACATAATCATTCATAATAAATTAGTAGTTAAGTTTAAATAATAATTAATTTTTAGCAAAATAATAGAAAATTAATAAAGCTATTAATAATAATTAAACAATCTCATAAAAATAACAAGCGCTATTATAATAAATAAACCAGTTAAAATTAATAAAAATAAATAAAAAAATGAAAATAAAATTATTAATTGATGGAGGAGACATGAAGCCAGGGCCATCTATTGCTCAGCAACTAGGTCCGATGGGCATAAATATAGGCAAGGTAATCTCCGACGTAAATCAGGTTACTAAGGAGTTTAAAGGAATGAAAGTTCCTGTAGAGTTAGATGTTAATGAAAAAACAAAAGCATTCAGTGTCCATGCTTTTTCTCCGCCTACATCAGAGTTATTAAAAAAAGAATTTAGTTTAGAAAAAGGGTCTCAAAAAATTTCTGAATTTAGGGTAGGGAATGCTTCAATAGAAGATGTAATAAAAATAGCTAAAATAAAACATTCTAATATGTTAGA
>CAYIJD010000042.1:0-7462 GCA_964363655.1 Candidatus Woesearchaeota archaeon | reverse complement strand
TTAAATCTTAATTAACAAATTTTACTCTGTTTTCTTTTCAGAAGTTTCTAACTATTAAAATTTATATTATTTTAATTTAATTACACATGCTAATTAATAATAGTATTTTTAATTTGACTCCATAGTTGTTGGGAATAGAGCCTTTAAACTCTTTAAATTTATTAATACTAATAATTAAACTAACAATTTATACCTCTAATTTTATATATAACCAAATAGCTATTATCAAGTTATAATTAATTATTTTCTCAACTCCTCCTCCAAAATCTTCCTTGCTATATTATAATCTGCTCTTTTATTAGTTGCATTCATAACCTTCCCCATTAAAAAATTAAATGCTTTTTTCTCGCCTTTTTTATAATCCTCTACAGTTTTCTTGTTTTCAACTAAAATACCTTCAATTATTTCTCTTAGTTCTTGAAGATTGTCTATTTTTTCAGATTCTTCAAAAAATTTTTTTGGAGAAAAACTTTTTGGTATAAACTTCCTCATTATATCTTTCGCTTTTAAGGGAGTTATTTTATTTTCCTTTAATAATTCTAAAATCTCTATAAAATGTTCTGTATTTATCTCCAATTCATGCATTGTTTTCTTATTATAATTAAGAACAGAAAACCATTCTATAGTAATCCATGGAAGAGCAAATCTAGCATCTATTTTTTCAATAATTTTTTCATATAATTCTGCGATTTCCAAGTTTTTAATAAGAATTTTTGCATTTTCTTTATCTATTTTATATTTTTTAATAATTTTTTCTAGTTTTTCCATTGGAGTTTCTGGAAGATCTTTTTTAATTTTTTCAATCCTCTCTTTTGTTATTTTTATTACAGGGAGATCAGGATCGGGAATAAACCTATAATCAGCTTGTTCCTCTTTTTCTCTCATTAATTCTGTAATTTCTAATTCAGAATTCCATCTTCTTGTCTCTTTTTTTATTGGTTTTTCTTTCTCATGTCTCTTAATTTCATAATTAATGGCCTTCATTATTTCTTTGATAGAATTAACATTTTTAATCTCTGTTCTTTCTGTATTTTTAATACTAACATTAACATCTGCCTTAATTCCGGCATCTTTATTTAATGCTTTTATATAAGACAATGTTAAAATTAACTGCCTTAGCCAAATTTCAACTTGTTCTGAATTTTTAAAATCCGGTTCTGTGACAATTTCAACTAGAGGAGCTCCTGCTCTATTATAATCTATTTTTCCTGTCTCAGGATTCCAAGCAGCTGGATCTTCTTCTAAATGAACCTCTCTTATTTTTATTCCTAAAAAATCTCCTTTTTCAGCAACTGGAACTGAATAAGCACCTGAAATTGTTCTCTGATAACCAGAAGGCATGTCTGGCCAGTCATAATGTTTCCTTTGAAATATTAAAAATTTTTTATTTCCAGCTAAATTTGGTTTACAATTAAGCATTAAACTAATCTGAAGGATTTTATCAATAGCTTGTTTGTTAGGCAACATTGGTTTACTTCCAGGCATTCCAGTGCAAATAGGGCAGGTATTGGTGTTCGGCTTAATTTTTTTCATATCATGAAAATTCTCACATCTGCAGAATAACTTCTCTTTTGTCTCTATATAACCATGAATTTCTAAGCCAATTTTTGTTTTAGAAAGTTTCAAATTTTTTTCTTTAATTCTTTCCTCCATAATAAATCCTCATAATAAAATAAAAGAAATGTAGTTTAAGAAGGTTGTTGTTACTAGCATTAATTCAGATTCTGTTAAGCTAATTGGTGATAAAAACCAGATTTACTGATAATAAACTAAAGATATGCTCGTAAAATTAAGCGAGTTAGATAAGTCATTATCTATTCAATTAACAGCATCCGTATCCACTAGTTTTAAATAATCTTTTTTCTTATATATTTAATGGAAGAAAAGAAACCAAAAAAGAAAATTTTTTTATATGTTTTTTTAACTATAATAATCTTATTAATAGCCTTATATTTAATTTTATTTAGAGCTTCTGAAATTCCAGCTCAATTAAATGTTGAATCAAATGTAGTTAATCTTAATGATGCTCCAGTCTCAGGAATAGTTAGGTTATCAGAATCTGATATAATTGAAACCTTATCTTATGGAAAAGCTTCTGTCGTTCTATATGAAAGTGTTGTGATTAATTTAGAAGAAAACACCAAAATAAAAATATCGGACTTGCAAAAAACGCACCCTAAAATTTATCAGGAAAAAGGCTCTACTTGGAATACTTTCACAAAATTATTTGGAGTAAAAGAATATACTGCTCAGTCTGCCAATTCTGTAGCTTCTGTTAGAGGAACAAGCTTTTCTCTTTCAGAAAATAAAATAGCTGTTGGAGATGGAAATATAGACTACAAATATAAAGGGATTGCTTTTATTATTGACAAAAATGATGTAATAGAAAATGGAATTTCCAGAGAATTGACATTACAAGAAAAAAAGCAGATATTGGCTAATTATCTAAAAATTTTAGATCGGCTAAAATCCTTAAGAAAAAAAACAATTGAAAAAAATCCGATTATTATAAATATAGCACTTAAAATGATAAAAATAGAAAAAACAACAAAAGAAGGAGAAATTATATCTCAACGACAAATAAAAGAATCTGAAATTGATTTATTTCTTGAAAAAGTTGATAATGGAGAAATATCTATATCTGAAATTGAAGCAAAGGCTCCTAAATTTATACCTCCTATAAATAAAGTAATCAAACTTACAAAAGAAATAATAAAAGTAAAGGCTTTAATAAAAGAATATTCATGATTAATCATGAAAAAGCCAAATACGAAAATCAATTTTCTCAATGTATCTATCTTCCTTATTTTAATGATTATTTTCTTTTTTCTAATTTATATTGATGCGTTTTCTCATATTAGGCCAGATATAACTGATAAACTTTATGGAAACCAAGCTCCATTGGATAATATCCTGATTGTAAAAATCGATGATGAAAGTTTGCAAAAAATGGGGCGTTGGCCGTGGGATAGAAAAATTTTATCTGATTTAATAAATAATATAGATAATGCAAAATCAATAGGGGTTGATATATCTCTATTTGAGCCGTCAAAAAACGACGTAGAATTAGAAAACACGTTGTCTAAAAAAGAGAAGGTGGTTTTAGCTTCAGAAATTTCAGATTCATTGTTATTAAAACCTATATTTAAAACAAAACATGGCTATGTAAATGTTATAACAGATTCTGATGGTGTTGTAAGGTCTATAACAAATAACCATAATAAAGAGCTTCCATTTGCATTTGAGATTTATAGACAATCATCAAATGAAGATATTAAATTTGAATCTAAAAAATATATGATAAATTTTGCTGGAAAACCTTTTACATTTAACTCAATTAGTTTTTATGAAGCTTTGTCTGCTGATTCTATAATATTTAAAGACAAAATAATTCTTATAGGAGCTACCTCTCCATCTCTACAAGATAATTTATTTGTTCCAACTTCAGAAGGAACTGCTATGCCGGGTGTTGAGATCCATGCAAATATTATCCAAAATATAATTTTAGACAATTTTCTAAAAAAACAATCAAAAATCAGCATATCAATTCTAGTTTTATTAATATCTTTTTCAGTAATGTTTTTTATATCTAAAATAAAGATTTTCTATATTGCTCCATTAATTATTTTAATAATAATAACATATTCTTTTATTGGAATTTTTTTATTTAGAGAATTTAATTATGTGATAGATTTTTTCTTTGTCCCTTTATCTTTGCTCATATTCACAGCAACTGGCTCAAGCCTTTTTTATTACGAACAAAAAAAACATTCTGTTTATTTGACAGACACATTTAGCAAATACATATCAAAAGATTTAGTATCTCAAATAGCAAAACACGAAAAAGAAATTAAGCTTGGTGGTTCTAAAAGAACGATTTCAATTTTCTTCTCTGATATAAGAGGATTTACGTCTTTTAGTGAAAAAACCACTCCAGAAAAACTAACTAAAATTTTAAATATTTATCTTACAGAAATGACTTCTATAATAATGAAAAATAATGGCACTGTTGACAAATTTATTGGAGATGCTATAATGGCTTTTTGGAATGCGCCGCTCTTAGAAAAAAAACACGCTTATTTCGCGTGCATATCAGCATTACAACAAATAACAAAACTAAAAGAAATGCAGAAAAAATGGAAAAAACAAAATTTTCCAGAAATAAATATTGGCTGTGGTATTAATACAGGAGAGGCGATTATAGGAAATTTAGGGAGTAATGAAAGATTTAATTATACAGCTATAGGAGATTCAGTAAATTTAGCATCGAGACTTGAAGGCCTGACAAAATTTTACGGAGTTTCCATTATTGTTTCGGAAGAAACTTATAGATTAGTTAAAAATAAATTTAAATTTAGAAAATTAGATGTTGTCAAAGTAAAAGGAAAATCCAAACCAATTACAATTTATGAACTATCAACAAATACTGACGAAAAATTTATTGAATTTTATGAAGAAGCTTTTTCTCTGTACACAAAAAGGAAATTCAAACTAGCTAGGGATAAATTTAAAGAAACGCTTAAATTAAACAAATTAGATTTACCTACTAAAATGATGATAGCGCGCTGTAATTCCTATATAAAAAATCCTTCAAAATATTGGAGCGGTGTTTTCGAGATGAGTTCTAAATAATATTTATTCAATTATATTATCTCCAAATAAGAGCTAATTAGTGAGGACTATTAATAATGTTCTAAACTAATATTTATAGAAAAAAAAGTTTTTAACTAACCCCTAACTAGTTATCAATTAAAAATAATTAATTAATTTGTAGTTTTTAAAAAAGAAATTTATGTCTTATACTATTATTATGCTAAACTATAAAAGATTAATTAAATTCATATTTTTACGTTTATTTAAATGCTGATTATACCAAAATAATTATAAACTGTTTTTGATTATTTTAGCAGGAAAATGGTAGCAATAGTATATATGGTTGCTGGATTGTCATCTAGATTTCAAGGCAGGATAAAACAATTTGCAAGAATAACTGATAATGAAACTCTAATTGAATATTCTCTAAAACAGGCCTTATCTGCCGGTTTTAATAAAATAATTTTTATTGTAGGAGAAAAAACAAAACTGCCTTTTAAAGAAAAATTTGGAAGTTCATATAAAAATATTCCTGTATTTTATGCTTTACAACAATATAATCAAAAAGAAAGAGATCGTCCTTGGGGCACTGTTGATGCTTTATGCTCGGCTCTTCATTTATTAAAAGAACCATTTATTGTATGTAATGGAGATGATATTTATGGGGAAAACTCATTTAAATTTTTGTTTAATCATTTAATAAAAGAAAAATTAAAAAATAAATACGAAAAAAACAAGGAAAACGCTACTTTGGGCTATAAATTAGAAAAAGTCCTTCCTGAGACAGGCAAAGTTAACAGAGGTATTTTTAAAATAGAAAATTCCTATATAACTGGTATAGAAGAAATTTTTAACGTTGATAAAATAAATTTAGCTGAAAAAAATCTAATTTTAGGGGATATGTGCAGTATGAATATTTTTGCTTTATTTCCAGAAACTATTAATAAACTAGATGAAATCTTAAAGCAATTTAAAGAAAAATATAAAAATGATAGAAAAATAGAATGTCTGCTTCCTGTTAAACTATCAAATTTAATAAAAAATAAAGAGATTGTAATGAAAATTTATCCGACCGATGATAGATGGTATGGCATTACTAATCCTGAAGATGAGATAATTGTTAGAGAAAAGTTAAAAGAAAATTTATAAAATGTAATAGATTAATCAACCAAAAATTATTTTTGTATACCCTCTTGATTTTAAGAAGTTATTTACAGTATTGAGATAAGAATCATACTTCATCCTCTGATAAAATTCATCCCAAATATCTCTTCCTATAAATTCTTTCTGATATTTTCTTCTTTCTTCTCTACCCAATCTATCAACTAAATCTGAAAATTTTTCATCTTTTAAGATTGATAATTTATTTGCAACTCTCTTTACTTCATCTGAAGAAATAAATGAGAAACAATCTTTTTCAATTTTAGGTAAAGAAAATCCATCCTCACTTAATTTTTGATATCCAGTAAGAAATAAAAATTTTCTAGTTAAATCAATTAAAGTTCCGACAGGGTTTTTATCTATCCAAGCTTCCGCACTAACCCAATCAAAATTTTCTCTCGGCTCATCATGTTCAACGCAGCTATATAATATTCCAGCCAAATCCTCAACACAAAAATTTCTAATCTCCCATAAATATTTAGGAATAAAATTTTCAATATTCATAATTAATTCAAAGTTAAAAGGTATTTAAAGATTATTATGATAAAAGTTAAAAGCAACTACTTTAAAAACATATTCATCTTTTTATTTTTATAAAATAATTATAGTATAAAAATGCTGTCGATATTAACTTGGATTATAATAATAACTGTAATTAACGGTCTTTTGGCTTTTGCCGGATTAATTTTCTTTTTTAATTCTTATAATAACAATAAAATATTAATTCTTCTATTATCATTTACAACAGGGGCTTTAATTGGAGGAGCTTTTTTTCATTTTATTCCAGAATCTCTTGAAAAACTTACAATAATACAAACAACAACAATAACTATAATTGGTTTTACCTCATTCCTTTTCTTAGAAAAAATGCTTTACTGGCATCATTGTCATGATGGAAAATGTGATGAACATCCATTTACCTATTTGCTTTTATACGGAGATGCTATACATAATTTTGTTGATGGATTAATTATAGCCGCATCTTTTTTAATTTCAATTCCATTTGGTTTTATAACAAGTTTATTAGTTTTAATTCATGAGCTTCCACAAGAAATAAGTGATTTAGGAGTTTTAATCTATGGGGGTTTATCAAGAAAAAAAGCTCTTTTTTATAATTTTTTGGCTCAACTAACTTCTGTTTTAGGGGGGGTTTTAGGATATTTTTATTTATCATTAAAAGACCAGGCAGTTTTCTTACTACCATTATCAGCAGGTGGGTTTTTATATATTGCAATTTCTGATCTTACTCCGGAAATTTTTAAAGAAAAAAAGATAAACAAATTGATTATTAATTTAATATTTATACTCCTGGGGCTAGGGCTTTTAATCAGCGCGAAGATATTAGCTGGATGAATTTAATTTAATCTTTATTTAATTTTCTTTTTTTATTTCTTTTAAGTTTTTTATTTTTTAGCTTGTTTTTCCTCTTTTTGTCTTTGTTTTCAAACTCTTCAGTCTGCTTTTCACAACAATCCTTATAATAAAACTACTGTTAATAAAAATGATAATTTCTGCTATAAACCTTTCTAAATTACTGTTTTTTATTCGTGTTATAAATTCACAAAAGTTTTTAACCTTATTTTATATTAGTTTTTAATGGAAAAAATAAGATCTCCAATTATTACAGTTGCTGGTCATGTTGACCATGGAAAAACAACCATACTTGATAGTATAAGGAAAACAAAAATAGTTGAAACAGAAGCAGGTG
>CAYIJD010000041.1:0-7930 GCA_964363655.1 Candidatus Woesearchaeota archaeon | reverse complement strand
TTTAACCCTAAATTATTTGCTTCAACTATCGGATAAAAGTAAAAAAAAGCCATAGAGATAGCTGGAATAATAAAAACCATCCAAAATATTTTTAAAGATCTTAGTAACAAAGATTCTTCAATTAATGTGATAAAAGGGAGAGAAAAGCTAATTTTAAAGAATAATAAAAAAATGAATAAGATCAGAGAGGCAAATAATGCAAGAATTCCTGTAAAAAAAATCATTGAAACATAAGTTCCAACAACAAATCTTGAGTTTATTTTTCTTAGATTTCTATTTAAATTTTTAAAATAACCTTTTAAAACAAGTTTAATAGAATAATTTTTAAAAAAATAATTAGATATTTTTGCATAAGGATTTGGTTTTCCATATTCAATTATTTTTTCCTGTTTTTTATTAAGCTCTTTTATAGAAAGTCTGCTTTTACTTAAATTTTCTAGAAATTTTGCTTTATCTTCATCACTAATCACTACAGATATCTGTTCATTTTCTTCAGGTTTATAGCTAACTCTGGATAATTTTTCGTCTCTTATTTTTAAATTAGAAGAAGGAAGTTTAGAATATAAGCTTAATCTATTAACTAAACTAGGAATAGCTTTATTGAGTATTTTTAATTGTCCGATTAGAGAGGTAATCGTATTTTTTAAGAGCAATTTTTCTCTTTCTTCTTCATAACCAAATTTATTTAAAGCGTTAAACTGATTGGAGAAAACATAAATCTCTCTAGATATTTCCTTTATCCGCCTTATGTTATCTATTAGTTCAGTCATTTTATATAAATTTAGTTTGTCTTAATATTAACATTTGAAATAATTTTTTTAATATAATTGTTAATTAAAGAGTCTAAACGTTTTGCTTATTATTAATCTTTTTATTATCTTAACTTATTATTAATTATAAATAATATATAGTATAATCTAACTTCTGATATCTTACTTTTAGTTAAACTATTAATTAATGTTATTAAATTTATTTTAATATTTCATCAATTTTTTTTTGAAATTTTAGAATTTCTGTCTTAGAACTATTAAGTTTTTCAGAATTTTTTTTATTATAAAAAATTTCTAATTTTTTAGCTACAATATCCATACTATCAACTAACTGCAACAAAAGCTGTATTTTTTGTAAGTCTAACCTCTGATCAACCTCTTTTAATTCCATAATACAATTATATTTTGCAAGTTTATTAAGGTTGTGATTTTAAAGACACAACTTAAAAATTATAAAAATTAGGTTTTTGATGAACAAGCCATTTATGATTAAGAGAATATTTCTTTAAGAGGGATATTAGAAGTCTTAAATCAAAAAGAGTATTAAAGGCGTTTCTTAAAATGGGTTTTGAAATAAAAGCACAAAAAGGTACACACGTAATAGTAAGTGGCTATATAAGAGGAGAAAAGAAAACATTTCCAATTCCTATCACAAAGAAATAATTTCTATTGGAACAATAACTACAATTCTTAATCGTCAGGCCAAAATTTCAAGAGAAGAGTTTTTTAGATATTATTATCTACTCATTTTCAGAAACCATAAATTATATAAATATACTAAGTGTACTATGAATACTAAGTATATCATATTAGATATCATGGAAAATCAGATTTATATAACCAAGGAAGAATTAGATGAATTTATGGAAAGGTTAGATGAATATATGAGACAGATTCAAGGTATTAAATCAACAATTGAGATATTGCAAGATAAAGAGGCTATGGAGATGATTAGAGAGAGTGAAGAACTTGAAAGAAAAGAGGTAAAACCTAGAAAGATAAACGTTTAATAAACTTTATGTGTTCCTACCTTTTCAACTACCATTACTTTATTAATATCATCAATCTTGTAAACCATTCTAATATTAGATCCGAGCCAACAAGCCCATTTTCCTTTTAATTCTCCATATAATGGATGAGCACCACATTCTCTTCTTGGATTTACTTTTAATCTGTTCAGTTTGTCAACTATATCGCTTCGTTTATCAATATAATCATTTAATATCTTTTCAACTCTTTTATTTCTAGTAACTATTTCATACATAATTACTAATAACTATTTTTATTTATAAATGTTTTATAAAAATTTTTAGTCTGTATTAAGAAAGTTGTAAAGCAAAATTATTAAATATTCTACTCATTTTCAGTCATTAAACAATAACTTTTTTGCCTAAAATTACCTCATCAAAAATCTCAACTAATTTTTTAACAAAATTATTTTCAACATTTAATTTATATAATTTAGCATTTCCAATAATTCTTGTATGAATTATCATCTTATTTTTTAATAAGTCGTCAAAGATTCTAAATAAAGTAGTTCTTCCAATTTCAGCTCCCTCAGCAATATTGCTTATACTGTAATCTAATTCTCTGCCTTCTATTAAAAATTCCAATACTCTTATTTTAGGCGTATCTCCAAGTGCTTTTCTAAATAAAGTCTCGCTTTCCATATTTGATATTTGATATTTGATATTTGATATAATAGACATAGATTTATAAATGTTTCTTTTTTGGAACGTTAATGTTCCATTGAGATAAAAGGATTTAAATATTATTTTTTATTTATTTTAGTATGGAATTAAAAGAGGCCATAATGAAAAGATTTCTTAGAAAGTTAGTCAATTTAAATATCTGGGGAGGAAGACACACCGAAATAAAAAATTTACAAAAATCTTTGCCAGACCATTTAAGAGGAACAAAAGAAGCTAAACTAGCTGTTAAAGAATTAGTTAATTTAGGATTTTTAAATATTAAACCTTCAACAGGTGAAAAACACGTTTCACTTAATAGTCATAAACAAAGAGAAATTTTTGAGTTTTTAAGCTAGAATTAATTTATTTTTTTTTGCTAATTAAATTTTTTAGCGTCATCTTATAGCTCTACACAAATCAGAAAAACATTAAATGCCAAATTAAAACAAAAAGGTTTAAATAAGGTTTATTTTTTAGTAATAACCTGAAAAATAAAAACAAGATAAGAGATACAAAGAAAAATATTGAAGTTATAATTGATGGGGTCCCTTATAATACAATAATTGATGAAGGAGTACAAAGATTTCCAAAAAATAATCTATATAGATATTTAGTAAATAGCAAACAGGTTAACTTGGACAGATTACATGAAGATTATGAATATGGATGCTTCTCAATAAATGAATATATGGAATTTTATAGAGGTCTTGGCTATTCTCTTGGTAGTTATCTTGATATTTTTGGTAATGAAATAAAAGAAATTAAAAATCCTTTGGATAAAAAATAAAAGTATCTACTCATTCTCCGCCAATCCTTTTCTATCTCTAATATCTCTTATGACTTCTGGTTGTAAGTTAGAAGGAATTCTTTCAAAAGACTGGTCAATCATGCTAAAATTTCCTCTTCCTTCAGTAGCTGATCTTAAATCACTTGCCAATCCAATCATCTCTGCTACAGGAAGTTTCGCTTGTATATCAACATGTCCTGAAGTTTGTCTAATATCAAGAATTTGACCTCTTTTGCTCTGCAATAATTTTGTTATCTCTCCCATAAAATTCAAAGGACCATCAACTAATAATGTTTGTACAGGCTCTAATAAAATAGGAGTAGCAGTATTAATTGAAGATCTCATAGAATCTCTAACAGCAGGATAAACCTGGGCAGGACCCCTATGAATCGCATCTTCATGCAGTCTTAAATCAATTAAACCAATTTTCATTTTTGCACAAGGCTCCCTAGCTAAAACACCAGCATCTATAACTTGCTCAACCCCATCCATTACCATTTCTATTACTTCACCTATATGAACCTCTCCTTTAGTTTTATCTAAAAAAACACAGTCTTTGTAAATATCTCTATACTGTCTTGCTTCTTCATTGCTGACTCCTAGCTCAGAAAGCTTATTCCACAACTCTTGATTTTTCTTTTTTGTTCTGCCTTCTCTAATTTCTCTTTTTTTAATTGCTTGATAGACAGAATCTTCTAATGGACTAACTTCAACGAAAAATAAATTATGTTTGTTTGGAGATTTTCCTTCTCCTTTAAGTCCTTTCTTTAAAACAGTCTCTCTATAAACTACAATTGGCTCAGAAGTCTTAACCTCAACTCCTTTTTCTGTTTTAATTCTATTTTCAACGATTTCTAAATGAAGTTCCCCCATTCCAGAGATTAAATTCTCTCCAGTCTCTTCATTAATTTTTATTTGAATACTTGGATCTTCTTTAGCAACTTTTTTCAAAACCTCTATTAGTTTAGGAAGATCTTGAGGTTTATTTACTGAAATAGATTTTGTAATAACTGGATCAAAAATATGTTTAATGTTTTCAAAAGTTTCTTGTGGTTGTAAAGTAATTGTTTCTCCAGGTTGTGAAACTATTCCTGTAATAGCAAGAACATTTCCAGCAGGAACTTCTTCTAACTGCTCTGGTTTAATTCCATTATAAACCAAAACCTGCTGAATTCTTTGTTTTTTCTTTTCATTATTAAGATAAACTTCTATTCCTGGTTTTAGTGTTCCTGAAAACAATCTTCCAGCAGAAATTTCTTTTCCGCTTCTTGAATCAATAATAGTTCTAGTAATAACAAAAGCGGGTTCTGAATTAGAATCACAACTAATTAATCCTTTTCCAAAATCTGATTCAGTATCTCCTGACCATATTTTTGGGATTCTGTATGTTTGGGCTTCAACTGGACTTGGAAGATGTTTTACAACAGCATCTAATAAAACTTCATGTAAGGGGGCATTTTTCCAAAACCATTCTTTTCTTTCTTTTTCATCTTTTTCGTGAATATCAATAATGTCCTTAAAACCAATACCCTTTTTTTTCATAAAACTTGCGGATAAAGCCCAATTTTCTTTAGCACTTCCAAAAATAACGCTTCCTTCAGCGACACTAACTTTCCACTTTTCTCTATATTCTGATTCTGCAATTTGTTCGATTGACAAATTAAAACTATTAATTAACTCTTTAAATCTTTCCTGCATTTTTTCTGGCGTAAGTTTAAGTTCTTTAATCATTCTATCTACTTTATTAATGAATAAAATCGGCTTAACTCTTTCTCTCAAAGCTTGTTTCATAACCGTTTCTGTTTGAGGCATAATTCCCTCAACAGCGCAAACCAAAACTATCGTTCCATCAATAGCTCTCATAGCTCTTGTAACATTTCCAGAAAAATCAACATGTCCTGGAGTATCAATTAAATTAATTAAATATTCTTTTCCTTCTAGTTCATGAGCCATAGAAACATTTGCAGAATCAACAGTCAACAGTCTTTCTTGTTCATCAGCATGTTGCCAGGTTACCATTCCTCCTTCTAAATCGCCCGCAAGTCTTTCGTTCATCAACCCGGCTGCTGCAAGCAGATTATCTGTAAGTGCTGTTTTTCCGTGATGAATATGCGCACTCGTCGCTATATTCCTAATATTCTCCTGATTTTTTACCAGCCTTGTTATTTTTTCTAAGGACGTTTCTTTTTTTGCCATGTTTTAATAATTTATTTATTCTATAAAATATAATTTTATCATAAATCTTTATTTAGTTTTTGGATTATTAATAATTAATCATAATAAAAAACTTTAATTTTCAGTTTTGATTGTTAATAATTTAATTGAGATAACAACAATGCTAGTTTTATCATCGATTAATTAATCATACTAATGATATGTGATAATTATTTTTTATTCTCTGGGAATGATTTATGTCTAGTAATATATTTAGTTAATTTTTTAATTATTATTAGTTAGTAATTCATCTAAATTTTTGTAAGGAAGTTGAAGAACAGAAAATAATTTTTCTGCGGTCTCTTGAGTTGGAGTTCTTCTTCCAGATATAAAATCATTAAGATAGGGTTTTGTAACTCCTATTTGATAAGCCAGCCATTTTTGAGGTTTATCCATTTCTTCTAGCATTTTTATTATTAACCCGCTTAATTTTTTATTTAAAGGTCTACTCTGTCTCATTTTGTCTAGATACACTCGATATTTATAATTGTTATTGAAGCCTTTTTGTTTAGAGAGATATTTAAAATATTCCGTTAATGATACAAATGTTTTATTAGTTTCTGGATTAATTCTCTGTTTTAATATAGTGTAGCCATAAGCAGTCATATGATTAACTCCTGTTTGACTAGCTATCTTTCTACACGAAAGTCCTCGACCATAAAGCCTCAACATTAACTTAATTTTTTCTTTTGAAATTTTTCTTGGCATTTTATAATTAAAATTGATTAATATTTTATAAATTAATTAAGATAAGAGAAGTTAATTTTTTCTCTTAATTTTTTTGAGCTAATTTAATTGTATCAATTATTACCAATACAAAAAATCGTTTAAAAACCTTTTTGTTTAATTTATTTAGTAGTTAGATAGTTGCTTTTGGAGAATAAACTTTACCTCGCAGAATTAACTTCAATTTTCTGATTTTCAATTTCTTTTTTAATGAAAAATTCAGAAATTTTCATATCTATTTCAAGCAATAATTTTGTTAAATCACTTTCTTTATTTAAAACATAAAGCCATGCCTTTCCTAGCTTTCTAGTTTTTTTTATAATTTTCTTTTTAATAAGAACGTCTACTATTTTATCAACAGTTTCCCATTTTATTTCTGCTTCCTTGGCTATAAATGAGATCGGATAATCAAAACTTTCAAAAGTAAGAAAAAAATCTAGAACCTTAATAAAAGGAGAACTTCCGAAAACTAAAACAAAAGACGATTTTTCCATTTTATATAATAATTAAAAAGGGTTTATATATTTTCCTATTATGGATTTTAAATCCTTTATAGTAATTTGTGATAGACAATTCATCTACAGATAAAACAGTTCTCCTTGTTAAGACTATAAAATCAACAAGATATAAAAATCAATAATAACTATGTTAAATTATGATAATAAGAAGAGATGTCTTGAAAAAACTTTTCAGGCATAGATATATCGGAGGAAGGCATACTGAAATTAGAAATGCTATGAAAGGTTTTCCTCCTCATTTGTTAAAAGAAGTTAAAAAAGAAATTTTAAATTTAATAAAAGAAGGTTATTTATTATCAAAACCTAGTACAGGAGAAATTCATATTAGCTTAAATCCTAAGATGTTAAAGGAAATAATAAGAGAAATAAATATTTAGTTAATTTTATCTTATAAAAAAAGTTGGTTGCTCAACGTCAAAATTAAAAATTTTTATATTAGATAATGTAACAATAGAATTAACCAGGATATTATAAATAAAGTTTTACTTTCAAAAAAACGACTTAAAGAAAAAAATGTTGAAAAAATAATTCCGGTTATATACAAAGGCAAATAAAAATTAAAAAAAGTAAGTAAGATAAAAAATTTAGAATCTCCTCCAAAATGTAACAATGGTATTTTTAAAAAATTAAAGATTAATAAAATAAAGATTAATAAAACAACTAACCACATTATAAAATTTTTCAGAGGAATCTTCCATCTTAGATTATTAGGACCTGCTTTTAAAACATTGTATAAACTTAATGAAATCAAAACAAAAAAAGCAGGGAATCCAAATAAGTTAAGTATTACACTCAAAATATCATATCCAGGATAACCAGAAGGAGGAAGATAGAAAAAAGATTCAACTTGAAAATTGTTAAATACAAGAGATCCCAAATGATAAATAAAGGTAGCCAAAAGACCATATAAAATAGCTTTAACAAAATTATTCATAGTAAAATAAAGAAATCAGATTTTTAAACTTATCTTACCTCGCGGCTTAGTTGAAAATATCTAATGAACTAAGCCTTACCTCGCAGAATCAGCCTGTTTTTCAGATTCTTTTTTCTTTTGCATAGCATAACTGTCATTCTCTTTGTTATAGGCTTTAATTATCTCATCGGCCAAAGCCTGTTCGATCTTTGTTTTTTTATTGAAGGATTTGTCGTAACTTCCATGAACAATTGATCTTAGAGTCATAGTTAATCTTCTTAAAGGACTTAAATCAACTGCTTGAGGATATC
>CAYIJD010000040.1:6415-8609 GCA_964363655.1 Candidatus Woesearchaeota archaeon | reverse complement strand
CATCATTATATCTTTTTCCTAAATTACCTTTATTTAAAATAGACAATTTACTAGGAGATAAAATCTTTTCTTGTTTAGTTAGATAGACATATAAATTAGCGATTTCTTGTATTGTAAATGTTTCTTGTGCATCATAACTATAATTTCTTTGTTGTACAAAAACAATTCTTGCAACTCCTGGAGTTTCTATTAATAAGTCAATGGTTCTTGCCATAACTTCTGCATTTTCAGCTAGGTTAGGGACAAACTTCGCTCCCATATAATTAACATATAAAACTTTTGTTCCAGCTTCTCTAATAACCTCATAAGAATATAATGAAGTCCCCGGTTTAAATAACATTTTCCTCTTTTTTCTCCTCTTAATTATTTAAAAATAAACATAAGTATTATAAAAATTTATGTGTTTTTAGTGTTTTATATTTTATTAGATAGCGAATTAAGTTTTATTTTTTAATAAAATATAGTTAAACAAACATACAAATTAATTATAGCTTTCTTAAATTATGGTCTAAATCCTAAACCTCTTTTATTTTTACAGCTTTTACTTATTTAAACCATATTATAAACATGCTTAAATTTTATAGACAACCAACTTCATTATCTCTTGAAAGTATAGTTAAACCAGGTTAGTTTTATTCGTTTAACAACAATATTTATCTTAAATTAAAATAAAAAACAAAATCACAACAATTTTAAACCCAAAATGTCTTTATTAATAGTCTTAAATAGTTAAAAAAGAGGAAATGCCAACAAAAAAATACAAAAAGTTATTTATATATTTGAAAATATTATCATAGATAGGGAGTTTAATAGCAATAGGACTTTTATTATTTGCTATATATAAGGCTTTAACGTAAAATGAACAATAAAAATTGGGAGGCCGTTGACAATAATATCAGAACTCATAAATGTATTAATATTCATTTACTTTTCAATAAAATTAATAAAATCCGGAATATTAGATATAGTAGGATTATCAATTAGCGCATTTTGATTGTTCATGTCGCTAATATCTAATATTATAGGTACACTAAAAGAACAATATAACTAAATAAGGCTTATAAAAAATGCTTGATCAAACTACATCGATAGATCCAATAAATCTGCTTCTTGCTGAATTCGGAACAAGATTAAATGAAGTTGAAGAAAAACACAGGCTTATAAGAGATAGAGCTTTATTAATCGGAGAAAACTTAATCTCAATAAAAGAAGATCTTGAAAAACAAAATTTCGAGATTAAAAACCAAATTAATGAACTAAATAAAGAAGTAAGAGAATTAAAAAAACTTGTTAATAGAATAATAAACGAAATGCCAAATCTTGCAAGAAAAAGCGAATTAGAAATTCTAGAAAGCCAATCAAAAATATTCCAACCTTTAGAATTTGCAAGAATAAAGGATGTTGAAAATATGATAGAGAGAAAATTAAAAGATGTAAAAAATAAATAAATTAAAATAAATTAAAATATTTTAAATATCATCAAATAATAATCACATCTAATCATGAACAAATAAGAGGTTATATTTTAATTTGACATTTTAATCAAGCAAGAAAGTTTGGAGGAACCGAAATCACAACATCCTAAGATAGAAAATTAAATATTATCAATAAACTTTTAAAATTATTAATAATTAAATTATCAAAATAGGTAAAATAATTTAAGATTGCTGAAATAATCAATTAAATATAAAAATAATAAAAAAGATGATTAAGAAAAAAAAGAGAATTAATAAAAATTTTAATGGGCAAGATAACGGCAATCAAACAATTAAGATTGAACAATAAAAAGCTCAATAATCATAATCCAAATAATCATAAAAAATATTACTAAAATAAATTTAACGATAGAATATTAATAGAAAAAATTAATTAGAAAAAAATGGCCCTATTAGATCAGATAATAGAAATGAAAAGACAAGGTGTACCTAGTTCTCAGATTATGCAAAATTTAAAAGAGCAAGGAATAAATCCAAAGGAAATAAACGAAGTTCTCTCACAATCTGAAATAAAAGCTGAAATTGATTTTCAAAAATTTCCTCAATACCAACAGCAACAGGGGCAGATACAATCAATGCAACCTTTACAATCTACACAAAACCCCTCAGAAGTAATGCAGCAATCCCTTGGAACTCAACCACTAACAACAGAAAATGAACAAATCCAGGAACAATTTCCAGCTGAACACTATTCAGAA
>CAYIJD010000040.1:0-6405 GCA_964363655.1 Candidatus Woesearchaeota archaeon | reverse complement strand
GAATATCAAGAATATGCTCCTACTCCATATCAAAGCTATCAGCCTTATCAAGACCAATATCAAGAATATCAACCCCCTCAATCAACAGATATAGAAACAATAAATGATATATCTTCTCAATTAATAGAAGAAAAAACAAAATCACTTAAAAAAGAACTTGATAATGTTATAAAGTTTAAATCCCATTCAGAAGAAAAAATAAAAGAAATTGATAAAAGACTGACAAAAATAGAATCTACTTTAGAAGAACTTCAGATTGCCATTATTAGAAAAATAGGAAGCTATGGGGAGGATATTAAAAATATTTCAAAAGAAATGAAAGCAACTCAAGGAACTTTTTCAAAAATTATTGATCCTCTAACAGATAATATTAGAGAACTGCAGAAAATAACAGGAGTTTCTCCAACCGAAAATTTTGAATCAACTAATACTGAATCTGAAACTCCTTCTATTAACAAAAAAGAAGAATTAAGAAAAAAATCAAAAAAATCCCCCAGTTTTGAGGATTATTTGAGGTAACCTCAAATAATAAGCCTTGTTTTATCGTAAATTCTGATGATTAGGATAATATTTGTTCAGAATTTCCGCGATAGTTAATTCCAAAAACCTATCATAATCCCGGGAATTATATATAACAATATAAAAATAATCACCACAACTCAAAAACTTTATGAATTTTTGTTTTATCTTGTTCTTTTTTAAATACTGTAATATTATCAAATGGTAGAATAAAATAAGAATTTAGAGAAGAAACATATTTCCATACATCATTAAAACTTTTTGATGTTTCTCTATTTTTCGCTAGAGTTATGTGCAATTTTTTATTCTCATTGTCATATTCATTAAAAGAAATATTAGGAATAACTTGAAGACATTTAAGCAGATTTCCTATTATATGTCTAGTTTCATCAGAAGCAAATACCTTAAAATAAATAACCTCTTTATCAAATGAACCAAAATTATCGATTTTAAAATCAGGAGGAGCTTTTATTTTACAGAAATTATCTATAATATTTTCTAACAACTTATAATGATCAGTCTCGAATGGTGACTTAAAAGTTATATGAGGAATCCTAGATTTTTTTAATAAACCTTCTAGATTAAATTTTGAAGAAATTTCCTTTAATAAGCTATTATAATAATTAGAGAATTCCCCTCTAACAAGATAACCTAAATAAATCATCATAAATATAAAATTAAAATAAATTTAAAGATTATTGTAATAGAGTTACTTCCTCACCAAAACCAATAGCTTATAGAAAACCTTAAAAATACATAGTCCTACATAGTATTATAATGGAACCGGTAACGATAAGACTTGAAAATAAATTTCTTAAAGATATAGAAAAAACAATGAAGGAACATAGATATACGACTAAAACTGAATTTATCAGAGAGGCTATTAGAGAAAAGATTAAAGAATTAGAGAAGCAAGAAGCTTTGGCAAGAGTTAGAAGATTGTATGGAACCTCAAAAAGAAAAACTACCGATGAAGAATTGCATAAAGTTGGAGAAGAATTTTTTAATGAATTAAAAGAGGAAATGGGGATTAAATAAAATTCTCTGGCAAAGCTGGAATAATTATCTCTCTAATTTCTTGAAAATGTTTATCTCTTGTTATGATATAAGCTTAATTATCTCTAGCAAGAATTGCATGAAGAACGTCTCTTTTTGGAATTTTCTTTTTTAAAGCAATAGGTTCTGCTTCATCAGTTTGTTCTTTATATACATGAACCTTCTTAATGTTGTTTGGTTTAGCTATTCTAAAAATTTCATATATCTCATATTGGCTATAACCCAATTTTTTTAGCTCTCTAATTATAATATCAGAATATAAGATTATCTTATTTTCATTAACCAGTTTCTCAATTAGCTTTAATGCATTCTCGCCGTTTTCACCTCTTTTTTCATAAAAATCTAACCAAATTGACGTATCCAAATAAAATTTTTTTGGCATTAATGATTATAGGAAAAATCATTTAAATATACTTCCTAATTAATAATGGTTTTTAATTTAACAAGATATTTATCGAGAACAACCATAAATAAATTTCTTATTAACAACTATATTAATAATTTATTTTGTGCACAAAAAAATTTTTTTATGATTTATTGTAAGACGTATTAAAAATCCTAATTACTTCCTCGTTAAAACCCAAGAAACAACTCCGGCTATTACAATTAACAAAATAGTTCCAGCAACTCTGCCATCTATAGAATAAGTAAGCTGTTCTATTAAACTTGTTCCTTCTCCAGAAGTAATAATCAAATCAGGATGAAAAACAGGATTAAAAACTTTTATTGCAGCAATTAAAAAAATAACCAATAAAATTATGATAACAGACCAAGCAAACTTTTTAGTCATAATTTTATCAAGTTCTTTAGTGGACATTCCAGCTATTAACAAAACTAAAAAAATTGTTATTAATAGAACAGCAGTCCAAGGAACAATTGTTTTGACATATAACTCTAATGAAGAAAAACTCATAAAAATAATTGATATAATAAAACTAACCAACAAATTCACAAATCCAGACTCTCCCAAAATTTTTGTTCTGCCTAAAACAGCATAAACTATTAAAAATACAAATAAAAAACTAAATACCGGCATAAAAAAATAAATTCCTGAAATATCTATTGGCATTTTTATATTGAATTTAAGTATTTTATTAATAATGATTTTTATTTATAAATTAATCACGATTTCATGTTTAAAAACTCTTCTAAGATATTTTGATTACTTGACTACACACACTTAATTATAATTATTTTAACTCTTTATTGAGAGTAGGTCTAAAATTAAATTTATTAATGTTAAAATTTAGATAATAATTTACTTGAAAGTTTATTTAACTTTACAGTTTCACTAATTTAATAACTAACTACCCTTTCCACCACCCCAAATTATTAATGCCATTAATCCCAAGATTATTAGTATGGCTAGTAAAGCAGGAGCTGCATCTGCTAAATTATATCCTATGCCTCCTAACCAATAAGTATCTCCTAATGATCCAATTAACACAAATAAAAAGATAACAACCCCTATTCCTAACCAAATCCAATTAGTTGCCATTCCAGTTCTACCACCAACTAATCCAAGTAAGATTAACGCAACTAATAAAATAGCTAACCCCATTCCAGCGTAAGGAAAAATACTTGCATAAAATCCTGAAACATAATCAAACTGTAATGCTAATAAACCAAAAGCTAATGCAATAGTTGCATTAACTCCTTTATTCTCTCCTATGATATTACTTTTTGATAAAATTCCATAAACCAACGCAAAAACCATTAAAAAAGGCAGGACATAAGCAAACACACCAAAATCCGCCCATCTATTTAAAACATCTCCGATTGAATACCCAAAAAATCCCCCATATCCAACTGGCATTTTACTTTACACCTTTTTTATATTTATAAAAGAAAAACTATGTTTATATATATTTCGATTGTTAATACTAGCTAAATAATAAAAAAAGTTTTACCGAGAATAAAATACCATAATAATTTATTATTAATAAAGTCCTAACTTATTTTTGAAATCATTGACACTTTAAAAAAATTTAATGGAATTCCATATCCAGACGCAATTCATGTTATTAACTTACTTTTTAAATAATTATTGATAAAAATAATTAAAAATTTTTTAACTTCCTTTATCCCCTCTAATAACCGCGACAATAGCTCCTATAATAACAACAATTAAAATAAGATTAATCCAGATTTGTCCGTAGCTTCCGCTAAAAAAGAAATCCTTAACATAATTCCAATAACCAGCAATATAAATGAGATAACTTGCTAAACCAACTGCTAAAATTGCTCCAAAAAGAACTTTCCACCACTTACCTAAAACATCACCCTCTTTTTTTCCAACTATAAATCCATATAACAACATAAATACTAACAATATAACAATCACGACTGCTAAAAACGGCATTAATAAAACAATAATACTCCTAGGATATGGAAAAGCTATAAGTAATAAGCCAACAACCAATCCAACCATAGCATCAATTTGTTTTTTATCATCCCCCAATAATTTTGTTTTCTGAAGAATAGCAAAAACTAAAGTAAACACTAAGACAAATGGCAGAATAAAATCTACAAAATATGGATTAAGTAAGAAGATCTCTGGCATTTTTATTTTTTCTTTTCTAACCTCTTTTTAATATTAATTATTTTTGATAACATACATAAAGACATTTTATATAGCTTCTTTTTTATTATTAACTATTATTACTTGAGATTATTAAACAACTAGTTTTAACTTTAACAGACAGATGCTTTATCTTATTAATTAAGATTATTATAGACTCTTTTTTAATTAATACTTATTTAATAATATTAATAATTAATACCTTATAAATATTGCTGATGTGAATAATTAAGTTATTTGTAATAAAATAAGTTTTTCCAAGAATAAATAAACAGCTATAGTTTAGACAAACTTCATCTATCTAAATCAACAGGGCCAAAAGTAGGAACTCACATAACCGCCTTTCCTTCAATTTCTCCAGAAAAATCAGAGGCTTCCTCTTCCATGCTTTCTTCTATAGGTAAACTAGACTTACTTACTATAACTACATCACCAATAGCTCTTATAAATTGATGCGGAATTATAACTCCTCTTGCACCCCCAAGAAAAGCCCCCATTGAACTAACAATTCTAATTCTCCAACTCTCAACTTTATTTTCAACTAAATTAGCCTCTTCCACCTCTCCAAAATAATCCCCACTATCTGTATAAACTTTTTTTCCAATAACATCCGTAATCTTTTTTATTTTTAACATTATTATTCATATTAAAACCCATTTAAATAGTTTTCTGTAATAAAAAACTATTTTTAGAATTAGAGATTATAGACATACTACTATAAAATATTATAAAAAATCACCAGAATTAAATGCATTAACAGCAGATTATTAAAATAGATTGTATAGAATAAGTAATTTATTCATCGATTTGAAAGTTTGGGCATAAAGAATAGCACAAAATACAAATTAATTTTACAGTATGAATTAAAAAGAAGCTAGCTAGATTCTTACATCATTTATTAATTTATTAATAATTAATTAGAATTACAATTTAAAAGAAACTGGCATAAAAAGATATTTTAAATCGTAATATTTAAATTGCAACAATGTTTAAATATCATTTTCTTTTAAAGAGAGTATGAAAAGAAGGTTTGTTTACTCTGTATTTTTTTTATTGCTTTTGTTAAATATTTTTCTTATTAGTGCTAGCATAAAGACTAGTAAAAATAATTATACTACTGCAGAAATTATCTATGCTGTAAGTAATATTGGAATTAACGACTATTTATGTAGATCTCAAACTCCCTCACAAACAGTTAAACTATCAATTGTTGAAAATAAAGATTCTTGGAATGATGGAGATTCTTTTACTGAAATAACAAATTCTGAAATACCTAATTCTGGATTTTCTTCTAAAAAAATATGGGAAAGCCCGAAACCAGGAAATTATGATTTAATTATAGATTGTAATAACAATCAAAAATATAATGAAGCCAGTGAACCTTTGTATAATACAGGATTTACAGTTATTGTTAAAGAAGGCATAATAAAAGTATCTTTAGGAGAGAGCGTTATTCCTAGTTTTTTTTGGTATTATGATTCAGAAGAACCAGTTCTAGACAATAAAATATTATCTTTAAAGTTAATTGCTGAAAATGAGAATATAATTCTAAATAATTTAACGCTGGAAACTAAAAGTCCTGAAAATTCTACTATAATTTTAGAAATTTATGTTGATAAAAATAATGACGGTTTATTAAACCCCGTTGATGTATCAATTGGAAAAATAGAAACAAAAGAAAAAAGATTTTTGGTTAATATGGATTACACATTAAGTCTAGGAGCATCTGAAAATTTTCTTTTTGTTTATAAAATGAATGAGAATTATTTGCAAGGAGATTATAGTTTAAAAGTTGTTTCATTAAGAGGAACAGGGTTTCTTTCAGGAAAACCAGTAACTTTTTCAGGACTTCCAATAGAATCTAATGTAATGACTGTATCAAAGGAGAAAACTTGTATAGGGACTTTAAAATTAACCTTAACCCCAAGCTCTGCTAAAAAAGATTCTATAATTACTGCTGCAATAAGCGACTTAACAGGATGTGATAATAAACAAGTTTACTTAAAAACAGATGCCTGTTATTTATTTTTAAATACAGATCTTGGGTCTTGCATTATAATTAACAATACTTGCCAAATAAAAACAACAGTTTTCGAAGAATATTATGCATGCATTGACAAAAATAGTGATAATGATTTTAATGATTTTGGAGAGTCTGATTTAGAAAAAATAGAGATTGTTAAAGAAATTCCTAAAGAAATAGAGGAAAATCTTACTTCAACAACAAATGAATTAATAAATCAAACTAA
>CAYIJD010000039.1:0-8790 GCA_964363655.1 Candidatus Woesearchaeota archaeon | reverse complement strand
TCTAACTTTAGGAAATTTTGCCTCTCTAAATTCTCTTGGTTTTAATTCTATATAATTATTTTCCATAAATTTTCTAAGAAAGGGGGGTTTATAAATATTTCTTTTGTTACTTCTATAAAAATGTGACTTAATTCCTAAATAGAACTCTAAATTAAAATAAAAAACCAAATTTTGTCAGAGGATTATGTTTTCAAGAATCAAATTTGATTAGGTAATTAAATTATATCTTATTAAAACCTCATCAAAACTCTTTAGAATTTTCTTCTTCAACATCTTCTTCGGTATCTTCTAAATCTTCTGCATCTTCTACCTCTTCTTTTAACTCTTCATCTTCTATTTTTTCAGTTTCTTTTGTTTTGCCTTTCCCTTTACTAACAACTTCAATTTTTCCGAATTTTCCTGCAGTCAGCTGTTTTTCGCCCTGAAATTCATTAACATAACCATTAAGAATTTTAACCTTATCTCCTTCATTTAAATTAGTATCATCATTCCATAAAGTCAGTTTTATTGTTCCTGAATCATCTTTAAGAACAGCGTTTGCAACTTTTAGCTCTCGGCCAAATCTATCAAAAGTCCTTATTTCTCCCATTTCTACTATTACACCATCAACATCGACATTTGACTGCCTAATAGTTAGCTCTGATATTTTCATTTTTTTTTATATTATTTAAATTATTTAGCTTGAATAATAACTATAGCTTATATAGAAAAAGCAGTTATTGGCTCAACAGCTTAGATTATTTGACAGCTAAACTCCTATAATTTTTTGTTGTTTGTAACATTTATTATTTTTTACTAGTAATTAATAACTAATTATTTTAAATTCGAGCTTACAATCAATGTTTCTCGCTGTTTATTTTAATTTAATAATTAATTTAACTTTTTAAGGTTGATAATATTAAATAAATTTTATTAATTGAAAGCAAGTTTAATTAGTATATAATCTTTTGTTTTCCTTGTTTAATATTTTTATTAATTAATCTATGGTTTTTAAACCTTTCTTATTTGAGTTTTTAGAGTTAAATGAATATTAGATAGATAATCAACTCCTAAGATACTTATTAATAAAATTTCTTTCAGGAGCTGAGGCAATAAGTAAAAACTTGCTTTCTTTAATTAATCTTTCTTGTTTATTTAAAATGATTTCATGAGGGTTAAGAATTTTTAATTCTTTTTTTATGAACAGATATATACCTTCTTATAAAATAATTTAAAAACTTATCTTCATCATTTTTTAATGCTTTATAGTAAGAAGCCCTCTTTTTATACTCGATAATTAACATTGGATATCCAACACACCATAAAATATGATTCATTAATAACCTACCGATCCTACCATTACCATCTCCAAATGGATGAATTTTCTCAAACCTGTAATGTGCGCGAGCAGAAAGTTCAACTGGATTAACCTTAGATTTATTGATATAATTTATTAATGATCTCATTAATTTATCAATTATTTCGGGATCTGGAGGTAAATGATTTGCAATTGTTACTATATAATCTCTATATTTCCCAGCAATATCTGGTTTAGTATTGGAAAAGAGCTCATTATGCCACTTTAACAATAATTTTCCAGAAATTTTTTCCTTTTTTTCTAACATTTCCAGAAAAACTTTATTGTGTGATTCTGTCTCTCTTATATCTCTCAAAGATTTTTTTGGGGCTATTTTATCCTTTATTATTTCGCGTGTTTCTTCCAGAGTAATTGTAGAGCCTTCAATGGCATTTGTGTTGTAAGTAAAAGCTACTGAGATTTCTTCTAACTCTCTTTTTTTAGCGCTTTCGGGAACTTTTCTCCATTCCTTCTGAAAATTTTCCCTAATACTCTCTAATTTTAAATTCAAATCCCTTTGTATTTCTTTAAAAAAATCATCTTTTATCTTGTCTATATTTTCAGGGATTTCTGATCCTAGATATTTTTCTTTCTTAATAATTTTTTTACCTTTTCTAAAATTATGCTCCAAATAATAATAGTTTTTTTCTCCTTTACGCCTTTTCCTAATTCTCATAATATACTATACCCCCACAAGTTTAAAAATTATCCTATTTTGAGAAAAATGTAGGGGTATACATACTTTTAGTATATGTTGAAAATTATTAAAAAACTAAAAAAATAATATCAACAAAATCTTGATATAATGTATTTACTTACCTTTGTAAAGTTATTTCACCAAGATTTCCAACTTGTCGTTGATAATAAAAATGTTACTAATAATTAATAAGAATTAGATTTAGGAGTTTTCCGTTGAAACTTCATAATTCTAAGCAATATCGATATAACAATAACTTTATAATAATTCTTTTCTAATTGTTTAAATGATAAAGAAAGAGATTACTAAAACATACTCAGAAAAAGAAGAAATAGATAAAATAATTGAAAGGTTAAAAGACATAGATTTTAAAGTTATCAAAAAGTCTAGGTATTTTGAGTGGTCATTAATGCACAAAAGAACAGAAGAAAATAAAATAGAGGAAACTTACCCTAAATTTGAAAAAATTGGTTTAATTAATAAGAGAAAATTAAAATACGGTGATATGGGTTATGATTTATATTATGAATTAGATGACGGAACTTTCATTGTAATAGCAATTTGTATAGATAAAAGATTATTAATAAATGCGTTTCACTCAAAAAAGAATTTTCAAAATTTTAAAAGAAATTTATTGAAAAAAATAAACAAAGTTGATACAGATCTCAATCAAGGGAGACTATAAGAGGAATCTTCTGACTAAATGGTTTCATCCCAACTTCAGATTCTAAATTAAAGTATATGTAAATAACTCCTTTTCTCGAAACAGCTTTCAACTCCACATTCTTCAAATTATTTAATATACTTGAATCTATATCATATTCTTTAAGAACATCAGAAATACCAATAATCTCTAATCCTACAACTTCACCACTTTCTGATAAACTAACAATAAAATCTCCAAAAATATGATTATCATCAACCTTTTCATTCTTATCTTTATTGAAAACCATCAATCTATCTGAAAAATCATCGTACATGAAATTCTTTTCATTATTTTCCATGTTTAAGTATAGGATGTTGAAGTTTATAAGGGTTGTTATTGAATAAACCATAAGAAATAACTAACAAAACATTGCCTGATTTTAGACAGGATTATTTTGTTAATAACTAAAGAGAATATTATTATTTTGACTTTCCTAATTCAAGAACTCTATTTTTATACCAAGAATAATCTAAATCGGACGGCAAATGTGTTCTTTGTATTCTAAATGCAGGTAAACCAGTTTTAAATGGAATAACTCCTATTTCCTCTATTCTATCTATACCGCCTTCTTTTTTATCATCATATCCATATAAAGATATAGGAGAACCTTGATACTTGATCTCATAATTAGAATTATCGAGCTTTCTTGTTTGTATAGTATTATCAAGTAAAGTTTTTGTTGTAGAAACAAATCCTATACCTATAAGTACTGATAAACCATAATCTTTCAATAAACTTTTCGTTTTTTCCAGTAATTTCATTTTAACTTAACCTCTAAATTTCAAACCCCTAGAAGGGTCGGTGTCATACAAAAAAGCATGTCCTGACTCTTCCGGGGAAAAAGAGGTGATAATATAATTAATAATAGCAAGTTTATAAACCTTTCGGTTGTCGTAACTTATTAATGACATCTAATTTATTAGTTTAATATATTAATAAAATAATACTTATAAACGTTATTGTCTAGTATAATAGGCATTGAAAATTAGTATTTAAAAAAGTGATAGATTGATAGGAGGACGTGTAATTTGAATAATGCCAGTTAATTACGCATACCGGTAGATAAAAATCATTTTAATTTAGTCAGACAGTTATCAAGAATAACTATAAACTAATTAAGTTTATTATTAACAATTAAATTAATAACTTGTACTTAAATTTAGCTTAACAAAAGAGCTACGATTATTATTATGTATAACGAATAACTTACTGTAACAAGATAAATCTAAATATACCGATTACTTAAAACATTTATAAAAATGGGATTTGAGGAATTTTTGCCAGAAGAAGAAACAGAAGATGATAATCTAACAGAAGTTGAAAAGATAAATCCAAATCAGGTCTATGATGTAATAACTAGTAAGAAACCAGGCTGGCAGGCAATTATTTATGATTTAATAAATTCTAACCAACTAGACCCCTGGGATATTGATATTATTTTATTGACTAATAAATACTTTGAAAAAATTGAAGAGCTTGAAGAGATGGATTTTTATATTTCAAGCAAGGTTTTATTAGCTGCTTCATTACTTTTAAGAATTAAATCAGAATTCCTGCTTAATAAATACATAAGAAGTATAGATGAAATTTTATTTGGAAAAAAAGAAGAGAAAAATAAAACTATTGAAAAAATTGAGATTGATGCAGAAGACTTGCCAATTTTGATTCCAAAAACTCCTCTATCAAGATTGAGAAAAGTAACTCTGCCAGAATTAATGGCTGCTTTAAACAAAGCAATTAATACTGAAACTAAAAGAATAAAAAGAGAGGTTTCAATAAAAAGAGCTAAAAAACTTGCAGAAGTTGATATCCCTCAAGTGAAAAGAATAGACTTAAAGGACAGAATAAAACAGCTTTATGCCAGGATTTTGAATGCTTTAAAAAAACCACAAATAACAAAAAAGACTTATTCTGAATTAATTGGAAAAGAAAAAGAACAGAGAATATCTTGCTTTCTTCCTCTCCTACACCTGAATGACGGCAGGAAGTTATGGTTGGAACAAGAAAAGCATCTAGATGAAATATATGTTTTTTTGTATGAATATTTTGAAGAAAATAGGGAAAATTTTTTAGATGGGTTGGAAGAAGATATAGAAATGAAAAATGAACTCGGAGAAAAAATAGAAACTTTTGAAAAAGATGCTCTTGAAAAAGCAAGAGAAAAACTTGCCAATAAAAAACAATTAGAAAAAGAAGCTAAAGAAGAACTAATAGAGGAACTTAAACTTGATATTAATAAAATTGATAAAGAAGAAAAAATTGATGGTGTTACTGGGTTTGAATAGGATATTTGAAAAATTAAAAACTGGTGCTTCTAACCAAACTGGCGACAAAAATTATTTTGTCTATAGTAAATTGAAGATATTCTCAAGAATTTCTTAAAAAATGGCATGATAATAATTATTCTCGTAAAATTAAGCGGTTTGCAGATTATCAATTTTAGATTAACAGTATTTAAAACAAAACATTTATATAATAATTATACATTATAGTTATACAATGGCAATAGAAGTTAAAACAAAGAGATGGGGAAATTCAATTGGAGTAGTTATACCTATAGAAACTGCTGACAAATTGAATTTAAAACCTGAAGAAACAATTATAATTGATATTGCAAAGAAAGATAATGTATTAAAAGAATTATTCGGTTCTTTTAAATTCAAGAAATCAACCGGACAAATTATAAAAGAGGCAAGAAATGATCTAGAAGGCGGATGGTTGAAGTAAAAAAATGCCTGGACACATACGCATTAGTAGAAATTTCAAAAGGAAATCCAAAATTCACAGAATATCTAAATTCAGAGTTTATTATAAATGATTTGACACTAGCAGAATTTTATACAGTTCTTTTAAGAGAAGAAGGAGAGAAAGTTGCAGATTATTGGTTTAAAAAGTTAGAAAGATATTCTCTCCCAGTAACTAGGGAAATTTTAATTGAAGCTATTAAATTCAGAAAGAATCATAAAAAACAGAACATCTCGTTTTTTGATGCTGTGGGCTACATGTTTTCTCTGAAAAATGGATATTACTTTGTTACTGGTGATAAAGAATTTGAAAACTTGCCAAATGTGGAATTCAAAAAGAAATAAAAAATGATAAAAGAATTAAAAGAGCTTAATCTTGAAATGCAAAAAGAAATTAATAATTAGAAAATTTAAAACGGATTTTTGAAATAATAATTTTTTAGTGCTAATTTTTAATAATTCTTAAAAAACCAAAAGATTTAAATATTAAGTTAAGTTAATATATATTAACTATGGTAAATATATATAAACTAGAGTTAACAAATCTTCAGCAAGAAATTTTAAGACTTTTTTTTATAAAATCTGGAGTTTCTTTAAATCAAAGGCAAATATCTAATTATTTAAAAGTTTCACAGCCAGCAGTTATGAAAGCTCTCCCGGAACTAGAAAAAAGAGGATTTATAAAAGTAAGTCAAGACAAGGATTCTAAAAGATGGTCTATTGAATTAAATAATACCTATAAAGTAATGCAGTTAAAAAGAGTTGATAATTTAAAACTTATTTATGAATCTGGTTTGGCAGATTTTCTTGAAAAAGAATTTGCGGGAGCAGTAATAATTCTTTTTGGAAGTTATTCAAGAGGTGAAGATACTATAAATTCTGATATTGATATAGCAGTAATAGGAAGAAAAGAAAAATCAGTTGAATTAAAAGATTTTGAAAGAATCCTTGAAAGAAAAATTTTTATAAATTTTTATCACTCTTTTAAAGATATCCATAAAAATTTAAAGGAAAATATTTTTAATGGAATTATACTTTATGGAGGAATTGAATTATGAGAGCTATAAAAAATTTTGAGGGGTTTATAAAATCAGGAGTTGTCAAAAAACAGAGTCCAAACAAATCTAGAGCAGAATTTTTGATTAAAGAAGCTGAAAATAGTTATAAATATTTGTTAGAACTAATAAATAAAATAGGAGTTAATAATTTTAATGCTAATGATTATATTAAAAAATGTTATGATATTTTGACAGAGTTATTAAGAGCAAAAATGCTTTTAGATGGATATAATGCTTCTGGTTTTGGTGCCCATGAAGCAGAAGTTTCTTATTTAAGAAATTTAAGATTTAAAGAACAAGAAGTACAATTTGCAGATCAATTAAGATTCTTTAGAAACGGGATAATATATTATGGAACAGTTATTGATAAAGAATATGCTGAAAAGGTTATTAAATTTACAAAGATTAATTATATAAAATTAAAAGAGATTATTAAAAATAATAAAAAATGATATATAATTTGATTGATAATTTAATTAAATAATTAAGGTTGGAGGATACTTAAGTCCTTAACTATAAACAAAAATTATAAATTATTTAAATCCTCTAATATAAAATTCATCAGCCAATTAATACTTAAACCTAAATAACTTATTACCAAAATTAAAAAATGCTGAAAGAAAAAATCATAGAAGCTTACACTTTAAAAAATGCTATTGAACATAATGGAAAAGCAATAGAAGGGTCTGTCATAAATAGTTTATTTATTGAGGGTTTAAAAAAACAAGAGATTAAAGAAATACTGCCAAAAGTTCAAGATATAGTTAATAAGATTAATAACTGGAAGTTGGATGTTCAAAAAACAGAATTTGAGAAATTAAAAGACTTAATAGGTCATAGAGAAACAAGAGATGGCCTTCCTGATTTACCAAATGCAAAACCAAAAAAGGTAATAACAAGAATGGCTCCATCGCCAAGTGGTCCATTGCATATAGGACATGTACTTGCTATATTGCCAAATTTCTTATATGCCCAAAAATATAACGGAAAATTTTATATCAGAATTGAAGATACAAATCCTGAAAACATTTACAAACCAGCTTATAAGATGATTAAAGAAGAGTCAAAATGGCTCTGTAATAACAAAGTTAAATTTATTATCCAATCAAAAAGAATCAACTTATATTATAAATATATTAAAAAGTTAATAGAAAAAAATGCAGTTTATGTTTGCACTTGTAATTCTGATGAATTTAAAAATCTGGCTTTAAGCTCAAAACCCTGTCCTTGCAGAAATATTCCTAAAAATGAGCAACTAAAAAAATGGAAAAATATGTTAGCTAAGAATGGTTATAAACAAGGAGAAGCTGTATTAAGATTCAAAGGCAATTTAAATAACAAAAATCCTGCTATGAGAGATTTCCCATTAGCAAGAATTAATCTTACAACCCATGCTTTGCAAAAAAATAAATATAAAGTATGGCCTCTAATGAATTTGGCGGTTAGTGTTGATGATATTGAACAAGGAATTACTCACGTTATAAGAGGAAAAGACCACAAAGATAATGCGGAAAGACAGAAAATGATTTATAAAGTTTTAAATAAAAAATTCCCATGGATTGCTTTTATAGGAAGACTGCATTTGAAAGAACTGCCTCTTTCTTCCTCAAAAATAAGACAGGATATTGAAAATGGCAAATATAAAGGATGGGATGATCCAAAACTGCCAACAATAGCCTCATTAAAAAAACAAGGCTATAAACCAGAGGCATTTTGGAAATATGCAGAAGACAGAGGAATTTCAGAAGCAGATAAAATAATCTCCCAAAAAGATCTTTACGAACTTTTAAATAATTATAATAAACAAGTTTCTTGAATAACAATCAAATTTTAAAATAGTATTTATTTCTATAATTATAAGTAAAAAGGCAGAAATCTCTAGTAGATTGTATAATAAATATTAGTGTTGATAACTAAACTTTTTCAATACAACAATATTATGATTTATCACGGAAAAACAATGAGCTGTAAAGTAAGAGTCACCTCTTCAACCGAAGATTTTTTATAGCCACTAAAATTAACTTTTAGTATGAAATTGATAAAACCACAAGGAATAGAGAAAGGAGATACAATAGCTTTCATAGCTCCAGCTGGAGGATTGGCTGCTTTAACTACACACAGGCTTGAAAAGGGAAAAAGATTTTTTGAAGAATTAGGCTACAAAGTTAAGATATTCCCAACTGCTAAGAAAAACTCTGGAATTAGCTCTGATACTGCTGAAAACAGAGCTAAAGATATTATGGATGCTT
>CAYIJD010000038.1:6339-8895 GCA_964363655.1 Candidatus Woesearchaeota archaeon | reverse complement strand
ATTTAGTACTTTCTGATTAATTATGATAATTTAACTTTATGATTTAACGAAGTTTTGCGTCGAGATTAAATCGCCTTCTATTCAGGAAAATAGGATAATTTATATTCTTGATAAATCAATACTGAATTATAACTTTCAATGTCTAGCTTAAATCTTTCTTTAGTTAATCTTATTTTAACTTTATTTTTAGAAATAGCGTAGCCAATCATTTTACCAATTAATTTTTTATTAAAATAATTTGAAGTTTGTAACATTAACCACTCGCAAACTTCAAAATTTCCACACCGCCCTTAATAGTTTGTTTTATGTCTTTTAAGGTTTTAATTCTTTTTAATCTTCTCACAACAAATTCTGGTCTAAGATAAAATTCTTTGTAGGCCTTTTTCTGCATTCTACTCATTAATTTAGGAGTTACATCTCCGTGAATAAAAGCTCCGTCAGAATAAGCAGTATATTTTTCCCACCCAACATCTAAAAACTTCCCTTCTCTTTTTATTATTTCCCAGTATTCTGTCTTTGGCATTGGTATACAAATATGAAATGTTGCTGTATCTAGAGGAAGGCTTTTAGCAAATTCTATTGTATCTTTCATAGTTTTCTCATTTTCTCCTAAATTTCCAAAAATAAACAATCCCCTAGTTTCTATTCTTGCCTGCCTGCACCATTTAGCAGCATTTTTTATATCCTCTAATTTTTCTGCTTTTCTCATCTTATTTAGAATTTCCTGATTTCCGGATTCTATTCCCAAAGATAACATATAACATCCTGCTTTTTTCATATGTTTTAACATAGGAAGAGATAATTTATCACATCTTACCCCATTAGCAATTTTCCAGATTATTTTTTTATTTAATCCTTTTTTAATCATCAAATTACAGAATTCTTTAACTCTGTCAGCATATAAAGTAAAATTATCATCTTGAAAATCTATTTCTTGCGTTCCATAATTTTTAATTAAATGTTCTATTTCAGCTACTATATTTTCGGCGCTTCTTGTTCTTAGTTTTCTTCCTGACGTTATAAAATCCGCGCAAAAAGTGCATCTGTATGGACATCCTCTTCCTGTTACAATATAATCTATTGGATATTTTTTAGCTTCAAAACTAAAATATTTATCCATAGGAAGAAGATCTCTGGCTGGAAAAGGCAAGGAATCTAGATTTTCTATAAATTTTGAGTCTTTATTATGAATTATTTTTCCATCCTTTCTATATGAAAGGCCGTCAATTTGTTCATATGGTTTTCCAGATAAAATATCTATAATAGTTTCTTCCCCCTCTCCTCTTACAACTAAATCTATTTTGGGATAATCAGCAAGAACTTCTTCTGGCATAGAACTTGCATGAATTCCTCCGAAAATTATTTTTACGTTTTCAGGACATAATTTAGCAAGTTTCTCCACTTCATTCATCATACTAGATGATCCTGTCATAGCCAAATAATCTGGAGAATAATCAAGAATTTCTTTTTTTATTTGTCCATGATTTAAATTAAGAGCGTTAGCTTCTATAATTTTAACATCAAATCCTTTTTCTCTAGATACTGCAGCGATATAAGCTAATCCTAAAGGAGGATAAATAGGAGTAGCTGTCTCGCTTCCCGCATAACTATAAACGCTTCTATAATTTGGCTGGATTAATAATAGTTTAGTCATTTTGTTGTCTATTTATGCCGCCTCCTTCCTATGCCAAGAATTGAACTCGGTTTCCCAGGGCGACGGTCTGGCGCATTACCAATATGCTACATAGGGAGTATGAAATAGAAAAATTTAAATATCTATTATTCTTATGATTTTTGACGGTTTGGTGCATTATCTTTATGCTATTTTTCATTTTAATTTACTAGTTTTATTTTTGTATTTTGGTATTAATGCTAAACTTAATAAGCAAATTACTCTCAATAAGCTAGACGAGTTAGCTAGGAGTTATATGTTTATTAATTAAGATTATATAATAACCTTTTTTCTCCATTTTTTGATTTTTTGGTAATTTACAATTTATAAAAGTAAGGCTGCTCTTGACTGCTGTAATTGATTAGATTAAATTGTTTTTTAAAGATTCTTTTATTTAACTTAATATTAATAAATGTTTATGTTAGAATAAATAAACAATTGTTTAAATAGTTTTTGATTGTTAACAAAATTCTTCTCTTGGAATTATTGTTTGTTTGATTATGTATTGTAAAACAAAAACAGTGACTTCTTTTCCATGTGGAACCCAAGTAGTTAATATTTTTCCTGAAGGTAACTTTTTCTTAAAAGTTGTATGTTTTCCTGACCTTACCTTATTAAATCCATGTTTCTCAAGAATTTTGATTACCTCGTTTGTGTTAAGTGGTCTGAGTTTTCCCATTTACTTTTCTCACTTGGAAGTTTGATACGAATAAATGAAAGAGAAGTTAATTCTACATTTTCTGGTTTTGGTGTATCTTCATCATTTAAATATTCATCAATTAAATCCTTCATATTTTGTTTAACTTCTTCTTCTGTCTTTCCTTGGGTTGCTATATCTAATTGAGGACATGAAGCAACATACCACCCACCTTCTCTCATAATTA
>CAYIJD010000038.1:0-6329 GCA_964363655.1 Candidatus Woesearchaeota archaeon | reverse complement strand
CCATATTAACTAGAAAAAACTCTTGTTTAAATAGTTTTTGATTATGAACTATTCTAATAAAATTTTCTATTGGAATTATTGTTTGTTTGATTATATATTTTTCAACTCTCAACAATTATTTCTTTAAGTTCTAATTTACAATATCCTTCACCATTAACATGGCAATTAATTCCTAACATCCATTTCTGATCTTGGTTTAATTTTCCATAATTTCCTCCATTATTTAATTCTTTTCCAGCTTCAGTTGTAACATAATTGAAATCTTTGCTGTAAGTAATTTTAAAACCTGTGTTATCCATAAGAATTATTTCTTCACCTGTATTTTCAATTATTAACTCATTAAATTTGTATTTGTCTCTAGTATTTCCTTGAATTATATTATTTCTTGTGCCAAGAACTCTCATACCTTGTCTATTTCCAGATTCGTCAATCATATAAATTCCAAATTCGCTAAAGTGATAGTCTTCTGTTATAATACAATTACCTATGCAATTTTCATTTGTACTTTTCATTTCACCTTCAAAATCTGCTTTTATTTTAACTTTAATTTTCTGATTTACGTTTATGTCTAAGAGTTTACTCCTTGGTAAAGAATAACTTGGAGAATACCATCCATTGTTAGTAAATTTAATATCTTTATTTCCTGTATTTTTATATTGCAACGTGTCTAAATAAGCAACCTCAAACTCGTGGCCCACCCAATTAGTTTTATGCACATTTTTAAGACTTTTAAAATTTCCGCCTAATGATTTTAATACTTGCTGCAGCGTGAATCCTCTATTTTTAATTTGAGTGTTTGTTATATTAAATGCTATAAATAAAAAAATAACTACCGCTATTAGAACCAACATTATTGCCAATATCCCCCTTTTCATTCTTTTATAAGAAAAATATAATTTAATTAGTTTGTGTTTAGTGGAATTAATTTATTTAAATAACATAAATCTTTATAACGAATAATTTCTTTAATATAATTGCAAAATGGAAGATAATATAGATAAAGAAGAAAGTGAAAAAGGAAACGATAGTAAAACTAAAATTTTAGGAAGGTATAATGCCAAGGGATTCAAAGAAATAACAATGGAGAAACCTATTGAAATAGATGCAACAGGAATAGAAAGACCTTGGAGATTAGATACTAAAGGATATTTTCTAATTAGAATTAATAAAGAATTAAATAAAATAGAGGCTGCTTTTTGTGATTTAAAAGAAAATAAAGTCCGCATTATTATAAGAGGCGATAATCCTATTGAGATTTATACAGCTATTTTAAAAGAAAATTTAGTAAGCATGTTAGACCATGCTGCTGATATTGGAGTAGAGTTAGAAAAAGCCTATATTGCCTTAAAAACAGGCAAAAAATATACTCAAGATAAAATTGATTTGGAGGATTGATAAAAAATGGCTTTAGAAGATATACCAGAAATGCAATTAATGACTAGACAAAATGAACAGCTTCAGCTTAACAGCGATACTAGTTATTATGCAAAATTTGTAGAAGTAAATCATAAATTTTCTTCTAGAAACTATCTATTCGGTCATAAAGGGTTTTCTTACCATTTAGATGTAATGGGATATTTTATGGAGCAACTAAAAATTAAACACGGACTAAAAAAAGATGAAATTTCAGAATTCAAATCTGTTGGAGGAGGAATGATTTACCTTATCAACAAAGAAATTAAAATCTGTGATAAAAGTGTAAGATATGGAAAATATCATTTAGATATTATTAAACCAATAATAGAAAGATATTTCTTACAACATCTGTCAAATGCAAAATTAATATTTGAATAAATAAAATATTCAAACCACAAATTCCTTTTCTTTAATTATCTCTTTTCCATCAACCTTAATTTTTCTAATGATTTTTCCTTTGCGAACAGCCAGCTCTCTTATTTTGGCAAAATCATTTTTATCTATCCCTTTATCTTTTAATTCATTTTCAGAAGGCACTATAATTTCATCAATAATAAAATCATGTTTTATTTCAATTTCTTTAAAACCAGCAATTTCTTTATCAAAAATTAAACCGTCAACTATTTCTTTGTCTAATGTTTTTAATTTACAAAAATCAACTTTTAAGGTTTCTTCTCCTTTTGAACTTGGCTTTGCGGATTTAGGAGCCTTTTGCTTAATTTTTAATGTACTGTTATTAGTATTGAAAGATAAGCCAATAAAACTTGTTGGAAATTTATTGCATAAGTCTAAAATATCATTCCCACTCATTTCTTTGTTAATTATGTACTGATTTACGCCCATGAATTGTTTTTTGCTTTGATAGTCTAGCTCACCATTAAAATTTCTAGTAGAAATAATAATCCCAGTTATATGGGACTTGTTATTGCCTAATTTTTCAGCTAAAGCTCTAACAAATTCATTGGCATATTCAAAAGTAGTTGAAATAGAGAATTTATTACTATTATGTTTAGCAATTACTATTGCTCTATTCTTAAAATTTCCTCTGCTAAATTTTTGAAACTGTAAATGAACTGACTCCTCATTTTCAAGTTTACCATCAAAAATCTTTTTAATGAAAAAATCCATTTTAATTTAATTTTTTTAATAATATTTAAATCTTTTTATGGTTTATGTAATCTCAAAATTTAATTTTATATAACTTCTAAAAAGTATTCTACTATTAACTCTAAAAGTTGGTTTATAAATCTTGCTTAAAATTAATATTCAAATAAACTAACATAAAAATATATTTTTTATAATAGAATTATTTATAATGTTGTTTTATATTAGATAATACATGAAAATAAAAAACATAATAACTAATCTAGTATTTATAGGGACTATGGGGATATTTGGATCTTGTAATTATTTGGAATTTTTAGATGATAAACCATTAAATTTATCAAGCTTAGAAGAAAATAAACAAGCTTTATCAGATAATTTATCAGATCCTTTAAAAATTGGTCCTTATGATATTAACGTTACTTTTGGAAAGTATCTTTATTTTAGAGATAATAATGCGATTGGAATGAGAGCATATATTAAAATGAAAGATAAAGAATTAGAATTAGAAAAATCATTTGCATATCAAGAATTAGCAAGTTTTGAAATTCCAGAACCAATTCTTAAAAATTCTGGAGCATATGAAGTTAAAGCAATAGATAGACATGAAAATATAGTTAGAGGGAGAATATATACGCTTGAGGGTGTAGCCTCGACAAAACCATTTATAGATTAATTATTATTTTGGTTATTGAATAATTGACAAGTTCTCTGTTTTATTTTTCATCAACAGCTTTTTATATATCTTATTCTTGCTATTAAAAAAGAGATAAAAAGAGAATATGAAACTTAAAGTAAAAAAGCTAAAATTCCTCACAGGAAGGCCTGTTTGTGTTCTTCATGAAAATTCGGCAAAAAAACTAAGCCTTCATGTAGGAAATAGAGTTTTAATAGAAAATAAAAATAAAAATTTAATTTGTATAGTAGATACTATCAAAGGAGTAATATCTAAAGAAGAAGTAGCTGTTTCAGAAGATATAATAGAAAATTTAGGACTTAAAGATAAAGAAACAGTTAATGTTAAGAATATAAAAACCCCCCACAGTATTAATTTAATAAAAAATAAATTAGAAGGAAAAAAATTAAAAAGATCGGAGATTTTTGAGATAATACAGAATATCTCAAATAATTCTCTAACAGAAGTTGAAATAGCTTTCTTTGTGTCTGCAGTTTATACTAGAGGAATGACTTTAAACGAGATTAAAAACTTAACAGAAGCGATGGTTAATTTTGGAAATAAATTAAAGTTAAATGGAAATATATATGATAAGCATTCTATCGGCGGGGTTGCTGGAAATAGAACGACTCCAATTGTTGTCGCGATTTGTGCATCTGCTGGATTAAAAATTCCAAAAACTTCTTCAAGAGCAATAACAAGCGCAGCCGGAACAGCAGATGTAATAGAAACAGTAGCTAAAGTTGATTTTTCTATTAATAAAATAAAAGAAATCGTTAAAAAAACAAATGCGTGCATGGTTTGGGGTGGAACTTTAGGGCTTTCTCCTACAGATGACAAAATAATAAAAATTGAGCATATTGTTAATCTCGACTCCAAACCTCAATTAGTTGCCAGCATTTTATCAAAAAAAATATCAGTAGGTAGCAAATATATTTTGATTGATATTCCTTATGGTAAATCAGCAAAAGCCTCAAAAAAACAAGCAGAAAAACTTAAAAGAACCTTTTTATATTTAGCTAAAAAATTTAAATTAAGACTAGAGGCTGTTTTAACCGACGGAAGTGAACCTATAGGAAATGGAATCGGTCCTTTGTTAGAAATGAGAGACGTTATTAGAATTTTATCAAGAAAAAACCCTCCAAAGGATTTAGAAGATAAATCAGTATTCCTTGCCGGAAAGCTACTAGAAATTGCTGGATTTAAAAATGGGGAGAAAAAAGCTTTAGAAATTCTAAATTCAGGAAAAGCCTTGGAAAAATTTAAAGAAATAATAAAAGCTCAGGGAGGAAATATAAAATTTATAGATAATTTAAAGCCGAAATTTTCTTATAGTATTAAAATGAAAAAAGCAAGAATAAAACATATTGATAATAAATTAATAAACAAGTTGGCAAGAATTGCCGGCTGTCCAGAAGATAAAGCTGCTGGAATTTATCTTCATAAAAAGAAAAATGAAACCGTTAAAAACGAGCCCATTTTAACTATCTATGCAGTTTCAAAAGAAAAATTGAACCAAGCTGTTAAATTTTATGATGAAAACAAAGAGAGTATTGTTGAGGTTTATTAGTTTTTTTGATAAAAATTAATTCTATTATTTTTTATTATTGACGACTGTTTATTTTGTTTAGTATGATTGATAGAGCTTGGATAAGTGGTAATAATCTTATTATGCCGAAGGTCTTCCGATTTAATGCAAAAAAGATAATACCAATCCCATATTTTAATACAGCAATCTATGAACAGATTCTAATCTTTTTTTATGGTCTTTTTTTATTTTCTTTAGCCATTCTTTATTGGTTCTGGATTTTTTAACTATTGAACTAGCAATCTCTCCGCCAATAAATTTAGGCAAAATAACATAATCAGCTCCTTGCTTGTATAATTCTAGGGCCTCATGTATTTTAGATGCTACAACAATAACAATCTTTTCAGAATTTATTTTATTTATTTTTCTAATTAAATTCATATTGTCTTCAAAATCAGGAACCGTACTTATTACACATTCTGCATTTTTAATACCGGCTTTATTTAAAATTTCTTCGTGCATGAAATCTCCATAAATGCATGGCACTCTTTTTTTAATTAAAGCCTTTATTATTTCTGGATTGTAATCAACAACTAAAATTCCGTCTTTGTTTTTTTCAAATTGTTTCAAAATCAAGCTTCCCATTCTATGGCATCCAAACAATATAACTTTATTACGATTATCTAGATATTCAAGTTCATCTTTTCTAGATTTAATTCTTTCTAAAATATTTAAAGGCCAGGAAAACCATTCCGCCAACTTTCTCTCATGCGAAATAAAATAAGTTGTAAAAGACATCGTTAAGATAGTTAAAAGTATTAATGTACTAAATAATTCAGGAGTTATATGTCCAAGACTAGCTCCTAGCATCACAATAACAAATGAAAATTCACTTGTCTGGCCTAAAGCATTTCCAGTCAAAAAAGAAGTTCTTTTCTCATATCCAAAAAATCTAACTAAATACATGATTATCAAAGGCTTTATAATCATTACAAGAAAAAATAAAATTAAAAGCAGTGTTATAAAACTACTGGAAATAATTTTTAACTGCATTCCCAAAGCAACAAAAAATATTACTGCGAAAAATTCTCTTATTGGATTAATATTACTTTGTATCTCTGTTTTATAATCAGAATTAGCCAGAGCAATTCCTGCAAAAAATGCCCCTATAACTAAAGACAAGTCAGCTATAAAAGAGCCTATAACAAACAAAAATAAAAAAGAAATAGAAACTAATAATAACAATTCTCTATTATCTGCTGCTTTTATAAAAAATTTATTGCTAATCTTTGATAAAATAAAAGCAAAAAAACCAAACAATAAAGCTTTTCCTAAAACGACTCCTATTGAAGATAAATAGAGATCGCTCGATAATACAGCCAAAGCAATAATAGCGACAATGTCTTGTATAAGTAAAATACCAATAATAATTCTTCCATGCAAACTATCTAGTTCATTTTTTCCAGCTAATAGAGATACAACAATCATTGTACTGCTGAATGCTACAATTAATCCAATATAAAGCGGAGCTTTTCCAATAAAACCCATCCAACTAGAGACTAAAAACGCCAGTAAAAATAAAATAACAATCTGAATAATTCCTCC
>CAYIJD010000037.1:0-8918 GCA_964363655.1 Candidatus Woesearchaeota archaeon | reverse complement strand
AAAAGTTTTTAGATAAAAAATGACCCACAAAATACATGAACTGAGATTGGAAGAAAAATTAAAACCAGATTTTAGAGATAAATTGGATCATATTTATAATAAAGGACAATATCTTTTAAGTTCGGACATAGTTCAAAGTGGCTCTAGTTTTCAAGAATCTTTAGAAGGTTTTTATGATTTAAAATGGATTTATCCAGGAAGAGATATGTTCAAAAGCGATCTTCCATTTTTAGAAGAACAAAATGAGAATATTGATAAAATAGGGCGTACCCCTATAGATTTAATTAAAACTTTAGATGGATTTGGTGATAATGTTGTAATAGGAAAAATTGTTAATAATATTAATGAATTAACTTATGAGAGAGTTAGAGAAAGTTATAATCAGCCAGATACATCAAAAAAATTTTTTATTGATGTTTCTTTAGGATTATTGGGATTAGTCGGAGGGCCAGTTAGCTTGGTATTATCAGGAGCATTAGCAATCAATAATAAAGATGTAACTCCCTTATATTGGGGAATTCCTCTTTTTCTTTTAGGAGGCTCAATGGCTATATATGCTCCATTTAAAGCTCTTAATTCTGAAAAGAAAGCTGAAGAAAATCTCCCAGAAGAAATTAAAAGAAGAAAACAAGCTTTCTGGAAATTGCACAATTTATCAATTAAAGCAGACGATTTAATAGAAGAATATGATGAGTATTTTGATTAAAAATTGAAAATTTAATAAATAAAATATATGAATAAAATCAAAACAAAAAATGACCTCACAAAACCTCAAAGGAAAACTAAGAGCAATTCAAGAATTGAAAGCTGAAAAGTATATAGGAACTAAAGAAGCTTGGGATTACTTAGACAGAGTTAATGCTTTATATGAAAATCCTAAACTAGCTGCAGATTCTATTAACAAAGAACTGGAAAAACAAACTCTTATTTATTTTAGAGCAACTCCTGAAAGGATAATGGGATTAGGAGATTTTTTTGATATAGTTCTTACAGATTTTAATGAAATCGAATTAAAAACTAATAAAAATTTATCTAGAAGCAATGGACTAATGAAGCTGGATTCATTATATTCAGATTCTCCTTTAACTAATTATAAGTATTTAATTTGCGGAGAAAATCCTTTCAGAAATCCAAAAAAATTAACAGAGTATTTATTACCTATTTTTGAGAATGTACAAATAAAACACACCACAAATAGACTTTTTGGAATTTATGCAGTAAATTATACATTAAATAATTTTGATTTATATGAAAGAGAAATAAATTTTTTTCTAGAAAAAGCTAATAATATTAATTGGGATTATCTGTTATCTTTAGAAAATTTTAGGGATATGGAAAAAAAATTGAAACGGGAGATATTTCAAGAAGAGATTGATATAACAAATAGAACTGAAAGAATGTATAGAGATCAAGTTGACAATAGACTTGAGAATAGAAGGGAAATTTTAACAGATTATATTATTCAAAATAATATTGATAGTTATGATTCATTAAGAGAAGATCTTAAAAGAATATTTCAAAATAGACAAAAATTAATTGAGGAATTAAAAATTCTTAACCCTCATGAAATCATTTTAAATAAACAAGAAAGATTAATTAAAGAAAGCAAGTTTTTACTTATTGCCTCAGCTCCTGAAAGAAATTTTATTAATAAATATTTGAAAAGTTGATAAAAATGCCACAAATAACCACCATAAAAATACATCAAGAAACCAAACAAAGACTTGATAAGTTAAAAGAATATGATAGAGAAACTTATGAAGAAGTAATCAGAAAATTACTCTTTATTTTAAATATTTCTAAGAAAAATCCCGAAAAAGCCCAGAAAATTTTAAATAAACTTGATGTTAAAATGAAAAGAAGATTAAAACATTTAAGAGAATATAAAGATACTGAGGTATACCAAGAGGATAGAGAATAAAAATATGATAAACAAAAATATTACAAATAAAGAGTTAAAATAAAAAAGGTTTAAATATAAAATAAAAATTAAATAATTTTTTATAAAAAATAAATTAAAAATGACAGATACAACTATAATTATTCTAACAATAATCTTTATTATTGGTTTAGCAGTTGCTTTCTATATAGGTCAAAAAATAGGAGCTTTCAGAAAACATAAAGAATGGAAAGAAATGTTGCCAGATCATAGGAGAGAAGCTATTATGAAATCAAGAGCAATTCTAGGAGGACATTTTTCTGAACAATTAGCTCCTTATTTGCCTGATTTTGATTATTTGCCCACAGAATGTAGGTTTATAGGAAAGCCAATTGATTTCTTAGTCTTTAAAGGGATGGACGAAAAGAAGATTAATGAAGTTGTATTTGTTGAGGTTAAAAGTGGAAATTCTAAATTATCTGACCAAGAGAAAAACCTTAAAGATACTATAGAAAAAAAGAAAGTTAAATTTGTGGAATATAGAATACCAGAAGAATTAACTAAAAAAGGAGATATTGGAGACAAGATAAAAAATTTTATTAATAATGATGAAAATAAAAGATAAACTATTTAAAAATTATATCTATTAAACTTCTATTGATTTATTTTAATCAATACTTTTCAATACATCTAACCCCTCAACAGAATCCTCAATAGGAGTAGGAGCTTCGTTAATTATTATAATGTCTTTATCTTTTGGCAGATTTTCAAATAAATTCCTCCAGTCTTCTTTTTCGGTTTTTTTATGATGCTTCTCGCCTTTTTCTCCATAAACAATTCCTGTAAAATGACAGTGCCATTTTTTTTCTGGAAAAAGTTTTTTTATTTTATCATAATCAACTTTTTTATCTCTTGCTAAAATATGCGCAAAATCAAGACAAAATTCACATCCAGTTTCTTTATGCAATCTATAAACTTGTTCAAAGCTTCCAAAAACATTATTCTTCCCCATTGTTTCAGGAGCTATCTTTATCTTCCATTTTTTTTGTTTGATAAAATCCTGCATTTCTAAAATAGCATTTTTAATATTTTCATAAGTTTCTTCTTCTTTCATCCCGCCATAATATCCTGAATGAAACACAACAAAATCGCAACCAAGCTTCTCTCCAACTTCACAACACATTAAAATTCTTTCCTTGCTTTTTTCAATTTTATCTTTATCCTTGCTATTTAAATTAATCCAATAAGGAGCATGAATGCTTAATTTAATCTCAAATTTCTTAGAAGCCTCTCTGATTTTTTTAATATCTTCTTCTTTTTTAATATAAACTCCATAAGTAAATGCAATCTCACATGCCTTTAGTCCTAATCTATAATAATTTTCCAAATTCCTTACAGCTTCATTTATAGGGCCTAATCCAGCAGGGCCAAATTTTATTGTTAGTGACATTTTTATTAGTCATTAATTTAATTTTAATAAATTATTGATATGATCAATATAATCTGTTTATATTACTATTTTTAGCTTTAGGTTTGTTTAATTTATTAATTTGGTGTTAGGTTAATTAATAAGTTTAATCATATAAAAAAGAATAAATCTTATTATAAATTATTAATCCAATAGCTATTCAAAATTATTGAGCATTTTTATTTAATTTATAGAACAGTTAAAAAATCCTTTTTAATTAAGATTATTTAAATATCCTTCAACCCTCTTTAATCTCTCCGAGATTTTCTAAAAGGTAGTTATGCATTTTATCAATAATAATCTCTTGAAGTTCTTCTTTTAAAATTCCATTGCATCTCAACATATCTTTTTCAGGAAAAATATCATCAACTCTCTGCACCATGCATACCATTGTTTTTCCTTGTAAGTCTTCAACATTTAATTTTCCTAAATTTACTTTTAACAATCTTACTTCAACGTTGCAAGCATCATTACCAGCTGAACCTAGAATCTCATATCTCCAAACATAATTATCCTCTTCTCTTATAAACCAAATTTTTTTACAATTTAATAAAGAGTTTTCATAACAATCAAGTTCACTGCATTCTTCAGCAGTAAATACTTTAAAATATAAAAAATAAGCTGTTATTCCAATAATTAAAATTATAATGGCTATAATAATCCTCTTTTTGTATTTTTTATAACTAAATTCTTTAATTTCATCTCTAAATTCAATTCCTCTTTTCATAAAATTAAATGGTGATTTAAGTATTTAAAAGTAACCTTTAAATTGTGGTTTGTTCTGAAAATAAAAAAAATTTTCTAATTTGAAATTATGATACTGTTAAATACACTTTCAACTAGATGATAGCTCTTTTGTTATTCGACAAAATTAGGTATGTTTTCACTTTTATTAAAGAGCTGCGAGAATAATTAATAAAATTTGTGACCCTAAATTAAAATGACTATGATTAATTAGAATCTGTAGTTAAAACAACGAGTGATAACTGATTTACCGATAATAAACTAAAATAATCTTAAGAAGTTACTAGAAATCAATAAATATCAATTATCCTCGTAAAATAATCTATCTTTAGAAACTACTATATTATCAATAGGAGTTTTTCTTATTATGATCGCCGCATATTTCTTTATTTCCATGAGGATACAATAAATGAACAAGCAATGGAAATTAAGAAAATTAATGAAAAGCTTAATGTACATAAAGATATATCTGATCTAAAGTCTAAAATAGAATTTTTATTTAACTACAAAATGCAAAAAAGAGGTGGAACTGATTTAATTGAGATATTTATAAGATTAATTCAGATAGGAGCTATTATATTTGCGGTATATATAATATTAAAAGCGGCTGGAGCGATTTAATGGTTTGTAATAAGATAATTTTTCTTAATATGATAGTAGTATGAATTTTGATTTAACTACATCAAACCCCAAATAATGCCTCTTAATTAGTTATACTATAAATATCTTTATCCTAGATAATTATTCTGTAATTTATTATTAAAATTATATTACCATGATTAGAAAAATGTGGCAGGTAAAATATTAGCAGTAAATAATTATGAATTAGTGTACTTAACTTAGTACATATTCATTCAGAGAATATAAGTTTTACACATTATTCTCTACTAATTCTATAACAACTATTAAGAAATACATTCACATGGAGATGCTGTAAGCGTGCAAGTATATCCCGCATCTGGTTTAGGTTGATTAAGAGGACCACAAATATCTGTTCTTTGTCCAAAACTTAGTGTACATCCAGCATTTAAACAAGCACTCTCTAAACTATTAATATTATCTTCCCAATTTTTCTCTGCTGAAGCTAAAGCATCTGCTTCAGTTTTTCCTATACCATCTCCCCTACATCCACCGCCTTTAATTACACCAGAACATTTTCCACCTTTAGGACCTCCTATATTACCATAAAGCAACAAGGTTCCTAATTCACTCTCTCCTCCAAAAATCTTTTTAACTGAACTAGAATAACGAAAAGCAATAACAAAAACAATTAATAGAACAATTACAACAATTAAAATAATCCATTGATTATTTGTAAGTCCTTTTTTATTTAACACTTTCTCTCTAAAAAATCCTCTTTTCATAATATAATAAGAAAATATCTATTTATAAATGTTTTTATATTATCTAGATTTTAATTTTTCATGAAATTCAAATACTTATTAAAAGAAAAATTAAAGGGGAAGAGTAAGGAATTAGATGAACTTCTTGAAAAATTGCCATCGGGCTATCAAAAAATTGGAGATATAATTATTCTCAATCTTGATAATAGTTTGATAAAATTTAAAAAAGAGATTGGAGAAACTGTTTTAAAAATTTTTAAAACAAGTAAGATCAGAACAATCTGCAATAAGTTTGGAGAAATAAAAGGAAAGTTTAGAGAGCCTCAAATAGAAGTTATCGCAGGAGATGAAAATACCATTACTACTCACACTGAAAATAATTGTAAATATAGATTTGATGTAAAAAAGATTATGTTTGCAAAAGGAAATGTTTCTGAAAGAACTAGAATTGCAAATCAAGTAAAAAAGAATGAGATTATTATAGACATGTTTGCAGGAATTGGTTATTTTAGTGTTCCTATAGGTGTTTTAAGCAAGCCGAAAAAAATTTACTCAATCGAACTAAATCCAATTTCTTTTATTTTTTTAAAAGAAAATATAAAAATAAATCATATTCATAATATAGAAGTAATTAATAGAGACTGTCGAGAAGAAATTGATAAGCTAGTTGAAAAAAATATTAAAGCAGATAGAGTTATAATGGGTTATTTGCCTCCTCCAAAAGAATTTCTTCTATGGGCATTTAAGATAATTAAAAAAAATGGAGTTTTGCATTATGAGGAATTAATTAATACTGATAAAGAAAAGGAAGAAATTAATAGGGTTGTTGATTATGTTAGAAAAATCAGTAAGGAGAATGGGTTTGATATAAGATTATTATTAGCAAAAAAAGTTAAGGGTTATAAACCTAGAGTAGATCATTATGTTTTTGATTTTATGGTAGTTTAAATCAATAATAGAAAATTGATTGATATATTTTTATACCATAATCTTTAAAAAAACTATTTATTTAATACATGAATGAATAAAGAAATCTTAGAAAAGATTGATAAAATCACAAATTACGTTTTGAGATATGGATCTGAAATAAAAGTAGACTCTTATAACTATAATAATAATGAATCTGGTTCTGATAAAGTAATAGTAATTGTTAAGGTTAATAGAGCAAAATCATTAAAGTTAAATGATTTGGAAATCAAAGTTTTTGATTTTAATAGAAACCATTCTTATGGAACAAATAATATTGATTGGGAAAATAGTAATAATAGAAGAGTTGAATTTTATTCAAGAAATGAATTAATAGTTACTGCAAGAAAAACCTTAAGTGGAGAAAAAGGGTGGAGCGGATTGTTAGGTTCTTCTATAAAAGAGATAAAACCTACTAATTGGGAATTAGATAAAGAATCTTATGGGAATGTTATCTCTCAAAGCTTGTCTTTGTTAGAATCTAGTTTTAATTAATAATCTTTAATTACCCAAATATGTTTAGTATTGCAAAAGCTTCTTATTCCTTCTTTTGAATAAATTCTACCAATTCCAGATTTTTTATAGCCCCCCCAAGGACACCCGGCTTTTGACAACCCATGTCTATTAATTTCAACAGTTCCAGCTTGAATTTTTTTTGCAATTTCTTTTCCTAAATCTAAATTTTTTGTCCATATACTAGCTGTTAATCCATATTCAGAGTCATTTGCAAGATTTATAGCTTCTTCTATTGTTTTAAATTTCATTACAGGAGTAAGAGGACCAAAAGTTTCTTCTTTCATTATTCTCATTTCGTGATTTACGTTTATTAAAATTCCCGGAACCATGAAATATCCTTTATTGTTAATCTTAAATTCATTTCCCCCTATAAGTTTAGCTCCTCTATCTAAAGCATTTTTAATATGTTCTAAAACTTTTTCTAATTGAAATTTAACTGAAAAGGGGCCGATATCTGTATTTTCATCTAAAGGGTTTCCTGCCTTAATTTTATTTGTCTCTTCTATTAATTTTTTTAAAAAATTATCATAAATAGATTCATGACAATAAACTCTTTCAACTCCAAAACAAACCTGCCCTGTATACATTGTTGAGGATTTAACAATTTCTTTAGTTGCTTTATCTAAATCAGCATCTTCGAGAATAATAGCAGGATCTTTTCCTCCTAATTCTAAAATAAATTTTTTTAATTTTTCTTTACTTTCTGCACAACTCTTTATAACCTCTTGTCCAGCTTTTATACTTCCAATAAAAACAACCATATCAACATCAGATTCAACCAAATATTTTCCAGTTTCTTTTCCTCCAATTACAATTTGAAACGTATTTTCTGGGAGACCTTGTTTTTTTAATTCATTAAAAATATCATTTATTAATAATCCTAATTCTGTAGAATATTCAGAGGGCTTGAAAATAATATTATTCCCTGTTATTAGAGCTGGGATTATTGATGCTAATGATATAAATACTGGAGCATTACAAGGAGTTATAATTGTAATTATTCCTAGAGGCTCAAAAGACATAATATTTTTTTCTGTTTCTGTTTCAAATAAAATTTCCTCTTTTAAAAATTCAGGAATCATTTCACAATAATCATTTATCCTTTTTTTAATAATCTCAACCTCATGCCTTCCTGCTTTTAATGGTTTTCCTATTTCTAAAGCCATTGTTTTAGCGAAATTTTCTTTATTTTCTTCAAGTAAAGGAATTATTTTTTTAATAATATTTATTCTTTCTTCTATATTTTTTTCTTCCCATTTTCTTTCCTCGCGCGCGTTTTCAACTATTTTATCTATTTCTTTTTCTGGAGTTGAAAAGAATTCTTTATATGTTTCTTCTGTAGATGGGTTGATTCCTATGATTTTCATTATTTAGTAGTTTAATTATAATTTAATAATAAAGTTATTTAGGTTTTTGTATAGTATAAGATATATCAGCTTTTAAATAAACTAGAAGATTTAATTAAAATTGGAGAATCGTTATCTGAAGCTAAACGTTAGTAAAAATTAGAAGTTATAGTTTTTTATAATAGAATTTTTATTTAGTTAAATTAAGTGTTCTTGAAATTTGTTCAAGTTTATTTCCAATATCTTCAAGTTTATATCTAAGAATTTCTGATTCAGGGAATAATCTTTCAATATTCTCTATTTCATCAAATTTAATTTCAGGTAGATAGGTATGTAATCCAGAAAAATGCTCGGGACCATTTACCCCATCTAATTTTGTTTTGTAAGTTAAACTTTCTGATCCTACATGGTCAACATAACAGAATACTCTGCTACTATCTTTATAAATAATTTGTACAATTTGATTTTCAAATCTTTTCAAATATTTTTTATCTAATGACATAATATTATTTAGACAATTGCCTTAATAAATATTTCTTTTTTTTCTATTAATCCAACAGGCGATAAAACTATTCTTTGCCAATAATAAACTAATTTTGAATTATTATGTCAGAAATTCTCAACAGTTTAAAACCACATCCTTTAGGATGTGTTTC
>CAYIJD010000036.1:4252-9083 GCA_964363655.1 Candidatus Woesearchaeota archaeon | reverse complement strand
TGTAAGAAACTTTCTTAACGACCAAAGTTCACACTTTACTAAAAAAAATCTTAATCTGATTGTTTTTAATCTTATCATCAACTTCATAATCATATTTCTTTAAGTTGGTATTAATCAAAATTTCTTTTGCATTAACCCTCTCTTTGATAAAGTTTTTTTGCGATTCTATTAATTTAAAAATTTCAGGACTAACATTTATAGCAAGTTTAATCTTATCGCCTTTAACAAAATTTGCTTTTTTTCTAGAATCCTGGATTTTCCTTGAAATCTCTCTAGCATAACCTTCAGATTCTAATTCAGGAGTTATCTTTGTATCTAATTCAACAGAGATTTCTTTTCTTTCTTTAACATTAATAAATTCAACTTTTTTAATATTTAATTGATTTTTGATTATTTGTAATAATTCTTCTTTTATTTTATTACTTGTTCTAACGATAATTTTCGCGAGAGGCCATTTTAATCCAATTTTTAATTTATCTCTCTCAAAAAGTCCTTTTTCAATTATCTCAAAAACCAATTCAAATTCCTCTTCTAACTTTTTATCTATTAGTTTTTTATTAAATTTTGGCCAATTTGTTAAATGTATTGATTCTTCTTTAACAATTTTCTTTTTCCTTAATTCCTGCCAGATATTTTCAGTTATAAAAGGAATTATTGGAGCAAGAAGTTTTAATAAAACTGAATACACTTCATTTAATACGTAAAAGGCCTCTTTGTCATTATTAGCTAGTCTATCTCTAACAAATTGAATATATCTCCTGCTTAGATCATTTATCCAAAAATCTTTAAGTTCTCTTGTAGCAATGTGTGGATGCATTTCTTCTAATTCTTCAGTAAACTTTTTTATTAAGTTATTCAGTTTACTTAAAACCCATCTATCTTCTATTTTAGTAAATTTTTTTTTGCTAGAGTTTTCAACTAATTTACTTAAGTTATATAAAATATTCAGATTATTTCCTGGTTCTTTTAAAACATTAAAACCAAATCTTAATTCTAAAGAAGGATCTTGCAAACAATAAAGCAATCTCATAGCATCTGCTCCAACTCTTTCAACAGCTTCGTCAAACCAAATAGCATTTCCTTTACTTTTATGCATTTCTTCTCCTTTTTCATCTTTTAATGTTTCATAGCCAAAAAGAGATTTAAATGGAGCTTTTCCAGTTAGTGTAACCGAAGCCCAAAACAAAGCATTAAACCATCCTCTAAATTGTCCAGGCATATTTTCGCTTATTAAATCCGCAGGAAACCACTTTTCCCAATATTTTTTATTTGAAAGATAACCCATTGTTGAAAAAGGGACAATTCCAGCATCCAACCACGCATCTCCAACATCAGATATTCTAGAAACTTCTTTTCCACATTTTTGGCATTTAATTTTAATTTCATCTATCCAAGGTCGATGAATTTCTGGAAGTTTATCAACTCTTTTCTTATTAATTGATTTTTTTCTTAACTCTTCTAAACTTCCAATAACATCATACCACCCACAATCACATTCCCAAATTGGCAATGGCAGTCCCCAATATCTCTTTCTTGAAATCAACCAATCGTCCATATTTTTGAACCACTCTTCTTGTCTTCCTTTTCCATATTCTGGATACCATTTTATTTTATTATTTTCTTCTATTAATTTCTTTCTAATAATCTCGCATTTAACATACCATTCATCAACTAATCTAAAAACCAACTCTTCTCCGCATCTCCAGCAATGGGGGTATCTATGTTTTATATTTTCTATTTTGTAAACAAAATTTCTTTTATCTAAATCTGTTAATACAAGTTCATTAACTTCAGAATATTTCTTTAAACTAAAATCTCCAAAACCTTTTTTATAAATTCCTGCTTCATCTAGAGGAGAAATTTTTGGAAGATTAAGTTTTTTTCCTAAATCAAAATCTTCTGCTCCGCATCCTGGAGCAATATGAACAATCCCGGTTCCTTCTCCACCAGAAGCCAACCCCCACAAAACAACTTTATTAGGAGAATTTTTTTGCGATTCAAGATTAGTATAGGGCATTATATAATTTAAATTATTAAGTTCTCCGCCCTTTTTCCTTTCCAGAATTTTATAGTCTCCATCTAATTCATTTAATCTTGATTCAGCTAGCCAGTATTTCTTTCCATTATTTTCAACTTTAACATAATCTAAAATTTCATTAACAGCAATTGCAACGTTCGCAGGAATTGTCCAGGGAGTTGTTGTAAAAATTAAAAAATATTCATTTGTTTTTCCTTTAACAGGAAATTGCATAAATAAAGCTTTATGTGATACTTCTTTATATCCTTCTGTTGCAATATCATGTTTTGAACTTGCAGTACCGCACCTTGGACACCAAGGAACAGAATCCTTTCCTTTATACAGCCATTTTTTATTAAAATAAGTTTTTATTAAAAGCCAGTTATGTAATTGATTTGTGTCCGACATCGTATAATAAGAATTTTTCCAGTCCATCCAATAACCTAGTCTTATGCTTTGCTCAGTTTGTATTTTCGAAAATCTTTCAACTCTTTTCTTACATGCATTAACAAAATTTAAAATTCCAAATTTTTCAATGTCTTCTTTATTTTTTAGTCCTAAATCTTTTTCTTCTTCTCTTTCAATCCACAATCCTTGACAATCAAATCCATTTTGATATCTTGTTTCATAACCCTGCATTGCTTTAAATCTCTGAAACAAATCTTTGTATGTTCTACCCCAAGCATGATGAACACCCATAGGATTGTTCGCGGTTATTGGGCCGTCGAGAAAACTCCATTTTTTCTTACCCTTATTTTTCTTTCTAAGTTTATCGAAAATTTTATTCTTTTCCCAGAATTTCAGAACTTCTAACTCTATGTCTTGAGGATTATACATTTTCCATTCATTAATTAATTTATTTTAGTAATAATAGCCTTAAACTAAAGTTGTAAAGTTTATTCTGATTATCTGTCTCTTTGCTTATTGTGACTAAAAACCCATTTAATTTTTTAACAAACTTCAATAAAATAAGAAGTTTCTTATTAATAATACTAATTTTTGGTTTTTAAAGACTATTATTTTTTTGTTACATACTACTCATACTCAATGCTTTTAATTTCCACGAATAATCTTCTTTTCTTTGTATATATCTTTGTTCTTCCTCATTTAGATTGTTATAGTATTCTTTTGCTTTCTTATAATTTCTATCCTCAACTAGTCTTACGAAATTCAAGGCTGTTTCTTCTAATTTTTGATTATTAGTTTCTAAAGTATTAACTATGCTCATTTTCTTGGCTTCCTTTCACTATTTTTCTTATTCTTGAATTATTTAATGTGTAGAAACTCATAAAAAACTCCTGCAAGCCCAAACATAAGGAGCTTGCTTAAATTATAATTATAATAATAGCTATGATAGAAATAATTCCAATGCTGATTTTAATATTCTGATTTTTCATAGCTATTTATTAAATGATAATAAAGATAGTTTTTAAAGTTTTTTGTTCAGCCTAAATAATTATATTAACTACTTTTAAGATACTACAATAATAAGGTTTATATACTTAATAATTATCATTTTATTAGACTATTAAAACATTATAAAAATGATATTTAAATTCCTGGAAAATAAAAAACTGCTCGCAGAAATAACTATAATAGCTTTGCTTGTTTTTATTTTATATGCTGGCTTTCCTTTTTTGAGTGCTTTTTTTGGCGCAGCTATTTTAGCGTTCGTTTTTCATCCTTTAGATAAAAAATTGAGAAAATATACTTCTCCAACTATTTCTGCTACAATTATTCTAATAATCTCACTTGCTTTAATTATTATACCTATAATTTTTGTTATAAATGGATTAATAGACCAGTTAACTATTCTTCCAAAACAAGCAGGGGAACTTAGTGTTTTGGTAGAAAAAATAAAGGGCGCTGTCCCTTTTAATATAGAAATAGATGAAAAAAGAATAGTCAGCCAATTTGTTTCTATTTTGACAAATGCCCTGAAGCCAGCATTTTATAATATTATCCATGCTATTATCAATCTTTTCCTGTTATTCTTTTTGTTTTTTTATTTCATAATTTATTATGATGATATGGCTAGATTGATTACTAATTATTTGCCGTTTAGCAGACAGAACAATTTAAATATAGTTAAAAAATTTAAAGAAGTAACATACGCAACCCTTATTGGAATTTTTCTTATTGCGATTATACAAGGAAGCTTATTAGCTTTTAATTTTTATGCATTTGGAATTCCCAACGCTATTTTTTGGGGTATCATAACCATGATATTATCTTTTCTTCCAATTGTTGGAGCTCCTCTTGTTTGGATTCCAGCAGCCATCTATTTTTTTATAAAAGAAGAAGCAACCAAAGGAGTAGCGATGATAATAGTAGGAATTTTTATTAGTACTATTGATAATATTCTTAGGCCTATAATTAATCAAAGATATGGAAGCATTAATCCTCTAGTCTCAATTATTGGAATTTATATAGGTGTTTCACAATTCGGAATGATAGGAGTGTTAATAGGCCCTATTTTAGTCATCTACTTTTTATTATTTTCTAAAATTTATTTTGAAGAGTATTTTAGGAAGTAAGGTAAATATATTATAAAAAATATAAAAGTTTATTAAATTTAAGTTTGTTTAAAAATAAGTAATTCAAAATGTCTAACTAAATATCAGAAGAAACAAAAGAAAAAATCATAAAATTATATGATAGAGGTAATAGATATTCTCTTAAAGAGATAGCTGAACAGACGGGAGTTTCTTATTCAACAGTTTATGGATTAACAAAAGCTAAACAAAGAGGATTTAAATCATATCATGAATATAATGAACATCTAGCTAAACAAAGAGGATTTGAATCATATCA
>CAYIJD010000036.1:0-4152 GCA_964363655.1 Candidatus Woesearchaeota archaeon | reverse complement strand
AAACAAAGAGGATTTGAATCATATCATGAATATAATGAACATCTAGCTAAACAAAAAGGATTTGAATCATCTCATGGATATAAGGAACATCTTGCTAAAGAAAGACAAAAAAGGCCTTCAAATAAAAAAATAAGTAAATTAATAAAGAAAAGATTAAAAGAATTAGATAAAAACCAAAGTTGGCTGGCTAATGAACTAAAGATTTCAAGGGAAATGGCTTCTAAATATGTTCAAGGAAAAAGTATGCCAAAACAAGAACTTGCTGAAAAGCTTTTTTCTGTTTTAGGAGTTAAATACAAAACTTTAGAGGATTTAATGAATAATTTATGATCAAAGAAAATTAATAATTATAAAACAAATAACAAAAAATAAGGGAATTAGTACAATTATGCACTAATTTTTTTATTAAGTTGTTTTTAATATTTTAAGCCTGAAATCTAAGAATAAATAGTTTATGCAATTCCGATTGGTGCGAAAATTAATCAACCCCAAAAATAATTACTAATTTCCTAGAATTTCTCCTTTATATTTCATTACAACTATTTTTATAAAATCAGAAATATTAATAATTTATCTGTTTCAGAGCTATTTTATTTTTTATGTTTTGGTAATATGAAAATAGTATGTTATTAAGAAGTAAAGTTCTGAGACATCTAACAATTAAACAAAAGATGATACTAAAAAAACTGATAATTGAGAATTTGAGAAGTTATAAAAACCAGGAGATTATTTTTCCAAAAGGAGCTATTTTATTATCTGGAGATATTGGTTCAGGAAAAACAACAATTCTTTTGGCAATTGAATTTGCACTTTTTGGCTTACAACCATCACAAAAAGCAAGCGCCATTTTAAGAAATGACGCTGAAGCTGGAAGAGTTATTTTAAATTTTGAAATTGAGGATAAGGACATAACAATTGAAAGGATTTTAAAAAGAAGCAAGAAATCTATCTCTCAAGAATATGTTAGCCTGACAATCAATAATGAAAAATTTGAAGAAAGCATTACTGAAATTAAAACAAAAATACTTAAATTGCTAAATTACCCATTTGAATTTGCAAAAAAAACAAATTTGTTATATAAGTTTACAGTTTATACTTCTCAAGAAGAAATGAAGCAAATTGTTTTAGAACCGAAAGAAGTTAGGCTTAATATATTAAGACATGTGTTTGGTATAGACAAATATAAAAGAATTCAAGAAAATACTAACCTCTTAAGTTCAAAATTAAGAGAAAAGATTAGGATTAATGAAGCATTATTACAAAACATAGACAAACTTAAGAATGATTTAGAAGAGAAAAAAACTTTTCTTATAAAATTAAAGGAAAACAAAAAGAAATCTGAGGATGAATATGATAAAAAGTCTGAGACAAGAATTTTAAAAGAAAAATTAATTAAGGAAATTCAAGATAAAATTAATGAAAAAAATATTTTGGGGACAGAAAAAGACAAATCTAATATTCTGCTTATTGAAAAAAAACAACAGATATCAAATTGTGATAAAAATCTTGCTTCTATAGAACAAGAAATAAATGAACTATCAAAAATAAAATTTAATGAAACAGAATACAATTCTTTAGTTAGAATGACTGAATCTCAAAAAAATAAAAATGAGAATATTCAGAAAGAATACATTGAGGTAATTGGAAATTTGAAGTCATTAGAATCTAAGATGTCAGAAACAGAATCTTTGATAAAAAAAATTTCTGGATTAGAAAAATGTCCAACTTGTCTTCAACAAGTTTCTGAATCATATAAAAATATTATTCTTGAAAATGCAAGAAAAGAACTTGCTTATATTAATACCCAATATTTACAATTTGATAAAAATAAAAAAGAATTAATTTCTAAAATAGAGCAGATTAAAAAAGAATTAAATAATTTTGATAAGAAAAAAACAGAGATGGAGATTTTAAAGATTAAACTAGAAAATGTCAATGAAAAATCTAATAGAGCTAAGGATCTTGAACTTCAAAAAAAAGCTTTAGAAAAGGATGTTTCATTATTAAACGATCAAATTTCAAGAGTTGAAAGAATAATAAAAGATTATGAAAAATACGATAAAATTTTTGAGGATAGAAAAAATGAGCTTGAATCTGCAAAAAAAGATGAGAATAAAGCCGCGATTATAACTGCTGAAATAAAAAAGGAAATTCAATTTTTAGAACAACAAATAAAAGAAAAAAGAGAAGAATTCAAGGAAAAAAGTCTTCTTAAAAATCAAACAGAGAAACTAAAAAACTTAGAATTCTGGATTTCAGAAAAATTTTTGAATATTATCTTGACTACCGAAAAACAAGTCATGCTAACCTTAAAACAGGAATTTTCAAATATTTTTTCAAAATGGTTTTCAATACTTGTTTCAGATTCTTTAATAGCGAAATTAGATGAAGATTTTTCTCCTAAAATAGAACAGCAAGATTATGAATTAGAATATAATTTTCTGTCCGGCGGAGAAAGAACAGCTATTGCTCTTGCTTATAGACTAGCCTTAAATCAGATTATTAATTCTTTGCTAAGTAATATAAAAACTTCAAAGATAGTTATTTTAGACGAGCCTACTGACGGATTTTCAGCTCAACAATTAGAAAAAATGGGGGAAGTTTTAGAACAACTAAATACCGAACAATTAATCTTAGTTTCTCACGATCAAAAAATGGAAGATTTTGTTGATAATATAATAAGAATAAAAAAAGAAAATAATGTCAGCAGAGTTGTGTGATGGTTTTTGAAATATCTTTATAATTTAGTTTATGGGTTTATTGGTTTCAAGTTCTTCTGTCAATTATCATTAATAATCTACTATAACCTATTTTATATTAATAATAATTAAATATTACAATTAATTTAATCCTAGACTAATTTTAGAGGCCATTTCAACTCTATCCACAGTATTAAAGAACTGATTTTCTTTAAATTTCATTCAATAACCTAAAAAATTTAGAATATAAATCTGTAGAAATGTAAAAACCGTCTTTTATCATGTTTTCAAAGATTTCTTCTGCATCTTTTTTAGAAATAATTTTATTTTTGCACGCGATAAAAAGGGCATATAGTGATCCATGAGATTCTACATTTAAAACTGAAGCGTAAGATTTAGCAGAATCATCGTCTAGTAAAACTAAACATTTATTTTTTAGTGCTAATGAGATTGCTTCTTTTTCCTCATTACCAATAATCTCTGTATCTAAAAAGTCAATAATTTTAATTTCTTGAACTTTTATCCATTTCTCATTAATTGCTGATACTAAAACAAGATTTATGGTTTCTTCTGAATTTGTAAGAGGTAGAGAACAAGAAGAAATAAAACAAGTTCTTAAAAAAGCAAAGGATAAAACAGAAGAACAAGTTAAGATAGTTACAACTGACGGACTCTTGGCTTATCCTTATGCAATACAAAAAACATTTACCCTAATAGATAAGAGTAATACTAAGAAATTTGGAGTTATTCATAACCAAGTTAATGCTTCAAAAGGAGAGGGATTTAATATTATGATTGAAAGATTGCACAATAACATCAGACAGAGAACAAAAACATTTAGAGGTTTTCATGGAAGTATAGAAAGTGCAAATGCAATTATGAAAGGTTATGAGATTTATTATAACTTCATAACAAAACACCAAACTCTTAATAAATGCCCTTATGAACTTGCTACTGATTTAAAACTTAATTCAGAAAATAAATGGTTGGAGTTAATTAAAATGGCAACTTAAATTTTTTTGGTTGAATTACCAACCTTTAATGCACCAAAGAACTTGACAAGAAAGCTTTATAAACCCCTGCTGCTAGTAAAAACTATAAATTCTAAAGGAATTAAAACATTATTAATAATTTTTAAGTTAAAATTGATAATTAAAATATTTTTAGGACTTCTATGAAGTTCTAAATTAACAAAAAAATAAAATTAATAAATATCTATTAAAAATTCAGAAGTTAATACTAGTAAGCTTAGATAACCCAATTAAAAGATAAGAAATCAATTAATAATAAATAATTAATAAAATTAATTTAGAAAAAATGATGCAACAAATACAAGAACAAGTTGAACATAAAAAATTTGGAAGATATCATGTTATATCAAAATTTAAAAAGGATGGCGGTGATGGTATTATTATAAGTGGTAATATGGCTATGGATATACGTATCAGATTAT
>CAYIJD010000035.1:0-9486 GCA_964363655.1 Candidatus Woesearchaeota archaeon | reverse complement strand
TAAGCAAGCTCTAACACATCCATTGTTAGACGTGGATTATAGAGGTGCTAATGGAGCTTTGATACATATTACTTGTGGTCCTGACATGAAGCTAGAAGAGTTCAGTCAAATTGGAAAACTAGTTACTGAAAATATTTCTGCAGATGCGCAAGTCATTATTGGAGCCAGAATTAACAAAGATTTTGAAGGTCGCGTTAGAGTGATTACTATAATGACAGGTGTTTCAAGTCCATATATACTAGGAAAACAAAGAAGCAGAGGATATCAACAAGAATTTAGTTCAGAATTCGACGAGCTTGGCATTGAATATGTAAAATAATTAGGGGAAAAATTTGCGTCTAATTTTCTTTTCCTGCCCTTTTCGGGCAGGATTTTTTCTTTTTTTTTCTTTTTTTTTTTGGTAATTTTATTTGGAGGATTTATATGTATATCTTTTGTATATACATAAATTATCAAGAAGAAAAGTGTAAAGTTATTTTATTGGAAGTAAGAAATTAACTTTCAACTATTTATTAATTTATATCATAAATTTTTATATAGATTTGAGTTTTTTTGTCTATATGATAAAACTTCTTCATATGCTTCTATTGTAGTTGGTTTTTTTACCAATCCAACTTTTAAAGCTAGATTTTTATACCATGACAAATTAGAATAGTAATCATTAATAGCAGATTCTAATTCTTCTGTTTCTATGTTCTTTTGTTCAATTCTTATTGAATGAATTATTACATCTATACTTTTTTTAGCAAGATTGGTCTTAAAATTTTCTTTGCTTTTCTCCAAAATCTTAAGTATCTCATTATTTATCTCATTTACCATCTTAACTCAATTAACAATTTTAAATTATTTAAACATCCCCTCTCCTAATTTTAATAAAAGGCTTATAATATTTATTCCCAAATGAATCAAAAAAAATTCTGTTTACTAAAGAACGTTTAAATCTCTGCTTTGTTTTTCCTTTTACTAACTCGTATCCAACTGGAAGAAAAGCTTCAATATTAATAGAGTCGGGAATATTTAACAAATTCCTTATTGTTATTTCTGAAAAAGCTCCTACCCAACAACTTGCTAATCCTAATTCAGTTATTTTAAGCAAGAAATTCTCTATTGCTGCCCCAACATTGTGTTTTATATATTTTTCTGCTCTATTTTCATCAAATATTTTTAATTGTTTTGAATTTGAACATACTACAATAACATATGGAGCTTTGTTTATAAATTGCTGTTGGCAGGCATCTGCTATCTTCCCTATTTTTTCAGGAGCTTCTATAACAATATAAATCAATGGCTGAAGATTATCAGCTGCAGGAGCTAAATTAGCTACTTCTATTGCTTTAATAATATTTTCTATAGCTGGTTTTTTTGATGAATAATTTTTTACAGAGGTTCTGTTTTCTAAAATTTTTTGAAATTCCATTTTTTGTTCAAAATTTTTATTTAGATAAACTCATATTATCTAACACTAAATTTAATCTAAGAAAATCTCCTTTTTTAATTTTATCTATATATTTAACACTATCTTCTAAGATTTTTGATATAATAGGATGTTTATCTAATCCTACTTTTATCACTAATTGGTATTCTTGTTCAAATTTTTGTATATTTTCTCGAACTAATTTATATGATTCATTATCTTTTTTTGATGGCTTGTCGTAATTAAATTTTTCCCCCCATCTATCAATCTCTTCAGATAAATAATCATAATCTATTTTAAGTTCATGTGCTAAACATTCGATTTCAAAAGCTAATGTAATTAAATCTTTAGTCTTATTATCCATAATATTAAAAAACATGAAGAATATAAAAATGTTTGTAATATCTTACTTTAAAATTAAACACAATAATCTTTTTAAAGATTAAATGAAATAAGATATTTAAAATGTCAGACATAGGAAGCGATACATCTGCACAATTGCATATGATGAGAGACGCTTATAAATCATTAATGCAAAAAAATCCAAATCATGAACTCTTAAAATTAACAGAATTACATAAAGATGAAGAAGGTTTTAACTTAACATCAGAATATAGTAAAAGATGTGTTCGTGATAGTGATAAATGGTGTGTTCAGGGTTATGCTAGATATACTTTTGCTCTTAAGGCAGCTGTTAAAGGATTACCAATAGAACTTCTTGACACAAATCCTCCTTGTAATTTCTAAAATCCTGAAATCAGACTAATTAAATTTTCATATAATTATTTTTTTCTGATTATATTATAAAAAGAAAATATAAAATTTTTGTAAGTTAGTCTAAACCAACATTCAAAGGAAGTCTCAAATTAATTTTTTTCAAAACTTTTTCAATTTTTTTATATTTGCTTTGTTTTTCATGATAATCTCTAGAAATTATATCCTTTAAATATATTTTGTTAGTTGAGTATTAATAATTATTGATATAATCTAGAAGCAAGTATATAACCAATTAATGCTATGTTTATTATTATCCCAAGAATTGCCTCAATAGATGTAAATAACCTATTTATTCCTAAAGGAAGTATATCGCCATAACCGACAGTTGTAAAAGTCATTATACTTACATAAAGAGATTCTTTAAAATTCAAATTTTTTTCAACACCTGCTTCCAAAAAAGTTCCAGCTCCTGATGTATAAGCTCCCGCAAAAAGCAAAATTACTATGATAACGCTAGAAATATAACTAATCAAAAAATGTACAATTTTTTTTGATTCAAAAGTTTTTTTTATCCATAACATTAAACCAGTTGAATAAATAATTATAAAAATAAAAATTGTCGTAAGCGCCGGATTTATATTTTCTTTTAATATTAAATAGAGAATTAAAAAAAGAGTTATAATACCGATTGCTGCATAGTCTTCTAAAAGAGCTCCTCTTTTCATCCATAATATATGGTGAATTTTTAAACCTAAAAAAAATACAATTAAAATAACTGTTATATATCTTGGAATATCAAAAAACTTTTGTGAAACCTGAGAAACAAGGGATATTATTAAAAAAACTGCTATTAATGAAGCAAGAAAAAATTCAACTTTTGACGGAAGATGTATGTGTGCGTCACTTTCATTACTTACATGACTATGACCTCTTTCTTTTTTCATTTTTAATATTAATTTATTTTATTAAGTTATATAATTAAAGCTAAACTTAATTTAATAATATTTTTTATTTTATTTAAGCTCTTCTAAAAACGTCCCGGGAAGGACTCGAACCTTCGACCCTGCGGTTAACAGCCGCATGCTCTACCAACTGAGCTACCAGGACCTAATATCCTAAAAAGATTATTGTTTTTAAAACTATTTATTATCTAACTTACTAATGATCAGCTAAAATAAAAGCTATAAATAATTTTTAATCGATTTATCTTCAACTATTTAGTTTTGTTGTCAGAGAAATTCTAAAAAGATTCTGCTAAGCTTAATTCTCTATTTTCAAGCCTTTTGTTTTTCCTTCTTTTTTCTAATCTTGCATAAACATTTCCATGCTTACTTCCTTTAATCAAAGAAGAGATAGCTTGAACTCCGTCTTCTATTTCTTCTGCATCTCCAATAATTCCTATCTGGTTTTTATAAAGAGATAGATTACAATTAGTAAGATTTTTTAAAGTTTTTAAGGCTCTTCCACCAGTCCCGATAATCCGGCTCCTAATTATTTTTAAGTCCTGTCTCTTTGTTAAATTTTTAATATTCAAAATTTGAAGCATTATTTCCTCCTGTTTTAATTCTAGTGCTTTATCTAATGAGAACCCAACATTTACTGCTTCGAGAACTCTTATTGCAAGATATTCTTTTTCAGGATTTCCATTAACAAAAAAATTTTTCCCTATATTTGAAATTTTTACTTTCAGTTCTTTCTCAAACCTTTTTTTGTTAATAAGAACTTCTTTTATATTCTCAACATAAATTTCTTGCATGTTTAAGTTTTCTCAAGTATTATTCTTTTATTAAACTTGCCTCTTTCGTCTGATTTTTCCTTTCTCAAAATTTCTAGCTTTTTTTTATTAAACTTATTAAACTCATAGATAACATTGATTACTTCTAAAATATCAACAAGTTCTTCTTCGTTATTTTCATTAATAAATTCGCTGACTTCTTCTTTTAATTTCTCATTTAATTTTTCTAAATATTCAGAACCATTAGCAATATGTATTATAGGATTACCGCCACTTCTCTTTATTATATCTGGTATTTTGTCTCTAATAAGTTTGTTATATTTCATTTTATTCCTTATGTTATCTAAAATTAAATATTTTAGCGTTTAAAATTATTTTATTATCAAAAATTTCTTTGATTTTACCAAACCCTAAATGGTTTGGTTTGTTTGAAATCTCAGAAAATTTCTTAGTTTAAATTTTCTGGGGCCCCAGAAAACTATGTTTTCTGCGGTTTTTGAGCCATAAAAAAGACGTTGCGAAGCAACATCGGCCCAAAGGCGGTGGTTTACTCAAACAAAAAGCATTTCCAAATTTTTATAAGATAGTAAAATGCTTTTTGTTTGTTTTTCTGTATTAAAATTTTGCCTATTTTAACAATACTTTGTTATTTATATTAAAACTCAGAAACTATTTCCTTAATAAATCCTCTTCTCTTTAACCATTCTATTTCAGCTGGAGAATATTTAAAATGAAGGTCTCCTCTTTTATCTCCTTCAAACTCCCATGGTCTAACAATAACAAAATCCCCTGGTCTAATCCAAAGAGATCTTCTTAAAGCGCCTGGAATTCTGCAATTTCTTTCTTTATCGTCAAAACATTTTACAATCATTCTATTTGCTCCAACTCTCTGATCAACTATTCCAAGGACTTCATTATTTCTCGGAGTTCTAACCCTTATTATCTGTTGTGGCTGATCTTGTCTTTGGAAATTTTTTTTGTGTTTGTTTTTGAATTGCATTTTTTGAACTTGATTTTAGATAATATATAAAATAATAACTTGGTTTATAAATGCTATTGCTGATAATAAAAATAATTGGTGTGTTTGATAATCTTCTCTGAATAGTTAAGTTATTTTATGGGGGCCTAGAAAATTATTATAATAAAAAAAATTATTTTAAAAATATGTTAACAAAAAATACATAATAGAAAAATAAAAAAAGTCCTGTTGATTAATTATAATATGCTAGAATATTCTTGTAATGATGAAAGACGATCTATAATAGAAGACAGTTGTGATTTAACACAATTAGAAAGTTATAATATTAGATGTAAATTTTATTTGTTAGATAACCTTTCTCCGCCTAGAAAAAAAGATGAAATTTATCAGAATAAAGAAATAACGTTAAAACCTACAACAACCCCAAAGCTATAGGAACTCCCTGAATTTCTATAATTCCATGCTTTTTAATTATTCCAGCTTCTAAAGCAGTTTCTATAGACTCTTTGCCGACAATATTAAAAAGAGCATCTTCGCTTTCCATTCTTTTAAGAATTTTTATTACTTCATTTCTAGGTTTTTCTTCTCCCTGAAAAAAATTAGGCCTAATTTCAATTTGTTTAATTCCTTCTTCAAATTTCTTTCCTATTATATTGCTATCAGCTAATGCAACAATAGTTCTATAGGCTTCATGAATTTTAATGTGCATTTTTAGTAACTTGTAAGACTATTTTAAGAATCTTCTGAAGATATCTGAACTAATTTAATCTCCTTAATTCTATTTATTGGAATTGATTTAACTTCTGTTCCATCTTTTTCTTTTTTAAAAAAATCTCTTGTAATCATAATATTGAAATAAAACAATGAATCAACGTTCTCAAGTGCATATTCCACTTTGCTCCTTCCAATAACATAAACCATCTGCACTCCGCTCTTGGATAACTCATATGCACCATTCAATTCCACTCTAGGAAAAACAGATGGGTCTGAATATTCTATATATCTTCTTTTAGCTTCATCCCAACCATCTAAATTTGGAAGACTATTTATAAAAGTTTCAATATTTTTCATCATAAATAAATTAAAAACAATGTTAATTTAAATATTGTTGTATTGTTAAACACATAACCGCTTAATACATTTATCTTTAATCTGGGATGCAATATCTAATTGGTATAAGAATAGAAAGCTAAACTTCTGTATAAATCTCACTTGATATATCTTTAATTCTCTTATTTATGATTATTATTAATTAGTTATAGCTAAAATAAAAATTAGCGAGAACAAGCTACTTAATTGAAATAAATTAAGCTTTATTAGAATTTAAAAAATAAAAATAAAACTAAACTTTAAAAGTGCATACAGTGGTCCCGCAATTAGGACACTTGCCTTTTATCATATCTTTTCCTTTTGATGTCTTAGTTTTTTTAGGGTCTTTTATTTCCCTTTTTGCTTTACACTTAACACAATATCCTGTTGGCATTTTCTACCTCCGCTTTCTGTTTATTTAATATTAATTGGTTTATACAAGTTTTATTGGTTTATAAAGGTTTTTTTGGGGTTTTTGGAGAAAATAAGGTTTAATTATTGATAAGTAATATTTTAAAAAGCGTCTTTGTATGCAAATGTTGTCTTATCACATTCACCCTTTAATATCAAAACTACATCAAATCCTCGCCTTCACACTATGCTTCGCCCCACAAGCTAAACAACGTAAAAATAAAAATCCTTTTTCTTTAATTAACTCTGTATCTGGCTTTCCACATTGCTTGCAAATAACAAACTCTTTTGCATATTCTTGGATTTTTTCATTAATTTTTTGAGAAGAGATATTTCTCTGAAGTATAACTCTTCCATTTTTTATATAGCCAGAAGTTGCAGACTCTTTTTGCAAAAACTTTAATAAATGGTCTGGACCGCGTCTTAAATATGAAGAAATCTGTGAAAAATTAGTGAGAATTGTCTTAGTTCCTTCTAAATGCCCTTCTATTTTAGGTATTTCAAATCTTTCTTTGCTTTTCTCAATTGGCTTTAAACTCTTATAAGCCTGCTCTAAAAGTTCTTCGTAGGTTTCCATTTTTATTTTAAGGTAAATTGCAAATTTATTAAGTTAAATAGGTCTGCTTGCTAAACTTCTTTATCTCATTTATAAATTATAATATTTATTAAAACTAGATAGAAAAGAGGTTTTTAAGTGTTTTGTGCCATAATCTTATCTAAATCAACTCCCATCATCTCATAAAAATGTCCGAAAAAATCTTTTATTTTTTTACAGTACTTTCTAGCGTTTTCTATATATAAGGGATTATTATAATTTAATGCTTTTTTCATCATTTCTTCAGGATCTAAAAAAGGATTTGAAATTGAATATCCGCCACAATGTTCTAAGATTGGGCTTAGACGAGTGCAACCCTTTAAAACACAAAATGCTGCAATCTCGTGATCCATACCATAATCAGTACCATGTTTTTCTCTCATTAATTTAGATGCGTTGCAATTTATACATCCTCTTACTTGGATGAAGTAAGGTATATATTCTGTTTCTTTATCATACTCTTTTTTTTTCTTAATCATTTTTACCCCAAATATCTTACCCTTCCGGGCTTAGATTCATAAACTAATCCATCTTCTATCAGTTTTTGTATTTCTTGGCTTATTATTTCTGGTTTTATATTTCTTAATTTCATTATTATTTCTTCTTTGTCTATTCCTGCGTGAACTTCAGAATATTTTATTAATTCAACTATTTGTTCTTTAAATGCCTTAATTTTCTGCTTATCTTGTATTACTGGTTTATTTTTTTTATCGATTTCTAATTTCCTAATTAATAGATATCTTGAATCTTCTTTTCTAATTATTTCTGGAAGAATATAAAGTTCGTTATTAAAAGATCTTAAAAGTCCGATAACCAGCAACGTATCGCCTTGAATCATATCTTGAAATTTAGTAATATCCTCGCCAAAAACTTTTACTCTTACCTGACCGCTTCCATCGTCTAAAGTCAGCGAAGCAAATCTGGTGTTTCCTTGTGATTCAAATTTATCAATAACGTTTGCGATTATATTAACTCTAATAATTTTCTTATCTCCTAATTCAACATGCAAAAGTTTTGGATTTATATTTTCAAGAGTTCCTAATTGAGATTGATCAAAAATCTGACTTCCTCTTAACAACTCTCCAACTCTAATTTTATATGCGGTCGCTCTTTTTTTTAATTCTGGCATGAAAATAGAATTAAAAATAAATTTTTAAAGATTTGTATAGTAAAGTTTAAATATACCAGGGGTATTTAATTAAAATGTCGCTCTTACAAAATCATATAATTTACCGAATTAATATTGATGGATTCTTTTGGTCTGGATTAAAGGATTATCAGGATGGCAATAACTTATTAGAAAGAAATCGTGAGTATTCGCGTAAAAAAGCTCCTATTAGAATAGGCCCAGCAATAGATGAAAAAGGAAATATATTAAAATCTCAATCAAAAAATCTAGAGTATTTTTTTGTAACATATCTAACAAAAGATGGAATTGAAAAGCTGACAGAAAAACCTCCTTTTGAAATAAGTTTAAAAGATGCATTAGCATCTTTAGATTCAGATATTAGTGATATACAGTATTCTATGCATCATATGAGATTTGGCTAACTACTTGTTCTGAAACTATAACCATAAGAAATATAAAGTAGTTAATATTGTTATAATGATGGAAGAAGAAATGATAAAAATACCAAGACAAGAGTATGAGAAACTGCTAGAAGAATTAAGATTTCTCAAAAAAGCTAAAAATATAGACTGGGATTTAGTTAGACAATTTAAAGAAGGTTTAGAAGATGTAAAGGCTGGAAGAATTAGAAGAGTTGCTTAAAGTTTCCTTAATAAATTTTCTAAATAAATTTTATATTTTTCAATATCTCTTAGTATGTAATCTATAGTATCCTGTTGAGTTTTCTTATCACTAATAGCGACAACAAGAACACATTTTAAATCATCAAAAACTATGTAATAAATTCTTTTCTTAGTAAGTCTTTTCTCTCTTAAAGATTTAATTTGTAATTGATCTCCAACCCAAGGATTTTCTTTCAATTGTAAGAATATTTTATTAATTCTTTTTTGTTCCTCTTTAGATAATTTCTCAAATTCTCTATCAAATTTTTCAGTGGTATAAATTTTATAGTCCATAGGTTAATATTATATTTACCTACTCTGCACATCTTGAACAAAACCTTTTTTTGGCTGAAAAATATCTCCTGATTTTTTCAATTTATCAATTGCCTCTTCAAATTCAAAATCTGAAATATCTTTCATTTCCTGCCTTAAAATATCTAAGGGAATTTGTTTGCCATATTTTTCTTCAAGTTTTCTTATTGTTTCTCTTAAAAAAATTATTTTGCTCCTTTGGCTTGAAGAAACTTTTGCCGTGAATCTGTCAATATCAAAAGTCTTTGTTTCTGGATCAAAACCAACTTGCATTAAATAATAATTAGTAAGTTTTATTGCTGATTCTGCATCCTCTTTGTTTACTGTTGAAGATAATCTCACCTTTGCATGAGCTTCTGCTAATCTTACCAATCCTTGAAGCTGGCGGGCAGAAATTGAAATTGCCTTAGAGCTTCCTTCTAAACTTGCTCTTCTCATTTTAA
>CAYIJD010000034.1:0-9579 GCA_964363655.1 Candidatus Woesearchaeota archaeon | reverse complement strand
GATTTTTTTACTCTCAAAATAAGCTTTGTAAATTTTGTCTTCTGGCTTCATTTTACTAATGGTATGTTGCTGGCTATTTATAAATACTTCTGTTTTTGGAGTAATTACTTCTGTTTTTGTAGTTGTTATTACAGAAGAGAAAAAGAAAATACGGGAGAATTTATTGAAATATTGTTAGTTATATCAACTTTTTATCATCAGAAATCTTTTTTTTATTAGATTTCTGAGTGCCATCAAAATTATTAAATTTTGAGGTTTACATAATATTCCCACATAATGTTTACGTATGATGATAGATTATTTAAGATATTGTGGTTTTGTTGAGGTTTTTCAAAGTCCTCAATTATTAATAAACTTATTTTTATTGCTCTCCAAAATATAGATACACTCTAATTTATGATATTTCTATAATAAAATATCAAATCATCAGTTCTTTTTTAACGCTTTTTGCATATTTAGAAGCTAGATGCATTGGTTCTGGCTTTTTATGTGGCAGTTTAATAAGACTCTTCGAAATATTATAAGAATTTTTAATAGAAATATGGTTTCCTGGAGAAATAAAAAGAGGGTTGCTTCCTTTTTTAACAATTAAAACATTTCCCATTTTTTTTCCATTTTTTAATATATCTGAGCCATCTTTATTTTCTGCCTTACAATCAATTAAAGAATTAGAAACTCCTATAGTTGGAACTCCAGTAGAAAGACCAAAATGACTTGCCAATCCTAATCTTGGATGTATGATTCCTTGTCCTTCAATAAAAACAACATCTGGTTTTTCATTAAGCTTTTCAAAAGCAGATATCATATAAGGCAATTCTCTATAACTTCTAAATCCAGGAAAATATGGAAATTTAACTTTTTCAAGTATATAAGAGCGGTCTATTATCTCAAAATTCTTATCGCATATAATAAAGCAACACAAAATTTTATTTTTAATAAAGGTTGTATCTACGGCTCCAAATCTTTCTGCTAATGAAAAATCTATTTTATCTTTTATTGTTAATTCTTTAGATAAATTTGTTTGCTCTTTTTCTAGTCTATCAAAATCAATTCCATATTTTTTGGAAAGTTCCTGTTTTCTAAGCTCCAAATTTTTTTTATCTGCAGTCATTTTTAACCTCTTTTTATCTATTGATAACAGAAGATGAGATTTAAAAAAGCTATTGGTTTTATAAAGTTTTTAATAATCACTTTTTTTATTAATAAGACAATTCAAAAGAGAATTTTGTGTCTTGTTTTTTCATTAACAATTATTATAGTGCTGATCATAAATAATTCCTCAGACCATCAGAGATAATTATTATATTCTTATTAATAGGATTAATTAATCGATGGTAAAACTATCAATATTTTATTTTAATTATATTGTTATGAAATTAAATGTGGAAAGATTAAAGTTTCTCACTATAGTTAAGATTAATAATAATTATTTTATCCTGTGAAAATTTATTTTTAGTAGTTTATCGCATTTTTATTTAAAAATTCAAACATCAAAACATTTTTAAACTAAAATAAATTATTAATATAATGTTTAGTAAACAATGTCCAAGGTGCAAAAATATAATTAAAGATAGTTTTAACTACTGCCCTATATGCAATAAAAACTTAAGGTCAAAATATGATGAAGATGATTATGGTTTTCTCGGAAAAAATGATTTCTCTGAAGATATGGATGTTACTGATAATTTTATAGATAAAATGTTTAACAGTGCTATGAAGATGCTAGAAAAGCAAATGAAAAATCTTAATGAAAGGAACAAAAATTATTATCAGCCTGGATTAAATGTTCAATTTTTTGTTAATGGAGAGAAAATCTTTCCAGAAAAACAAATTATAAACCGTCCGATAAAAGTAGAAAATCATTTTACAAAAGAAAAACTAAAAAAACTTTTGGAGCTTCCTAGAAAAGAACCAGAATCTAATGTAAAAAGAATTTCAGGAAAAGTAATTTATGAATTATCTGTCCCAGGAGTTAAAACTATTGATAATGTTTTAATTAACCAGTTAGAAAACTCTATTGAAATAAAAGCTCTTTCAGACGATTTAGTTTATTTAAAAAATCTAAAAGTTAAACTGCCCATTTTAAGATACCAGTTAGTTGATGATAGTTTAATTATAGAAATGCAGGGGAAATGATATTAGTAAAATTGATAAATTTTAAAGAAATTTTCTAACTTATTTTTGGATTATTATTCAGAGGATTCTGTTAAATCAACTATTATAATATCTAGATTTACCGATAATAAATGGAGTTAATCTAATTTTGTAAACAATCGCCTTTTTAATTAACAGAATCATTCAGAAAAATATTTTTATAAATTAATTGATTTTTTATTTTATCACTGATTAGTCTCGTAATTTAGCAAACTCGTTATCATAAGCCAACTCTTTTAATAAATTTTCATGTTCAGTTATATGATGTTCCACTGAAACATATTTTTTAAACTTATTTTCAATTTCAGTTAAATCTTTATTGTCTCCAGATAGTTGATATAAGTCAAATAAATATCCAAAGTTTGTGGGAAAGCCGTTTAGTTCATCTAACAGAGAGATGTTTTTTCTTAATTCATCAAGATCTTTTTTATTGTTATCGTGTTTTAAATATTTTAAAAGAGTTCTTGTATTTTGCATAATTCTTGAGCTAACTTCTATCTCATTCATTTTTTCTCTAGTTGGCATAATTGAAAATTCTTCTGATTCTTCTGGGATTTTCTGGCTAGTTGCTTCCTCATAAAAAACTTTTTGAGATTCGTTTGTTGTTTTAATTGATTTATCAATAATACCAAAAAGGCCCTCTAAACTTATTATTGGTTTTTCTTCGCTTCCTTCTTCTTTTATTATTTCAAACATCTCTCTTGCTTTATTAAGATAATCTTTATTATTTGTTGCTTTAAAAATCTCGAAATAAACATTTTCTGCAGATCTATAATGCTTTTTCTTAATTAATAAACTGCAATGGGATTCTAGTTCTGGAATATATTTAGGATTTTTGGTAGCTATAAATACAGGAAAAGTAGTATTAATATTAACTACCTTTGGTATAAAATAAGGATGCTTTCTCTCGCCATTTACTTCTATTTCTAAGGATTTAAAGTTATTAATATATTTTTCATCCCTTGTAAATTTATATAAATCAAAAAATCTATCAGTGAAATTACCAAAATTTGTGGATTTTCTTTTTTTTAATAAACTAATTCCTCTTTCCATTAATTTATCTACTAGCTCTTTATCTTCTGGCAGTTTTGTAAGTAAAAATAAATCTGTTAATCTGTCAAAAGAACTTCCAACAAAAAAATCGTCTTCAGCGTCTTTTAATAATCTATTTACATATTCTTCTCTTACAGCATTTTTTCTTGATGTTTTAAAAATTGTTTCAAGGCTATTATCAGTAAATATAGAATGATGAGTTTCAAATTCAGAAAGACTATTATAAAGTCTTATAACTACAGACAAATCTTCTATTGAATTTGAAATTGAATATAATCTCGCTGCCTTCTCAAAGGCATTAGATAACTTAAACTTGTATAAATGTCTTGATACCTCTTCCATTTCTTTTTTAGTTGGTTCTTTAACTGCTTTCTTTTTTGCTTTTTCTATTTTTCTTTTACTTTGATCAAAAATCATTGCGTTAGAAATCATAGATCTCCTATTTTCAAGTAATTGTTCATTTATTTCTTTTTGGCTTGGAACATAAGAAAAAGCTTCATCTAGCTCACATCTAATCAGCGAGATATACTTCTCTCTTTTTGCACCTTCACATAAGTTTAACCAATGATGTAAATAACTACTATATTTTTTATCATCATCCCCAGACCAGTTAAAATTATTCACATGGTTTTCATATAAATCTAAATCTTCATTTTTTTTCGTGAGTTTATTTAAATTATGAAAAAAATATAGCTGATGTGAGAATTCTAGATGAGATTTTCTAAATAGCTCAATAACTCCTACATCATTGGCAATTTTAACTATTTCATTATACCGCTCGTTATTAATTATTCCTTTATCCTCTTTTTTCTCTGATTCATAAATTTTTATTTCCTGACTTTTTAATACTTCTTCTAGTTTCATAAATGAATAATGCTTTGATCATTTATATATTTATATCTGATTGTTTATTATATTTTATAAACTTAAAATGGTCCCGCGCAGATTTGAACTGCGGACCCCTACCTTATCAGAGTAGTGCTCTAAACCAGGCTGAGCTACGGGACCTTAATTATAAATTAACAAGAACTTATTTAAAGGTTTCTTTGATTTTAAGAGCTGGAAAAAATTAAATTAGGAAAGATTAAGGAGGAAATCATAGTTTCTTAATTAAATTTAATATTTCCCTATATTTTTTAGTTGAAAGATAAAATCCAAATTCAATTATTTTATCTATATAATTTATCGCTTGTTCTTTAGATATTTCTTTTTGCTCAATTAATTTAATGAGAATAAATAATGAGCCATGGCTTTCAATTCCAAAAGATTTTGCTATTTGTTTCGCATAATTTTCATCGATGATAGCTATAGCTTTTGTTTCTTTAGCAAGTGATATAACTTCTTTGTCCGCATTACTTAAAAGAGGAAAATCAACAATATTTTCTTTTGGTTTTTTTATAATAAATTTATTCTCTTCAATTATCTTTTTTATATATTTTGATTCTTCTTCATATTTCTTAAAACCCTCTTCAACTACTTCTCTGTAAACTTCTTCTGGTATAAACTTTTTTCTAAGATTAATTTTTTCTAATAGTTTAAGCTTTCCTAAATATATTAAACTGCTTGAATCAAAAACATAACTCATTTGAAGGCTGTAAGATCATGATCAATCACTTTATCATTCACCCAACGTATTTTAGATTTTCTAATTTCTTCTATAAAATCCCAAATATTCATGCCAGCTATTTCTGATGCTTTTGAGATTGTTGTTTTGCCGTCTTCTAATAATTTCAGAGCATAATCAACTCTCCACACTTCAATAGCCTTAAAAAGAAGTCTTCTAACTGCAGCAGACTTTTCTAAGTGTTCTGTTTCCATATATTTTTTTAAATTTTTTTCTAATGTAAGTGGAATTCTTGTTGATATATTTACTTCTGTCATTTTTATTTCTTAAATTTATGTTATGTATACAATGTTTACGAAGTTTATAAATTTATGGTTTTGATCCTATAAAAGTTTTATAGTTCCTTTTTTTATTAATATTATTCATTAATGAGGAGATGGAAAGTGATTATACCCTATATTTCTGTCTCGTATAATTTATGTTAAGGTTTTGCTAAGACCAAGAAAATCATACACATTCCACAAATTCAACATTTTCTTTATCTTTAAATTTTTCATCTGAAGTTAGAAATTTGCAGTTATATTTTTTTGCTAATAAATATCCAATACAGTCGGCAAACGAAAGTTTCTCATTCTTATATTTAAATTTCATTTCTGCTGCTTTGATAATTAAATCGCTATCATATTCTATAACTGATGCCGATAGATTATCAAATGATTCTCTTATATCCTTGCCTTCTCCTATTCTTAAAAGATAAAATGCATATTCCATAAGATTTAAATTTGTAATAACTGCCCTTGCGGTTTTATACCAATCAAATTTAGGATTTTCCTTTGTAATCTCAATTAATGCGCAAGTATCAAAAAAGAACTTCTTATTCATCCTCTCCCTCATCGATCTCATTCATTATTTCATCTGTAGGAATTTTAACGTGTTTGTACTTGCCCCATAAAAAACTTACATCTGACACTTTCTCTATATATATTTTAACTCTCTGTTCAGGTTTAATTTTTTCTTCCTTAATAATTTCGTTTGGGATTATAATTCCAATTGAACCCCCCATCTTTTTAGTTATTACTTCAGTTTTCATTTTTGATATTTTTTGTTTAATTAATTATGCAAGAAAGTCATACTATTTAAATATTATTGAAAAAGTAGTATTTTATGGTTTTGATAGTTTCCATAAAAGGTTAAAATAATTTTTAAAGCTATCAGCAACTTTATTATTCTTGATCATAAAAACAAATGGCTTTTCCTCCCAAATAAAAATATAAACATAATCTTCAAAAATATCCATTGCTGTAGGACTAATATAACCTTCCGGCATATATTTTACTTCAGTATATTTTTCTTTTTCTCTGTCATTGCCTAAAGTTTTCTTAATAGAATTATCAAGAAGAATTTTTAATTTTTGTTTCTTCTGAACACTTTTTAGATTCATATTAGTTAAAAAAATTCTTAAAGATTCTATTGCATAAGGTTGCTCTGAAAAACCTATTATATAGATAGTTCCTTCTTTAGGGCAATCATCAATAATCTTCTTAAATGCTGATTTAAATCCCTCATATCCTTCATAAATAGCTGTTTCGGTCCCCTTTTCTTCCTTATTTTGAATAGCTTTTAATTGTGGAACTAAAGACTCTATTTTCTTTAACTTTTCTTCTTCATTTTCTAGGAATTTTGAGGGGTCTACAGCTTGGAAATATTTCCCTCTTTTATGAACTCTATAATTAACAAGTCCTTTTTCAATAAGAGAATTTAAAGATTGATAAACTCTTGAGTTAGCTATTCCCGTTTCTTTGATTATCGGGCCTGTTGAATTTTCTCCCTTTTTTAATAAGAAAAGATAAATTCCAGCCTCGTTCTTAGATAAACCCAAGTTTTCTAATTCTTGTTTCATAGTTTTATTATAGTTTTAATCTTTATAAAGATTTCTCCCTTTAAGGAGAAATAAATATTAAATACCTAAATTATTAGTTACTATTATAAAATAAATACAAAATAAAATATAAGGATGTTAAAATAAAATGAATTGGCTACCAATAATAATCGGAAAAAGTCCAAAAAGGATTTTCAGAGAAACTTTAGAAGAGTCTGACTTATCAACAAAAATAGATTCAGTTGTCGATACAACATTAGATAAATGGCGTGATGATAATAGAGATAAAAATATTAGGATGGGGCATACTCGCCTTCCATTGATAGAAACTCTATACAGAGAAGAACAATCTAATGATAAAAGTTACATTAAAGATAAATTTTATGTTAAAGTATCAGCATGTGGAAGAATTTTTCCAGATACAGCTATTTCCCATGACCATAAAGATAAACAAAGTGATCAGGAACAAATAATAATTGGAGAAAATATTTTTCTTGATAGAATGATAAAGTCTGCTCATGGAAAAATAATTATGCCTTGTGCTAATATAAGGGCCTGTTATTCAAATATTTCTATAGAAAATCCTGACAGAATGTTCTACAAATTTCTTGATTGTTTTATAGAAAATACTTTTAATAATCTTAGTAATGTTGACCCCGATATCCTTAATAGAAGAGAATATGAGTTAGAACATGTTAAAGAGAATACTTCATTAAAATATTTAGGAAACAGAGTTTACGATATTAGATTAATTATTCCATCAGACTCGCGTGCTGATTTCGGAAAAGAAGGATTATATGGCATAATCAGGCCTAAATTATCAAAATTAGGTTACGAGGTACTTAAAAAATAAAGTAACCTTTAAAAACTTCTTTTCTCTCTCCTTCTCATGAAAGGAATGTATCATTATTTAAGACAGGCTTGGAGAAAACCAGACCCATTAATGCTAAGAGAGAGAATGATTGAATGGAGAAGTCAGGGTGCAGTTATAAAAGTTGAAAAGCCATTAAGATTAGACAGAGCAAGAAATTTAGGATATAAAGCTAAAAAAGGTTATATAATAATTAGAGTAAAACTTTTAAGGGGCGGAAGAAAAAGACCAAAGCCAGTTAAGGGGAGAAGAAGCAAAAGACAAACTATTAGAAAAACACTAAAAATGAGCTATAGATGGGTTGCAGAGCAAAGAGCTCAAAAAAAATTTCCGAATTTAGAAGTTTTAAATTCTTATTTTATTGGAAAAGACGGAAAAAATTTTTTTTATGAAATTATTTTAGTAGATTATTCAAGACCAGAGATTATAAATGATCCTACTATTAACTGGATAACTAAAAAAACCAATCAAAACAGAGTTTATAGAGGATTGACAAGTGCTGGAAAAAAATCAAGGGGCTTAAGAAGCAAATCTCCAATGAATAAATCAAGACCTAGTGTAAGTGCTGGGCTTGGAAGGGGGAAATAAGAATAACTTTTTAGAGATTACTTAAAGATAAAGTTATGACTGATATAAAATATGCTGGACACAAATAATTCCCCAGACAATCAGAAAAAATTATTATAGTCTTGTTAATAGTGTTAATTAATCGAGGATAAAACTATTAATAGTTTAATTATACTATTAATAATTAAGCTGGAAAAATTAGGTCCTTCATTATAACTATAAAATTATTTTTTTTGCTTTTCCAAACAATTGTCAGGCAAGTAATAATCATAAATAAAAAAGTAAAAATTATCGGAAGTTTATATTGAAAATTCGTAAATAAAATAATTATTATTAAAACTAGACAAATTATTGAAATTAGTTTCAACCTCTTTCTCCAGCTTTTTATTTCTTCTTTGCATAGGTATGCAAGAATTAATCCTATTGGAAAACCAAGCAACAATAATAATAAATATAATATTAAAGATAATGGTGGCATAAATTATTTAAGTTATATTGTTTTTTAAAGGTTATTAAGGTGTTAATTTAGGTTATTACCTAGATCATTCCATTGACTAAAATTATTTATTATTCATTAATAAAATTAGTAGAAGTTACCTATTAAGATTATACTAAAAAATTATTAAAAACAATTAAAATGAGATTTGCCATAGCTTATTGCAAAAATAATATAGCAGGAAAAAATATTGTTGAACAATTTAGAAAACTAATTTTTTCTCCTCATATTCCTATAATTGAACTTAAACAAGAAACTATTTATTCAGATGATATTAATGAAAAAAATTATCCAGAATTAAAAAATGTTGATTTTTTAGTATTTACTTCAACTCATAAATCTAAGAATAATATTCCTAGTTTATCATTACATGCTCCTGGAAATTGGAGGTCTGCTGATTTAGGAGGGAAAGAAGGAAAAATATGCAGAACTTCTGCTTTTGTTTTAAAATATTTGTTTCAAAAATTAGAAGAAAACGCTAAAAAAAATAATGAAATTTATGGAAAATTTGATATAACCTTAGAAGCAACTCATCATGGGCCTTTAATTGACCTTCCTAATTGTTTTATTGAGTTAGGAAGTCAGGAAAATGAATGGAAAGATGAAAAAGCAGCTAAAATTATAGCAGAGACTATTTTATCTTTGCAGAATTTTGATAAAAAAAACTATAACTGGATTTCAGCGATAGGTGTTGGAGGAACACATTACTGTCCTAATTTTAATAAAATCCAACTAAATAGTGTTTACGCAATTTCTCACATAATCCCAGAACATATTTTTCCAATTACAGAAACTATTATAAAAGAGGCTGAAGAAAAAACTATTGAAAACATTAAAATAGTTTTAATTGATTGGAAAGGTTGTGGAAAAAGCGAAGAAAGACAAAAAATATTAGATTTGTTAGAAAAACTAAATTTAAAGTATGAGAGAACGAGTAATATTGAAACTAGCAATATCTGAAAATTACTTAATTTTATCTTTTATTGTATTACAAA
>CAYIJD010000033.1:0-9717 GCA_964363655.1 Candidatus Woesearchaeota archaeon | reverse complement strand
GATTTTGGTAGTTACTTTTTGTGTTATGTTTTGCATTCCTTTTTTGTATTTTGCATTAAAGCATGAAGAAGAAAAAGACTTGCAGAGTACTGGTTTTTTAAGATTAATGGAAGAACATGGAAAAGCATTAGCTTATCTTATGTTTTTATTTTTCGGTTTTTTAATAGCATTTTCCTTTTGGTATATTGTTTTTGAAGATGGAAATGAAAATTTTAGAGCACAGATTGAGACTTATTGCTTGATAAATCAACCAAGCAGATTTAATGAGTGTGTTGCTGGTTATGGTTTAGGAGTTCAAAAAACAACTGCATTTTTAACAGCCAAAGAAAGAATAGTTAATATTTTTGTTAATAATGTTTATGTCTTGGTGTTTACTTTAATATTTTCTTTGATTTTTGGAGCTGGAGCAATATTTATTTTAGCTTGGAACGCAAGTGTTATTAGTGCTGCCATTGGAATTTTTTCTAAGTCTAGTTTATATAATATCCCTATAGGACTTGTTAGATATATGATTCATGGAATTCCTGAAATAGGATCATATTTTGCTGCGGCTTTGGCAGGAGGAATAATAAGTATAGCAGTTATAAAACACGATCTAAGATCTGAAAAATTTTGGATAATTCTACAGGATTCTCTGAATTTAATAATTCTTGCTATAGTTTTATTGTTTATCGCTGCTTTAATTGAGGTTTTTATTACGCCGGTGTTGTTTTAAGGATATTTGGTTTTAGGAAAAAAAATAAGAGATGGAAAAAGAAATAGAAGATAAGAAAAAAATTATAAATGATATAAAGGAAATTTCAAGCAAGTATAAAGAAAATAACATTGTATTCACGGAATATTGTAAGAGAAGAATGGATAAAAGAGAAATAAAAGAGGATTTTGTTAAAGGATTTTTATTAAAACCAGATAATTTATTTTATGTTGGAAAACAATTTATTCACTTAAGAAAAATAAATTTAGAAGAATTAAGATATAAATTAGTATTCAGAATAAGTAATAAATATAATTTGATAGTTATTATAACAGAAGAAGAAAACATTTTAAAGGTGATAAACGTTATAAAAACAAGCAGAAAGGTCAAGAGAGAATGGGAAAAGGAAATATTGAAATAGATTATGATGAAATAGAAGATATTTTATATATTAGTAAATCTAGTGAAAAGTCTAAATTTAGTATAGATATATCAACACCTCAAGGAGATATTGTTATAGATTTTGATCATAAAGGTTTAGTTACAGGAATAGAAATGTTTAATGCTTCTAAACATTTTCCATTGGTCGACAATAAAAAAATTGAAAAAGTAGATTTTAATATAAATTATGGTCATAAATGGTTATCAATTCAATTGTTATTTTATATTCCAGGAATAAATCAGCCATTAATAACTAATATTTATTCTCCTTATAATAAAGAAGTTATTATTAATGCATAAAAGAATTATTTATTTTTTTAATAGCTTTTTCTTTTCAAATATTTTCTAGATAATTTAGGATTCCAAATATAAGTAATTATACTGTTATTAGAAATAATTATTTTATTTAACTCTTTTAAATAATTTAGAATTACTAGATAAGTTGACCACATTACTTTTCTTGGTAGTTTTTCCCATAATTGAGTTTTATTAAACTCACCATTATATTTTTCAATTGTTTTCTCGACCATTCTTACAGTGTCTAAAGTAGGAGATCTTAATTTTAAATTTTCATTATTACTTCTTAATTCTTGTACCATATATACATATCAATTGATAGGTATATAAATTTTTGGGTTTTTGATATAGAAAAAGTTTTATTTAACTAAAAGTGCATCTAAAATATCTTTACTTTTATCTATTTCCATTAAAAGTTGTGGGTTGCATTTTTCAAAGAAAGTTATTAATCTATCATCATTTTTTAACATATCAACAAGAGATTTTGTTTTTTTATCTTTTCTTATTAATAATTTAATATTTTCTTTATCTATAACTGTAATAAAATGGGGGTATTTCCAATTTTGTTCTTCGACTGTTGGAAGTAAAAAATAGTCTTCTGGTAATCCTTTAAAAACGCTAAAATAACTATCACAATAATCATCTGAATTGTATCTAACACGACAAAAAGCTTCTGATTTATTGAAAGGCCCTTTTAATTTTTCTTTAGCTTTGCCAAAATAAAAGTTTCTAAAAAAGTTCATTGTATGTTCATCAGAAAGATAAAAAATACAAGTATCTACAAATAATCCCCTATCTATTAAACTACCCTTATAATAAATGCTATCTCTACCTCCAACATAACCTGCTCTTTCTATTTCTATTTCTTCTCCCCTATAAAATATTGGGGATGAAATGTTGATATTTACATCTAAAATAGGATTATAGAGTAATTGTAATCGTCCTTCAAATATAAGTCCGTCGCCCCCTCTTCTTTCTTTTAATCCTTTTATAGGTGTTACTATTCTATACCAAGGTTCAAATTTTTCTTCTTGAGTATTTTCTTTATTTGTTTTTGACATTTTAGTACATCTCCTTAATTTTCTCTTTTGGAATTGGTAGATAAAGATGTTCTCTTTTCTCTCTATCGGCAGTTTCGCTTAATCCGCTCTTATCTAATCTCCTATCAATTTTTTTGATATCTTCTTGTACCTTTAAATATGTTAAATAATTTTCAATAAAATTTTTAAGTAAATTCTTAGATAAATTTATTTCATTTAATTCTTCCGTTAAATAACAGGTAGGACATAAAAATCTATTACCATTATTATCTTCAGAATAATAAATTGTTGGATTCCTAATTAAACTATCTCTAACTTTTATTAGATATTCTAAAAAAGATGTATCTGGAATCCATCCAGGAGTTCTTTTTTGTTTTTGGAGATTAAATTTATAATCCGCGATACTTTTATTTGCAAAAGAAACATGTTCTTCTTTTTCTTCTTCTGTCATTAGTATAATGCTATTTCTTTCTCTTATTCTTTTTTGATAAATATTTTTTGCACTTAGTGTTTCTGAAGAAGTTGTTGGTGTAACAGCATATTCCCCTCGACTATTTCTTATAAGAGCGCAATCAACTGCTGGAACATAAAAAGTATTCCTGTTATCTGACCCTAATCCTCTCCAAGATACCATATTGCTATATTCAATAATACCTAAATCCCAAATACTAATATCTTCTTGTTTCATATCCTCGATTTGAGCAAGAGCTTTCTCCAATCCTTCTAAAATTTCTGGGTTTGTCATTTTTATTATTATATTTTTTATCTGAAATTTTATTGATTAATTTTTGTTTAAATCTCTGATTATCTCTTCTAGTTCTTGTTTATTTTCTTGATCTTCTTTTTCTTTAGTAACTTCTAATTCCCTATTAGCTTTTTCTCTAATAGGAAGTGTTATCCTTTCTGCTATATTCTTGAAAGTATATGCTAAACAAAGATGAAGATAACTAGGATCAGCATTTCCATGAATACCACCATTCATGCTTTCGTACTTACCTATAAAATTATTATCATCTTTAAACAATGTTAAAGTGTATTTGTAAATATCCCCCCACCTATGAGGAATAAAGTCTCTTCTAAGATTGATCTTACTTTCTTTGGGTTTATAATCTATGGACTCAACATGATCGGGATCCCATAATTCTCTTTCTTCAAATGGAGTCGCATTAATAAGACTAAGATCAGCATTTCTTAATATATCACAAATTCTTTCTGTTTGTTTTTGGTCTAAATATTCAATTTTCATTTTATTGTTTAATTTTTCATTTAACTTCTATAAAGTGGTTATAGAATGAGGTATTTAAAACTTTCTTTAATATTTTTTTGTAAAAACGCAATATTTATAAACTAATTAGTATTTTTACAAAAATGGAAGCAGACAATAAGCAAAAAGATAGATTAGATAACTTTGATTTAAGATTAATATCAGAATTAGAGAGCAATGCTAGACAGCCATTATCAAAAATAGCCAAAAGACTAAGAACTTCCCAGCAAGTTATTAGTTATAGAATGAAATCTCTTGAAAAAAGAGAGATTATTGGCGGTTATTATAGCATAATAAATATCTCAAATTTAGACTATACAATTTATAGAACTTTAATTCGTTTAACTAATATTACAGAGGAAAAACATAAGGAAATTATTAATTATTTAATGAAACATGGGAATGTTTTATGGCTAGTTGATTGTGGAGGAAGATGGGATTTATTAGTTAATTTTATGGCTAAGAATATTGTCCAGTATAATGAATTAATAAGAAATTTTAGAAAAAAATTTCCATCTCAGATTCAAAATTATGATGTTTTAACAATAATAGAGATAATTTATTTTGGAAGAAATTATTTTATTAATAAATCAAGATCTATTAATCAGCCACTTTATTCTGTTGGAAGAGTTGGGATAATTGAAAAAACTAAACTAGATGAAATAGATTTAAAAATTCTAAAAGAATTATCTGAAAATGCAATGATAAATGCAGCTGAAATTGCAGATAAAATAAAAATAAGTCCAAATACAGTTATATTAAGAATGAAAGAACTTCAGAAAAAAGAGATTATCCAAGGATATAAACCACTAATACATCTAGATAAAACTCTTTATAAAGGATATAAAGCCTTAATTAAATTCCAAAATATAACCGAGGAAAAGGAGAAAGAGTTAATTAATTATCTTAAAATGAATATTAATATTGTAGGAATTATAAGAATTGTTGGAGCTTGGGATTTTGAAATTGAATTTGAGGTAGAAACTCAAGACCAAATGATCAAAATAACTAGAGAGATAAGAGACAAATTTAAAGATATAATAAAAGACTTTGAGTTACTTCCTTTATACCATGAATATAGATATAATTTCTTCCCAAGAGATTTACTGGAAATAAAGAGTCAATCATAACAAAATTTAAAAATTCAAAATATCTATATTTTTTATAAAAATAGGTAAAAATAAAAATGCCAAGATATATATGCACTAACTGTAATTATAGATTTAATTCAGAAAAAAGAGCTACTGAATGCGGATATTGCGGAAAAAATTCTATTGAGATAGAGAAATCTGCAATGGAATTATTAGACGATGTTGATAAAATGTTAAGCGAGTGATATCTCTAAATTTGTTAATGATACTTAGGAACTTTTATCAATATTAATAATTTATAAAATAAATAAGCTGGAGACCTGTTAACTTTTTACTTATTATTCTTTTTTTATTTACTCTTTGATATTTATAGTAATTTAATTTATCTTAGTTATCGGTGATATAGTTTCTAAACTAATTATTAATCAACATAAATTAATAATTTTCATAATAAAAAAGCCAGGATTTATTTTAAACGGTATTTAAATAATAATTAATAGCTTGGCTAAGTAAGAAATATTTTTTTATGATAAGAGCTAAGCTGTTTTAATTTATCTTTATACAAACATACTAAACAAACCCAAATAACTTTAAAAATATCTTAATATAGGTTAGATAATGGAAATATTAGATATTAATGAAAATAGTGAGGAAAAATCAAATGAGGATTTTCTTGTTTTAAGAAAAAAAAAGTTTATAAAATTTTTTAAAGGAAAATGGTTAGTTTTAATTTTTTTGATTATTGCTGTAATTTTTGGAATTTATATAAGAAGTTTGCCAATGACCGATCATGGAGGAAGGCCTGGTTTATGGGATATTACTACTAATACTTGGACATTAGGCCCTGATTTAGACCCATGGTTATTTTTCAGAAACGCAAAGACTATTATTGAAACTGGCAATTTACCTGAAAGAGATTATATGAGAAACGTTCCTCTAGGATTTGATAATTCAATCGAAGTTCCATTATTGCCTTATCTGATTGCCTGGACTTATAAAATCCTTAAGTTTGTTGGAATAGATAGAGGAATTGAATTTGCTGGCGTTATTTTTCCAGTTATAATGTTTGGTTTAACTATAATAAGTTTTTTTTTATTTGTAAGAGAGATTTTTGTAAGAAGCTCTGAAAAAAGTATTTTAAAAGCTAATATTATTGCCTTAATAGCAAGTTTTTTTATGATTGTTATTCCAGTTTTTTTATCAAGAACTGTTGCAGGAATTCCTGAAAAAGAAAGTGCCGCATTCTTCTTTATATTTTTAAGTTTTTATTTATTTTTAAAGTCTTGGAAAACTGAAAAAATTAGAAATTCTGTTATTTTAGGGAGTTTGGCTGGAATTTTTACTGGTATGACTGGATTAGTTTGGGGCGGAGTTATTTATTTATTCATTCCAATAGCATTAGCAGCATTAATAGCATTTATTTTAAACAAAATTAGTAAAAAAGAATTTTTATCTTATGGTTTATGGATTTTTTTTAGTTTTATTATTCTTATGTATTTTTCTAGTAAAAGATATAATTTTAATGAATTATTCACTTCTATATCTTCTGGTTTAGCTTTTTTAGTTTTACTTATTATGATAGTACATTACTTGATTTGGAATAGTAAATTTAAAATCAATAAAGAAACAAAAATTCCAAGAACTATTCTTTCTTTAATTGCGACCCTTATTATATTAATAGTATTAAGTCTAGTCTTTTTAGGGTCTGGTTTTATTATAGATAAGGCAAAAGTAATCCATCAAACAATTTTTAAACCAATCGTTGGAAGGTGGAATATAACTGTCGCTGAAAATAAGCAGCCAGATTTTAAAGAATGGAGCCAGAATTTTGGCCCCTTTGTTAAAAACATCCCTCTATTCTTTTGGATGTTTTTTATTGGCTCTGTTGTTTTATTTAGAAAAATGTTATTAAGATTAAAAAATAAAGATGCTCTGGTTTTAACTTCTTTTTATATTTTCTTTTTACTAGGAATTATTTTCTCTAGATATTCTACTGGAAGTTTATTTAATGGAGAAAATTTTATCAGCAAAACTTTTTATTATGCTTCTGTTTTATTATTTATTGGAGCTTTTATTTATTATTATACTAAATATTATAAACTAAAAGATGATGGTTTTGAGAAAATAAGATTTGAATATTTGTTATTATTTTCTTTGTTTTTTTTGACTATTTTTACTGCAAGAGGAGCTATAAGATTAATTATGGTTTTGGCGCCGGTTGCTCCAATTTTTGTCAGTTTCTTAATTTTTGATTTAAGCGACAAATTTTTCAAATATAAAGAATTCTATAAAATTTTAATTGGAATTTTCTTAATAATAATCTTAATCTCAAGTATTTATAGTTTTTCTGTTTTTTATCAAAGTGTTAAAGTTCAATCTTTTGGATTTGTTCCAACCAGTTACAATATTCAATGGCAGAAGGCAATGGATTGGGTAAGAAAAAATACGCCGGAAAATGCAGTTTTTTCTCATTGGTGGGATTATGGTTATTGGGTACAAAGTATAGGAGATAGAGCAACTGTTTTAGATGGCGGGAATTCTATAACTTATTGGAATTATTTAATAGGGAGACATGTTTTAACCGGAGATAATGAAAAAGATGCCTTAGAGTTTTTATATAATCATAATACAACTCATTTATTAGTAGACTCAACAGATATAGGAAAATATGGGGCATTTTCAAGTATTGGTAGTGATAAAAATTTTGATAGATATTCTTTTATCGGAACTTTTTTATTAGATGATAGTAGAACTCAAGAGACTAATAACAAGACTCTTTTAATTTATACTGGGGGGATAGGATTAGATGAGGATTTGGTAATTAATCAAAATGGAAAAGAGATCTTTTTTCCAGCCAATTCTGCTGCTGTAGGCGCAATCGTGTTGCCGACACAAAATAACCAATATAACCAACCCTATATTATAATCGTTTATCAAAGTCAACAATTTAATGTTAATCTAAGATATTTATATGATTTAAATAATAAAAAATTATTTGATTTTAAAAATGGAATTGAAGCAACTGCTTTTATTTTTCCAAGATTAGATCAGACAAGTGGAGGAACAGTTCAATTAAATCAAATAGGAACCGCATTTTATTTATCACCAAGATTAATGAGGGGATTTTTAATTCAGGTTTATTTAATGGACGATCCTTTTAATAAATTCCCTAATTTTAAATTAGTCCACACTGAATTAAGTTTGATAGTAGATGATTTAAGAAGTCGAGGAAATAATTTGCCTGATTTTGTTTATTTTAGAGGTGTTCAAGGGCCAATAAAAATTTGGGAAGTTCATTATACTGGAAAAGAGCAGATAAGACAAGAATATCTAGATACTGATGAAACTAAGTATTTGGATTGGGCGTTGTAGATGATTTATTTTTTTAATCTATAATTTTTTAATTGCGTGTGTAGTTAATTAATATTTTTTATTAAAATAACCAGAATTAAATAAACTTTATATAGTAATTTGTTTTTGGTATGATATAGAAAATCAAGTATTAAAAAAATTAAATAAAATAGAAAAAGAAATATTGAATATGCAATTATTATTAGTAAAGCATATCTCTGAAAAAAAGAAAAAGAAATTAGCCTCTCTTAAAGGAAAATTAAAAGACGTTAAGATAACAGATGAAGAAATAGAGGATTCTAAAAAATCATTGTTTAAAATATAATGAAATATGTTTCAGACACTCAAAATTTTTAGTTATTCATAAATTCTTTTATATGTTCAAATCTTATAAAGTATATTGTATTACTTTTATATTATATGATAAATAATACAAAACTTTAAAAAAGAATTTATGCTATTTTAAAAATGTCTGGCTTAGATTATAATAAATTAAAAGAGCATACTAAAGAAGTTAGATCTAGAGAGTGTGATTCTTTAGATTTCAAAAATGTTAAAACTGAAGATGATTTTTTTGAACATCTACATAAACAAGAAATAAGTTCTGGGAAATCTAGAATAAGATTATATGCTTTATCTGTACCTTTAAATTATTCAAAAACCTTTATTTCTACTGTTTATGATGACTTTTTTGATAAAGCTCCAAAAAAACTAAGAGTGAGTCATTTAACAAGTTTTGCATATAATTTAATGAAACACCAAGATTTATTTTTTGGTGAGGATGATGATTTTAATAAAAGAAGATCTAAATTTGTTGAAGGAGCATTAGAACTTAGTGTTACAGATAATCTATGTGGCAATAACTTTGATACAGCAATTAGTAACTATGCTGTTTTAATTGGAAAAATTGAAGGGGAAAAATTAGAACTTTATATAAATAGAGTTTTGAGGGCAGACGAACTTAATCAAAATTTTACTTGCGCATTTTCAACTGGTTTAGTTGCAATATTACAAAATCTTTCATTACCAAATGCTCAGATTTTTACAAGTGAGGCTTTTGAATTATTAAAAGCTGAAGATTATTCTACTCCTGGTTTAAGTGAAGCTAGTAGTTATATTACCTTAAGTAGCGATATTGCGCTAAATAGATTTTCGGAATTATTAAAATAGTTTTTATAGACTTTCGTCCATTAATATTTAAAGACTTAAAAAACTAGATAACTAACCATAAACTTCCTTTCTATGTTCAAATCTTAAAAAATATATCGTATCATTTTTATAAGAATAAATAATTCTATAAGGCTTGACATAAACTGTTCTTTCTCCTTTCAAATCATATCTTAAAGGCTTTCCAACATTTGGACTTTCTATAATTTTTTTAATTTGTTTCTCTGCTTTAGTCTTAATTGATTTGTCTGCTTTTTTGAATTCATCCTCAAATTTATCAGTATAAATTACATCTACCATCTAGAAATTTCTTTTAAAAATTCATCTGAACTCTTTTTTTTATACTTGCCAGATTCAATTTCTTCCCAAGCT
>CAYIJD010000032.1:0-10070 GCA_964363655.1 Candidatus Woesearchaeota archaeon | reverse complement strand
CTAGCAATAATAACATTAATCACAATATCCATTCTGCCTGCTTTCATTAAATCATTTTCAGGCCAGTTTCCAGAGGTTCTTGCTTTTTGTGAAAAATAAATAAATTCTCTCATGTTCAATATAAGAATTTATTTATTTAAAGAGTTAACTAATTTAAGAATTAGTTTTAAGCTGGATAGTTTTCTTAGAATATATCTCAAATTAATGCCATATGAAGCTAATTAAAATAAAATCAAGGATTCCTTATTATTTTATGCTGGGCCTTGGCAAATCCAACACCAATAATTCCATTAGACTGAACTGCTCCTGCTCTGATAAAAAAATCTGTAATTTCTTTTCTATTTCTTTTTCTAATCTCTTTATTAACATCCAATTTAACGAAAAGATTTCCTAAAACCGGATTTTTATAATGATCAAATTCTAGATTATGTAATAAAGAACCTTCTCTTCCTATTAAGAATTTTTCTAATACCCTGCCTACTGTAAACGCAGAATAAACATCTTTATTATCAATAAGTCCTAGTGCCTCATTAAAAGAATATAGCTCGCTTTCTAGTATCTCTCTTGATTTTTCAAGATATTCAGTAAGAACATAATCCTTTTTATATTCTGAAATTTTTTCAAATACAAATTCTGCGATTTTATCACTATTTCTATGATAAGTAAAAATGGATTTATTTTCCAAATAATTTTTATTTAAAGTTAATTTGTCTTTATCATAAACCAAGTCAAAAAATCCTCCTTTAATTTTTAAAGGGGGTTGAAACCTATTATCTTGTCTAGCTATTTTCTCTACTTCTGAAAATAAATAAATTCCCGGACAAATAGCCCCATTTTCTAAATAATGAATAGAATTAATATCTCCGACGGCTAAAGCAACTTTTTGCCAGTTCTCTTTTTTAATCACTATCTCTTTTCTATCCATTAAATCTATAATAAGAACTAATTTTTAAAGCTTTTTGTTGACAAAAATCTTTGATGATTAAATTTCCCTTCTTAAATATTTCTTTCTTTTGTTTTCTTCAAATTTTTCAATAGCGTATCTGAGCATTGTTCTCGGCATTGATTTATAATGTTTTTTTAAGAAATTTTCTAGGAGAAAAATATTCTTTTTCCCAACTTCTCTTAACATCCAACCAACAGCCTTATGAATTAAATCTTCTTTGTCATTTAGTAAAATTTCTGAAATTTTTAGAGTATCTTCAAATTTATTATTTTTAATAAAATAATAAGTTGAAATAATTGCTATTCTTTTCTGCCAGATATTTGACGATTTAGCTAGATTTGCTAGTATCATTTTATAATTTGGATATTCTTTTTCGAAATGAAAAAGGAAATGTCCTACAATTCGAGATGCAGTTGTATCTACTAAATCCCAACCAGAAATTTTTGAAGCATTATTTATATAAAAATTAAAGATGACTTCTTTATGTCAGAAATTCTCAACAGTTTAAAACCACATCCTTTAGGATGTGTTTCGAATTTCTGAGCATCCAAAAATCCCAAAACAAACCACACCTTTTAAGGTGTGGTAAAAATCAGGGATTTTTTGATTTAAAGAGCTTTCATATTTGCCCGCAATAATTTCTGCCGCAACATATTTTTCCTCGTGTATATTCGATTCTAATAGCTTTAAAATATCTCTATCACTCAAATCCAAGTTATTCATTGCAATTTTTCTTATATCAGGAACTGTAACACCAAGAAATTCCTCTTCAGAAGCATAGTTTCCAGAAGAAGTTTTATGAAAATTTTTATAAACTTTAATTTTTTCCTGATTTGCGTAGAATTTTAATTTATTTTTTACTTTTTCAATGGTCATTTGTTAGAATCTAAAAAATTTATGATTTTCAGTTTTATTTCTTCAACGCCACCCTATGCACGCTTACTTTTTTCTCTTTTGAAACACGTTTTTCTTTCGGTTTAGCTTTGGTTAATTGTTTTAATTCTTTGATTTCTTCTTTCTTTTTTTCCTCCTCTTCTTTTTTTATTTCTTCAGGCTTTTCAATTTTCTCCTCTTCCTTTAGTTTTTCTTCAGGTTTCTTATCTTTTTCTTTAGCTTTTTCAATTTTTTCTAATTTTTTTCTTTCTCTTAATCTTAAAAATTTAATATGTTTTGGAATTTCAATTAATTCAACTCTAACAATTTCATTATCAAATTTTATTGCTTTAATTTTAATTTTCGCCGGAGGTTTTCTTGAACCTCTAAATCTTAATTGGTTATTTAAAAGAATATCAATTTTAATTTTTCTCAAATCTCTATCATAAATTTTCATATGTCTAACAAGAAATTCTTTTAGAGCCTTTACAGCTTTATTAGCCCGCTTATACCTAGCAACTTTTAACCATTCTCTTCTTAATGGAACTATATATTCTCTTTCTAAAATTTGTTTTGGTTCTTGTTCTTTTGCCATTTTTTATTATTAATTTTTATTAAATGTTAATTATTCAAACTACTTCCGATTTCTTACTTATTAACTATTAATTATAAAATTACCCCAAATGTTGCTTCTTCATCCTTCTTGGTTTAATTTTTAATTTTGTTACTTTCCAATTTCTTTTTATTTTAGTTATAGTAGAAGGATGTATTCTTTTTCCAGTTCCAAATTTTTTTAAAATAACCCAAACAGGAGCCCATTTCGTCCTTCTTGCTTGTTTGCTAAGCTTTATTTTTTTTTGGTATCTTCTTTTATGCATTTTAATTTGCCTCTTCTGAATCAGCCTTATTTTCTAAATCTGAAATTTTTTTATCAACAAATTCTTTAAAATTTTTTAGTTCAGAATATTTTTCAAGAACCTCATATCTAATAAAATTAAATTGATTTTTAGAGTCAAATGCTAAAACAATATCACTCCCTTCTGTTCTTGATTGAATAATTGATATTTTGTTATGATCTAAAATAGGATTTCCATTTTCATCTTTAAGATAAATTATAACTGGAGGGTCTTCTTCTTTTCTTCTCAGCTTTAAATAATTTTTAAAATGTTTTTGATTCTTATATATCATCTTATTTAACTCCTTCCATTATCTCTTTTCCTTTTTTAGTTAATCTTCTTCCAGCTCTTTTTTTAGGTTCATTATATTTTTCCAATAAACCTGCATTTTCTGCTTGTTGCAAGATCATTCTAATAATTTTTCCAGAACCTTTTTTGAATCTTTCTGGTCTCATTCCGCGATTTTTTTTGCTTCCATATCTTGTTCTTAATCTATTAACTCCGACAACATTATGGATATAAATTTGCCTTAATATACTTGCAGCCCTCTTATACCAAAAAAATTCTTCTTGAGGCGGACGTTGTTTTGCTGTACCTGTTTTTACAAAAAAAATCCATTCTGGTTGTTTAAATTCAGGGATATTTTTTAAGATATCAGCCAATCTAAGATTATAATCTTTAGCAGGCATTTCATAAACAACCGATGTTTTTATTTTAGTCATTTTTATTAGTTATTTTATTAATAATATATTGAGGAGTTTTTGATTTATTAGGTTCAAGCTCTTGGGCATCAAGTTTAACTTCAGCCTCTTATTATTATTAAAATAATTCATCATTTTTTATTAAATTATAAGTTTAATTTAATTATAATTTATTATGCCGATTTAATTAATTATGGCATAGTAATCTGTTCATTAATAGGGTTCCTTTCGGAACTAGAATGGCTTTGCCATTACCCAAAATATGATAAAAAGAGGATTTATAAATATTACCTTATTATTTTAATTATGTCAGGCCCAGCAGAAGGAAAAAAACTAATCGGAAAAGCTAATGTTTATATTCATGAAAAAGGAAAATCATTAGCTAGAATTACACATGTTGATATTGAGTTATCTGAATTAAATAAAATAATTAAGCCAGGGGAGTCTAGTTATGTCCAAGCTAAAGAAGGGGGAGTTTTTATTGGTTTAAGAAAAGAGATGATAAAAAGAGCAGAAAAACTTCTTAAGGATTAATATGACTTCTCAAATAAATATCCAACTTGGGAAAAAAGGATTAACTAAAGAGTTTTTAGATGATTTAAAAAAAAGATTTGATAATAAAGTTAAAAATATTAAAGTTAGTATTTTAAGAAGTGCCAGAGAAAATGGTAAAAAAGACGTTAAAAATTATGCAGAAAAAATTATTAATTTTCTAGGAGAGAAATTTACTTATAGAATCGTCGGATTTAGTATTTTCTTAAAAAAATGGAGAAAGGCTAGATGATTATTTAATACTAATCTTACCACTTGGAATAACCCGCATAATTTCTTCATTTGAAAATTTAAAGTTTAAACTTCTCAATTTTTTAGATATTTTTTCAACAGCCTGTTCTTTTGATAATTCTCCTGGTTTTATATCCGCTATAATTTTCTCTTTTCTTTTTATTTTAGGAATGCTTATAATAATATTTTTTTGAACAACAAGAAAAAGCCCTGGTTTAACATTAATTTTTTTAATTTTCCCTTTAACTCCAAAAGTTCCTGTTTTCATTGTTTTTAATTTATAAATCTGATCGCCTTTAAAAACATTGATTGTTATTTTTCTATCTTTAGACTTTAAATTTTTCCATTCTTTAGAAAAACAAGCGCAAAAAATCGCAGCTTCTTCAATATCCTGTTTACTAGATTTATTACTTTGAATAATCATAAAAGGGCTTCCAGGAGAAGAGGTATGCAAAACAATATAATCTGGTTTTAAAAAATTTTTAATAACTATTTCATTTTGTTCTTTATTTTTTCCTCCAACAACTAACGTGCCATTAGTTGTATAAAACCATCTGTAGTTCATATAATTCATTTACTGATAAAAATAGATTGATATTTAAGAGTTGTGATTTTTTATGACCGAACTATTATGAACTCTACTATATTTATTTAAAACTTATAGATTACTTATTAATAATATCGAATTAATCTGAAAATTTGATTATAGTCAACGACCTTAATATTTCCCCAATTTGTCGTTGGCTATTTAGGGAAAGATTTATGTCTTTCACTATAGTTTTCTAGAATTCTCAATTATTTTACTATTAATATTAACTAAATTTTAATAAAAATTATAACAATTAAAATTAATCTCCAATATCAACATCTCTAGCCATAAGCATATTCCACAATAGGTTTTTCAAAAGAAGGATTTGGCTCTTTTTTTCTTACAATTTCCTCTAATCTTTGTATAGTTAAAATTTCATGGTCAGAATCTTTTGTTAAATGTCCTGATTTATTAGTATTATAACAAATAGTCCTTTCTATTTTAGGCGAAATATTTTTTCTTTGTAAATCTCTAAAAAGCTTAAGAACTATTTCTGGATTTTCAATACCTTCTTTTAAAATAAATAATCTGCCATCTAAATCAAAATTAATATGATAATAAACTCTACTTTTTATTGTTTCGTGATCAACTATTAGTCTCATACTAATATAGTAAATCTAATATTATAAAAAGATTGTTATGAAATAGAATATACAAGATTAGTGAAAATTATTAATTTTCATAAAAGACTGCTAAGTAAAATTTATTATTTTTGATTTCTAATAAAGCTAATACACAATCCTCGGACCAAACCCCCACTCTCTAACAGCGTCGGCCAACTCACTACAATTTTCCTCTTTTACGAATTTTCGAAGAGGAATTTTTTTATAATAAATATCTCTTGCTTGTTGTGCTGCTATCACTCCTGCTTTAATTCCTTTTGGATGTCCTAAAACTCCTCCTCCACATTGTATTATAATATCACTACCCAAAGTATTTAAAATAACTTCAAAATCTCCTGGATGTAATCCTCCAGAAGCAGTCATCCAAACTGGTTTTATATGATGCCAATTTTGTCCTAAACTTGGAATTTTTTTATCAGGAAGCAGATTTTTTTCTTGTAAGACTTTTTTTATATATAGAGCTTCATTATAGTCTTCCATTTTTGCAAGAGGAGAGCCCCCATGAAGACTATCAACACCCAATAACCTAAATAATTTCGCTAAAACAATCATTGAAATACTAAATCCATTTAATCTGCCTTTTCCGTGAATTCCTTCTGAATTATCCCTTGTAATAAATCCTTGCATTGCTCTATGGGCATGTATTGCAAGCCCAAGATTTCTGCGCCGGATTGTATCGACAGCAGAAAATCCTGTTGTAATCACATCTATCATCATAAAAACACCTTTATTTTTTTTAATTAAATTGGCTCTTTTAATCATTTCATCTATATTAGAATGAGTTATGTTGCATAAGTAAAACTTTTTCTTTCTAGTTTTTTCTTCAGCTCTTTTTATCTCATCTAAAACTAGTTTAACTCTTTTATCAAATTTATTAAAATTTAAATTTGTTAAATTCTCATCATCTTTAATTCCATCATAGCTTCCATCTCCAGCCAAAAACATTTCTTTAGCAAGTTCTGCCTGTTCTTTTTCAGTTCTTCCAATTTTTGGTTTTGGAACCGTACATAATAAACATTCTTTTTTATTTTTTAATAGCTTTCTTATTCCAGGAACTCCAAATGCCGGTCCTGGAAATTTCTCAATTATTTTTTTAGGAAATTTAACATCAAAAATTCTCATTGCAGAAACCATTTTCATTCCTGCAATATTTCCAACAATTCCCGCCAATAAACCAGAAATATTATTTAATTCGAAGAGTTCTGTTGGATAAGCTACTTTAAATATAAAATTTTTATAATCTAAATCAAATGCAAGTGCCTTGTATTTAGAGGCTAGAGGTATCCCGCTTCCTTTTCCATCATATACTTTTGTCCATGTTCCCGTCGAACTTTCTGCAGCAACGCTTGCTGCAGCTTCTTCAAAAATTTTGTTAATATTTTTATTTCCAGATTCTTTTTTAGCAATATCGCTTAATTCAACTTTTATTAAAGTAATAAGATGATTTTCATTTGGCTTCCAGTTTTCTGGAGCAAGATAATTTAATTGAACTGCCATTTATACCTCTTTTACAATTTTTTCTATTTAATATATGTTAATATATCTTGTTATTTAAAATCTTTTGGTTAGTTGATATTATTAATCCCACTAGTTGTAACAGATTTACCGATAATAAAATGAAGATAATACAGCCTCTCGTTTTTCTGTTTCCTTGTAAAACAAAATCACAAATGACGTTATGCTGTCAATAACTATTTATTTTATTTTGCAAAATTAAATTTTCTGAACTCTACTTCTTTCTTTAGTATCATCAATATTATATCCCTTTTCTTTAATTCTTTCCCTTATATAATCCGCTTTTTTCCATTCTTTTCTCTCTCTTAATTTTTCTCTTTCTTTAACTAATTTCATAATCTCATCAGGAATTTTGACTTTTTCTTTTTTTAATAAATCTAATCCTAAAACAGAATCTATTTTTTTGATAGTATTAATTTTTCCTTCAGCTTTATCATCTCTTATTAAAGACCATAAAACTTGTAAGGCATTTACTGTATCTAAATCATTGTCCATGGCTTTCTCAAATTTTTGAGAATACCCTTTATTAATTTTTTTATCGTTTTTTAATTCTTTGATAATATTTTTTAGTCGTTCCAAAGAATTTTGCGAGTTTTTTAGATTATCAAAAGTAAAATTCAGTTGGCTTCTATAATTTCCAGTTAAATATAAATATCTTAAATCTAGAGGATTGTAACCCATCTGAATTATATCTCTTAAAGTATAATAATTTCCTAGAGATTTACTCATTTTTTTCTCATTAACTAATAGCCATTCATTATGAACCCAGTAATTAACAAAATTTTTTTTAAACGCAGATTCTGATTGAGCGATTTCATTTTCATGATGAGGAAAAATTAAATCAACCCCTCCTGTATGAACATCAAAATTTTCTCCTAAGTATTTACTGCTCATAACACTGCACTCAATATGCCAGCCAGGCCTGCCTTTGCCTAATTTAGTGTTCCAGAAAACATTTCCATCCTCATTATCATAAAATTTCCATAAAGCGAAATCCCTAACATTTTCTTTATCATATTCATCTTTTTTAATTCTTTCACTCGCGCCAGTTTTTAGTTCATTTAACTTAACTCCAGACAACCTACCATAATTTTTAAACTTTTTAATATTAAAATAAATTCCATCTTTAGATTTATATGCAAAACCTTTTTTTAATAATTTTTCAATTAAAGAAATCATTTCCTTAATATGTTTAGTCGCTTTTGGATAAACGTTGGCTTTTTTTATATTCATATTTTTTTCATCTTCAAAAAAAGCTCTTTCATATTTTTTTGTAAATTCTTCTAAACTTTTATTTTCTTGAATGCTTTTTTTTATTGTTTTATCATCTACATCAGTTATGTTAACTATTTTTTTTACTTTATATCCTTTAAATTCAAGATATCTTCTTAAAATATCTGAAGCAACAAAAGCTCTAAAATTTCCTATATGTCCGTAATCATATACAGTTAGTCCGCAAGAATACATTCCAACATTGTTATCTTTAATTGGATTAAAAATTTCTTTTTTTCTTCTAAGAGTGTTGTAGAGTTTTAGGGGCATTTTTATAATATAAAATTTATTAATTGAAGTTATTTATTAAATTATTTTGATAATATCTTTTATTAATATTAAAATCTTTAAGCGAGATGTCAAGTAAGTAATTAACGCTTGCTTACTTAATAATCTTAAACTATAGCATATGATTTAATAAATTGAGCAAATTTGTCATATTCTATATTCGGAAAACCTAAATTACTTTGCTCAATTATTTAGGTTTTACGCTATATTAATAATAATTAATTTAATAATATTAAGATTAATAAGAATTAGAATATAAAAAGTTAGTGTCTAAAGAGTTTTTACTTCTAGAATGGATTCTGATTTTAGAAAAATAGTCCTTTCTATTATTTCTCTTGCTTTTTCAACTTGAAGAGGTCTTTCCATCTCATTCCAATGTTTAAATCTAATTCTTACCTCTTCCTCAGAAAAAGGATTTGCTTTTGCATTTATATCTTTATTAAATCCAACATCTACAATAAATCCATGATAAACTTGATCATTTCTTTTGTAGCTACCAATGGGATCATAATTATTATCTTTAAAACTGATTAAGCCTTCTAAATATTGCTTTCTAGAAAAACCCTCTCCATTAATCCTTCCATAAAATCCAATTAGATGATAGATTTCTCCACTTCTGATAATCTCCTTTTTCATAATTTTCCAAGAATTATATTCTTATTAAATATTTCTATACTTAATTAACATCAACATCAAAAGGTTCTGTTGTAAAAGTAGTTCCATCTTCTTGTTTTATTACTAATTTATATCTTATAATACATTTTGAAATATCGGTAACAGAGCCTTCCGGAATATTAAACCTTATTAGATCTAGATATTTTTGTCCGCTTGTAATTTCAACGCTTCCAGAATTTCCTGTAGTAATCCAGTCTTCTGCTTCCTGCTCGCTAGCTCCGCATTTCCTTCTTATTTGATCATCAGCAATCTGCACCTGCCATCTAAATTTTTGAGTTGCAATATTATTTTGAATTCCAAAACCCAAACCAAATTCCTTCCCCTGTTTAATTTCAGCAAGTCTATTAGGAAGATATAAAACTGCTCTCTGATCTTCAACAAATAATTTATTAATTTCTGCTTCAACTTTTTTATTCATTGTCTCAACATTATATTTTGCACCAGTAAATATTGTTCTAATTAAAATTAATCCGAGAATTAACATGCTCATAGCCAGAACTAAAATAACTATAGTTCCTATTGACAGCTCAAAAGCAGCTTTTTTGTTATTTAATTTCAACACCATCTTTCTAATTAAATATAATAATTATAGCTTATAAATGTTTTGGGAGTTTTGATAATACAGTCTAATTAGTGAAATTAACCAAAAGTTTTTTTATGGTTTTCTTTAATATTTATCAATTAACAAAATACTTTTTTATAAAAAATTGAGAGAAAAATCTCTCAACACTGTTACAGAATTAAAAAGCATTTTGGTACTCAGAAAAAATTTCATTTTTTCTGGGCAAGAAAATCCACGCATCTAAAAAAGATTTTCTATGTATTATAAAAAATTGTAAAATGCTTTTTAATTGTATGAGGGAGGCGTGAATCGAACACGCGACACCTACGTCTTCAGCGTAGTGCTCT
>CAYIJD010000031.1:0-10233 GCA_964363655.1 Candidatus Woesearchaeota archaeon | reverse complement strand
CCTTTCATAACTTTAGACTTCATTCTTCTAGCTTCTATTTGAGTTTCTCTAAGCATTAAAATATCTTTCTTTCTTACTGGTCCTTTAACATTTCTTCTCATAATTTTTCCTTTATCAAAACCCTGTAAGACCCTGCATTTAATTTGTGTTACCTCTCCTCTTGCCCCTGTCCTTCCTACAATAGATTCGACAACTGCCGGTACTGCTGTTTCTGTTAATATACCCCCAACTCCTTTAATACCTCCACCTTGACCTTCTCTTACCTTTTGTGTTTTGCTTCCCATTTTTAAATTTTTATTAATTTTTAATTATTTTTATATATTCTAATAAACTCAGTTTAGTATCTAACTTCCCTTCTATATTAATTCCAATTTTCATATAAGTTATCAATACCAAGAATTTTTAAATTTCATTTCAGATTTTTAATAAAACTCTCAAGATCTTTTTCAGCGTCTCCAGGATTAATTATAGCTATACTTGAACAACCAACATTTAATCCAGCTGCGATTCCTAGTTTTTCTTTTTTATCTGCTTCTACGCAAATAATCTTTTTTTCCTTGCATAAAATTGGAAGATGTTGAACAATTTCCTTAGGATTAACATCACTTGCATAAACAACTAATTTTGCGACTCCTCTCTCAATAGCTTTCGTAACTTCGTTTGTACCTTTATCAATTTTTCCAGTTTTCCTTGCTTTCTCAACTATTTCATATACAGAAACCATTTTAACCTCACGTAATTTAGTTCATTGGTTTATTAATTTAAGATAAAGAATAGGTTTATAAAGCTTTTTACAAATAAAAAGCTCTAATTTCCCTAAATATTTTAATCTAAACAAATATTTATAAAGATATGATAAAATACTAAAATATGTCATTAGATGATATTATTGAGAGATTAAGAAAAGCAAAAAAAAACCCGATTGTTAATAAATTTAAAGACATAACTCCAAAACAATTAGTGAAATATATGGCTTAAAATCCTAATTGTGAGATGATTCAAGATTATTTAACTAATTGTGTTTCAAAAAATTTTGCTGAACAAGTTGCTGTTGAAGTTGAAAATTTAGAAAGAGTTTATAAGATATAACCCAATAATAACGTGCTAAAAAAATTAAACAACATTAATGATTTAGAAATGAAGGCAAATGATTATTTAGATTGTTATGTATCTACAGATGCATTAGAGATAGAAGAATTATTAAATCAGGTCGGATTCACAGATACTATCTATGACGAAAAATATAGAAAGACTCTTTATGATAATGAAGATGATGATTTTGATTTATATAGATGTTCTCTTAAAGACGAAAAAACTAGTTTAGAAATTGATTGTGTTGATGTTTCTCTTGAAGAAGCTTTGAAAACAAAAACTTATATTGATTTTATGCCGATGTCTAAATTTAGAATTTATACAAATGGATGCAAAGATTTTACTAACCGTTTATGTCTAATAATAAAATCTTTGGATGCGGAAAAACAAAATATGGCTTTTATTAATAATACCGAATCTGCAATATATGTAAAACTTTCTGAATTCTATAGATAAAGAACTTTAAATATAAATGTTTTATCTCACATTAACCTAATCAGTTCTTTTTAATTTTGATTATTTAGACACAGAAATATCTAAAGGTATTGAAATATCAAGTTGTTTTAAAACTTTTTTAAGAACAGCTTCTCTTGCCCTTACCTTAAAATTAAGTATTCCTATGCTCTTTATTTCATGTGTCTCTCTGTCTTTTGTTACAAAAACATCAGCTTCTATATCTTCTGTATATTCTGTTTCTGGAGGAAGTCCAAAGGATATCTCTAAGAAATCCCCTTCCTCGTCATAGTATATATCAAGTGCTTGATTTTTCATTTTATACTCTTCACAAAATGTGCTGAAATTATAAAACCTTCGCCATTTAAATACTTAGTGATAACTCTCATGAATTTATATGGAGAGGAAAGATGTTTATAATACTTATAATAATGTTTGGTATCTTCATCGTTCAAAGAATCTGTAATTTTATCTGGTCTTTCAAGTGTTTCTACTATTTTCTCTTGATGTGATGTTATCTCTGTATGCCTTCTAACAATATGATGCCAATTCCAATCAGTCATTCTTAATTTTCTACCGGTTTTATCTATTACTTCAAACTTAATATGCATAAAATCTAGAAATTTTACAAAGATATAAAGATTATGGAAGTTTCACCTCCACCCAACCTCAACCTCATCAGTTCTCTGCCTTGGCTGAATATCTAATTTATCAAAATTTTCAATAGAAAATTTAATTCCAGAATTAAACATTATCTCTCCTAAATAAGCTATCATAGCTCCATTATCAACAAGAAATTCATTCGCAGGAACAAAAAATTTTGCGTCTCTTTCTTTACACATAATTTTACACATTTCTTGTAATCTAGTATTGCAGGCAACCCCTCCTCCTAAAACTAATTCTTTTTTTCCAGTATGTGCTAAAGCTCTTTCAGCAGCCTCTACCAACATTGCAAAAGCAGTTTCTTGCAATGAAAAAGCAAGGTCCTTTAATTCATATTTTTTCTGTTCATACATCTGTTTCAATTTAGTCAAAGTCCCTGAAAAAACAACATCCATTCCTTTAATCGAATAAGGCAATTCAATATAATTTCCATGTTCAGCAATTTTTTGTATTTTTGGACCTCCTGGAAAACCAATTCCAGCTATTCTTGCAAAATTATCAATAAAATTTCCAATTCCAATGTCTAAAGTCTCACCAAATATCCTATATTTTCCCGCTGCATAAGCTATGATTTGAGTATTTGCTCCGCTTGCATATAATAAAACAGGATCTCTAGCTCCAGTAATTCTTCCTATTTCTAAATGAGCAACGCAATGGTTAACAGGAATTAATGGAACTTTCAAATGAGAAGCTTTTTTCTTAGCAAATTTCATTCCTTCAATCAAACAAGGAGGTAGTCCAGGAGCATTTGAAATTGCGATTGCCTTAATTTCTTTTTCAAAAATTCCTGCTTCTTTCAAGGCTTTTTGATAAATTGATTCAGCAACATTTGCGTGATGTTTTGCAGCTTCCATAGGAATTATTCCTCCTTTTTCAGTTGTATAACTGTCTTTAACATTGCAGAGAATTTTACCTCTGTTAACTATGCCAACACCAAAAGTATGGGCGGTGCTTTCTATTCCTAAAATCATAAATGAATAGAAAAAACATAATTTAAAAAACCTACTATTATTACTTTCTTAAATAATGAAAAGATAATTTAATATCTTTAAAGAAGCTAGAACATTCTCGCCTTAAAAATTAGCTATTACCAGATAATTTTAATAAATCAAGATTTAACAAGTTTGTTATATAATTCGAATATATTTTCTAATAATTCCTTATCATTAAATATTTCGCCAACATTTTTTATTATTGAAGGAACTGTTTCTAAATAAGCTTTATCTGATAACATATGCTCTTCAATAAATACCCTTCCATCCTTTGTACAAACTGTTCTCGGCCTTTCTAAAATATTTGGAATACCTCCAAAATAAGGAAGGGCTACTCCATCACAAAACCCCAAGAAATCTATTTTCGTTTCTAAATTACCTATTTCATAATTTATTTTTTGGATTTTTTGAAAATCTTCTGTTATTCCATAAAATTTATACTTATAAATACTATCATTTAAAAGTGCTACCCCTTCAGAAACTCCCAACAATGCAATTTTATAATTTAAATTACTCCATTCATCATGATAAGTTCCCTCAATAACTGCATTAAATTCCATATTTTATCTAATAAAAAAAGAATTTATAAATATTTATATATTTATTCACAACCTGATTTTTTCATATCTCTCAATAACTTTTTTAACTTTTTTAACTTTTCTAAAAACATCATCCCAACAAACCTTCAATAAACTTCTTATATAATCACTAATCTAACAACTTACACATAACTTTTTCTGCATTTCCATCTTTATATCTTGGTCCAGCTTTTATTATTGGTAAAAATCCTAATTTTTCATATAATTTAGAGATATATCCGCCCTCCCAACAACTTACATAAATAGCGGAACATTCTGATTTCTTAGCAACTCCAATTCTTTTCTTAGCTAACATCTTACCTATTCCTCTACCTCTAAATTCTGGATCAACTGCAATTTCAGAAAAATACATATCATTATTATTAATCTTAATGCCCTTTCTAGTTATTTTATTTGAATAAACCTCTACTAAAATCTGTCCTTTACATAATTCTTTTTTACGAGTTTTCATTAGTTCTAAAAGTTTTAAATCAAGAGAACTATTCCTCATTATATTAACTGCCCAATCAACAGAGTTTTGTAGACTTTTTTTTAATTGATTATCTTTAATAAAATTATATCCAGCAAAACCAACAACTCCTTTGTCATAATAGACTACAAATACTCTCCTAGAATTAAGATTTCTTTTAAATCCATCTAAAGAATCGGCATAACAATTATCATTTTTACCATCAACTAAAAAAAATGTATTTCTATGCAATGCTAATATCTTTTCCAAATCGTTTCCTTCATATTTTCTAATTAAAATTTTTTTCATTTTAATCTGTTCTTTATCATAATTATTATCAAATAAAACTAACCAATCAACCCTTCAATAAACTTCTGTTTATTGAAAAGTTCCAAATCTTCATAATTTTGCCCGATTCCTAAATAAAAAATTGGTTTTTTGGTTGCATGACTTATAGAAATTATTGTTCCTCCCTTTTCATCAATATCTGCCTTGCTTAATATTGTTCCATCAATCTCAATTTTTTCATGAAAAGTTCTTGCCTGTTCAACAGCATCATTTCCAGCTATTGATTCTGCAACAAATAACTTTAAGTCAGGCTTTGTAACTCTTGCTATTTTTTCCATTTCATTTAAAAGATTAATTTTTGTGTGCATTCTTCCGGCAGTATCTATTAAAACAACATCTATTTTATTTTTTTCTGCATATTTAATAGCATCAAAACCAACTGCAGCCGGATCTGCTCCATAATTTTGTTTTACCAAAGGAACTTTTAATTTTTTTGCGTGTTCTGAAATTTGTTCTATAGAAGCTGCTCTAAAAGTATCCCCTGCGGCTAATACCGACGAAAAACCGGATTTTTTTAAAAAATAGGCTATTTTAGCAATTGAGGTTGTTTTTCCTGTTCCGTTAACTCCAAAAAATAAAATTTTAAAGGGTTTTTTAGATATTTTAATAATATCTAAGGGATTATCCGGCTCTATTAAAAGCTCATTTAAAGTTTTTTTTAGCTCATTTCTAATCTCGCTTTCTAAGTTTTGTCTTTTAATTTCGTTTCCAATTAGTTTTTTTGAAAGATTTCTTTTAATCTCATCAACAGCCTCTAAAGCCACATTATTTTCTAACAATAAATTTTCTAGCTCGTCAAAAATTTCATTAAAATCCTCTTCAGTTATTTTATAAGAAAAAGCTTCTTTTAACTTAGAAAAGAATGATTTTTTTTCTATTTTGTCTTCATCGATTTTTAATTTTTCAGCCTCTATCTGTTCTAAATCAGGTTCAAACTTTTGCAACCCAACATTAAACTTAACAGGAGCCTCTTTGATATCTTCTTCTTTAGCAACTTCGATTAATTCATTAACTCTTTTTAATTCATCTTCAAATTTCCTAATTTCTTTTTCTTCTTTTTTTGAGCTTTCAATGAGTTTTTTTAATGACTCTGCTTCTTCTTTAAATTTCTCTAAATCTGGTTTATAAATTCCTTTAATAACGTCGAATTTTGTTGGTATTTTTTCAGATGGCTCTTCTTTAATCTTTTCTATTTTTTTTTCTATTTTCTCTATTTTTTTATCAACAATTTTTTTTTCTTTTTCAGCTTCAGCTATCTCCTCTTTTTCTTCTATTTCTTCTTCTATTTTTTCCTTAGAGCTTTTAAACCAGTTCTTTAGTTTTTCTTTAAATTTTCCAAACATAGTTTTGATAAGAAAAACAAGTTTTTAATAGTTGTGATTTGACGGCGTAACTATTTATAGAAATATATAAATATTTATAAATAAACAAGGTTATGTTGACAAATGCAGAAATTATCATTAGGAAATTTACAAATTAGTAAAAACAAGATTAGTTATCTAGAAGTTTATTGCACAAATAATGCTAAAAAAATTCTAGAAAAAGAGAATAATGTTTCTGATAATTTTTTTGATGAAATTACTAATATCAAAATAAGAACTGAAAATAATAATGCGATTGTTCTCGGTCCACCATTACAAGAAGTATTAATTGAAAGGACAGAATTTTATGGAATTAAAAGAGAATTATTTACCAGTATTGAAGAAGAATTTTTACCTCTCAAATCAATTGCGCAAGTTATTTCCTATTTAGCTTTCAATAAGATAGGAACTAATAAAATCAAATCTGTCTGGTATCCTGAATTAAAAGGAATAGAATATATTTTAGAAACTGAACCAAAAATAGTTCTTGAACTAACAAAAGAAGTTAGAGATTTTTTCCCAGAAGAAATTATAAAAGGAGTTAATTCTTATTTTAAAACTCAAATTTAATCAATGATGACTGTTATTAACTCTAATAATCCTCAATAAAATTTATTAATATTTTTAATAACTAACTTTTAATTACATATACTAGTAGATAATAATCATTCTAATTTAATCAGAGAGTTATAAGGTTATGACATTTAAATTCTTTAAATTTGTTAGATCATCTATAAACAAACAAAAATTAAAAATTTTATAACTTTTTAATTTAAAAGGAAGTTAACACCAAACTTTTTATATCTCCTTTAACTAATAACTAAATGGATCCTAAAAAACCTTCTAAACTAATATCTGAAGTTCCTCTAGAAGTTTTGGCATATTCGCGAGCTAAACATAAGAAGTGGAACAAAGGAAAAAAAGCAGAGGTAGTTGTGTGTGGTAATTTTAATTACGGTTTTTCTAATCCTGTTAAGTGTAAAGGATGTGGAGGAACTTGCTACTACACTGAAAATGAAAGTTCAGATCTAAAACAGAAAAAAATAAAAACGATATGCTCAGAGTGTATATTAACAAAAAATAAATATAGAAAGCATTTAAATGAGGAACAGATTAAACTTTTAGAGATGGCTAAAGAGAACGACGAAGAAATTATCAAAACAATGCTGACTTTAGAATAAGCTCTAAAAAAATATTGGAATAATGAATTGGATGAAAAGTGGAATGATAGCTAAACCTTTATATTATTATTTACTTTTAAATATTAAGAGGTGATCATGAAAAAAATACTTGTTGTTTTAGACGGAGCTGCTGATTTGCCAATTAGCTTTTTGAATGAAAGAACTCCTCTAGAAAAAGCAGAAACTCCTAATCTAGACTTTCTAGCTAAAAACGGAAAACTTGGATATATGTACCCTATTAATGAAACAACAATCCCAAGTTCTGACAATTCTTTAATTAGTATTTTCGGAAATAATTCTAAACTATGTAAGAGAGGTTTTTATGAAGCAGTCGGATCTGGATTTGAACTAAAAAAAGGAGATTTGGCATTAAGAATTAATTTTGGGACTATTGAAAATTTTAAAACGCGAAAAGTTATAGACAGAAGAGCTGGCAGGACTTTAACAACAAAAGAAGCTCAAATTTTAACCAAAGTCTTAAACGAAAAAATTAATCTTCCTTGTAAATTCGAAATTAAATCAACAGTTCAACATAGGGGAGTCTTAGTTCTAAAAAGTAATAATTTAAAATTCTCAGATAAAATATCCAATATAGACAACGAGTGGATAGAAGCAGGAAAAAAAATAAACTATTTTAAATTTTCAGAGCCTTTAGATAATAATAAAGATTCTATGCAAACTGCTAATATGATTAATGACTTTATTAGACAAGCTTTCAAAATTCTTGATAACCATCCTATAAATTTAGAAAGAAAAAAGAAGGGCCTTTTTCCTGCAAACATGATATTTACAAGAGGGGCTTCTACTAAAATACCCAAAATTAAACAATATAAAAATTGGATGTCAATAAACTCAATGCCTTTAGAAGTTGGAATTGCTAAATTATCCAAAATGAAAAATTTTTCTTTTAAACTCCCAGAATTAAAAACAATTGATGTTTATGAGAATCTTTATAATTCTTTAAATCAACAAATTAACTTCTCAATTAAAATAATTAGTAAGTATCACAAAAATTTTAATGGTTGTTATATACATTTTAAAGAAACCGACGTTCCTGGACATGACAACAAGCCTTATGAAAAAATTAATTTAATAGAAATAATAGATAAAAAGTTTTTTAACTTTTTAAAAGAAATGGCTTTAAAATATAATTGGATGGTTGTTGTAACTTGCGACCATTCAACTCCATGCGAACTTAAATCTCATAGCCCTCATCCAGTTCCAGTTTTAGTTTATGATATTAAAAGCAAAGAAAAAAATGAAAAAAAAGACCATGCGCATAGATTTAATGAAATAGAAGCTAGAATTGGCAGTCTGGGAAAATTTTATGGCAAGAATTTCATGAAGAAGACGGGGTTGAATAAGTGAGTATAGTTTTTGGTATAAATAATTCTCTAGACCATTAAAGATAATTATTATAGTATTATTAATATTAATCAATCAACGATAAAAAAAGGCTAGTGTAGTATTTTTGATTACATTATTAATAATTAAGTGTGGAAAATTAAAGTCTTCCATTGTATATATTAAACAAGAATAAAATATATATGGGGTTTTAATTATTTTTCAGAATGAAACCTATCTTTGTTGATATAGAAACAAGTGGTATAAGTAAAGTTAAAAATGGTTTTTGGCAGATAGGAGCAATAGATTTAAGTAATCCTAGTAACTATTTTTTGGAAGAAGGAAGGGTAGATAATGAGGATATTATAGAAGAAGGCGCTTTAAAAGTAACTGGAAAAACTGAAGCACAATTAAGAGACCAAAATAAACAAACTCAACAACAATTATTACAGAATTTCTTTGATTGGGTTCTTAACTCAAATAATGGAGTTAAGATGAAAAATTTAGCGTCACAAAATCCAAATTTTGATTTTGGTTTTATTGATTTCAAGTCTGAGAAATATAAAATTAGAAAGCCTTTCCATTATAGATATTTTGATTTGCATAGCATTGCTCAAACTGTTTATCATTCTGCGAAAGGAAATTTTTTACTAGCAAAAGATAATGATTATAGCTGTATGGATCTTAGTCATATTTTGGATTTTTGCGGAATTGAAGACAAAAGAAAACAACACAATGCCCTAGAAGATTCAAGGTTAGGTAGAGAATGTTTTTCTAGATTAATTGATGGAAAAAATCTTTTTTTAGAATACTTAGATTCTCCTATTCCAGATTACCTAAAAAAATAATCAATTCAAACTAGTAACAAGATTATTTCACAGATTCTCATCTTTATTCCTGATTTTAGCTTTATTCTCTAGCTTTATTTTTCCTGATATTTTTATCATTATCATCTTATCTTTAATGTTATTAATTTTTATTAACTCATCACAACAAAACTTATAAATAAAACTGATATTTTTAAATGAGATTTAAAAATGATAACCTATAATGAGTTATATGATGCATTAAGAAAAGAGCGTTATAGTGAGCAACTACAACCAATTCCTAAAAACTTTATTAAAGAAGTCGCTGATTACTTAAAAGATAAAAAAGAGATAGCTGATAAAAAAGATGATGATTTTTCTGATACTATATTAAAAACAAAAAAGCAATTTGAAAACGCGATAGCTATTTTTAAAGAATTGATATTAAGAAGAAAAAAGAAAATTTTAGAGCTTGCTTTTGTTGCTGCTCAAACAGGAATTAGCAAAAGGGATTTTGAAAATATGCTTGCTGTTGAAAAAGATGTTTTCGATGGAATAATGAAGTCTATAGAAAGAGGGGAGAAAAAAATAAATGAAATTTTAAAGGGAAATAGCGAAACTCCAAAAAATAAATTAATTGTTTTTATAGATAATACTGACAAATTTTTAGATTTAGATGGAAATGAATTAGGCCCGTTTATAAAAGGAGATATAGTTAATATTTCAGAAGAAATCGCGAACATATTAATAATTGATAAAAAGGCAGAGGGTGTTGATGATAATTAGCTTTTAATTTGAAAAATAAATTTGAAATACGATTATATTTTAGGAAAATTAATTAAAAATTATTTTTTTAGTAACATTCAATAAATTTTCTTTTTTTATTTTCTCCAGATTAAAATTATTTTTGTTTCTGAGGTTTTTTTAATTTATAATAATTTAATGT
>CAYIJD010000030.1:0-10274 GCA_964363655.1 Candidatus Woesearchaeota archaeon | reverse complement strand
GTGTATCTTGCTCTTGCATTTTTTAAAACATGAATTTCAACACACCCCGCATGTAAAGAATTTTCAGAATATTTAGGGGCAGAACAGGCTTCTAAATAATGTACTTCGGCATTTTCGTCAACTATAATTAAAGTATGTTCAAATTGTCCTCCCTTTTTAGCGTTCATTCTAAAATAAGCTTGTAATGGAACATCAACTTTTACATTTTTAGGAACATAAATAAAAGTTCCTCCACTCCAAACAGCTGCATGCAGTGCTGCAAATTTATGCAGTCCTATTGGAACACATGTCGTCATAAAATATTTTCTAACAAGTTCTGGGTATTTTTGAACTGCTTCATCCATATCTAAAAATACAATTCCTTTTTCTTCTAAATCTTTTTTTAGACTATGATAGACAACTTCTGACTCGTATTGAAATCCACTTCCTCCTAAATACTCTCTTTCTGCTTTTGGAATTCCAAGCTTTTCATAAGTATTTCTAATTTCTATTGGAACTTCTTCTATAGAACTTGCGTTTTTTTTTGCGTCTGGTCTTATGTAATAAATTATTTCTTTTAAATCTAAATCAGATAAATCAGGCCCCCATGTTGGAATTGGTTTTTCATTGAAAAGTTTTAATCCTGCTAATCTTTTAATTAACATCCATTCTGGCTCATTTTTATCTTTAGAAATCTGTCTAACAAGTTCTTCAGTTAATCCTGGTTTTGCTTTAAAAATTAATTTCTCTGGATTATAATGATCATAAATATCTCTATTTATAGCAAGAGCTTTTTTTTGGTTTTGGGCAACCTCTTCTTGTATAATTTTTAGTTCTGACATTTTAAACTTAACTATTGTTAAGTTTTTCTGGTATTTAAAGATTATGGTGGGGTTTTTTAAAATGATTAATAATTAGACAGAATTTAATGGTTTAAACAAAGCTTCTTCAAGAGATTTAACTTTATTTTCTAGCATTTTCTTAGTAGAATCTCTAATCTTCTTTTTTGGAAAAGACCTTTTTAACTTTTCAAATGTTTTTGTAAGTTCATAAAATTGTTCCGGAGAGTAAGTTATTTCAATTTCATTCTTTTTTCCATATTCAATTGGATAAGAAATAATCGGAACATATTCTATTATAGTAACTCCGAAAAATTCGTTTGCTTCTCCTACAAAACCGCTTCTATGAAATCCAAACGAATAAGGCCGAATTCCTGTAAGTTTTTTAGAATCTATAAATCCTGTTCCCTGAACTGCTGGTTTTTCTGAATTATATTGTATTTTTGGTATCTTTGATAATAATTTTTTTAATTGTTCATTATTCATTAAAAAAATAGCTTTTGCTGTTTTTGGATAATCTTTGACTAAAGTTTCTAATGATAAATCTTCTTCTGGATAATCTTTTAATTCTAAAGGAACTTTTATTCCATACCCTTTATTTTTATAATGAGAACAATTAGTATTAATATCTCCATCATCGCTAGTTATTTGATGATAAATATCAATCTTATTACCTTTAATTTCTCTTATAGAAGAAGTTGTTATTATCTTTTTATCCAAAATGTTTCTAATTTTTTCATTATTAATATAGCAATGAGCTAATACCCATAATGGTGGAATGATAATTTCTTTCAAATTTAATAATAAAGAACTTTGTCCCTCATTAAATCCAGTTGTTAATTCATTTGAAAAATCTATATTAACGCTTAATCCTTCTCTTACTAATTGGTCTTCTATTGACCAATTAAATTCAGTTCCTCCTGGCAAATATGGTTTTAGGTTTGTAAAAAGTTTCATTTTATTTATATCCCAAAAACATTTTTGACGTGATTTGGTAGATTTTTTAATTTGTCTAGAATATCTTTTTCGAATTTATTTAAATCTAAAGGTTCTTTTGTGTAGTCTCTTTTTCTTAATTCTCTCATGATCTCTCCATTATTTTTTGTCCATTTAGAGATTGTTCCTCTGTAAATTTTATGATAAGAGAAATATTTGTGTATTCTGTTATAAGGATCTCTAAATGAAACATGTTCTCCTAAAATAAACTCAGAATTTTTATGCAAGGTTACTTTTTCATAATTAACTAGCACTTCAATTTCACTGTCCTTTATTAACTCACCATTATCAGAAGTGTAACTACGATAAATTTTACCTAAGTTATAACCTTCTCTAACATGAATATATTCTGGTTTTGTTTCCATTTTTACCTCTATTTAATAGTTTCTTGTTTTGTTATAAAGTTTATTTACCCCTTTTGGAGGTAATAGATAGAAGGATTTTTATACTCATTAACTATTATAATATTATGACTCATGAAAAAATACTGAAAGATTTAGGATTAAGTGAAAGAGAGTCTAAGGTTTATCTTGCTTTAATTGAATTAGGAGAGACTACTGTCGGACCAATAGCTTCAAAAACTAGAATCCAGCATCCTAAAATTTATCAAACTTTAGAGAAACTTATTGATAAAGGACTAGTAAGTTTTGTTATAAAATCTAAGACAAAATACTTTCAACCACAAGACCCAAAACATTTACTTAATATTTTAAAAGAAAAGGTAAGGAATTTTTCTGAAATTATTGCAGATTTGAAAGAAAAACAAAAATTCTCTCAAGAAAAACAAATAGCTAAAGTATATGAAGGATATGAGGCAATAAAAGCTATGTATGAAAATATTTTAGAAGAATTAGACAAAAAAAGTTATTATTATGTGTTTGCTTTTAAAGATGAGTATTTAGATTCTCAATTATCCTCTCGTTTTCTAAGAAATATTCATCAAAGGTTATCAGAAAAACATGTAGATGATAGGTTAATAGCTCATATCTCTATTAAAAAAGAATTTAAAGAGAATTATAAAAAAATTAAAGGTGTAAAATTTAGATTTACTAAAATGAATTTCCCTTTAGGATTAATGATCATTAATAATAGAATTATTAATTGGATTTGGGGGGAAAGGCCAACCGCAATAGAAATTATATCAAAACAAATAGCTTCACAATATAAAAAATTCTTTTTAGAAGTTTGGAAATCGGCTAAAACTTAATCATACCTCTCAAAAAAAATGTTTTCTTTTGGAATTCCTTTGTCTAATAAAAGCTCTTTAACGGAATTAACCATTTCTTTTAATCCGCAAATATAATAATGATTATTATTATCTAAATATCTTTTAACTAAATTTTGAACATAACCATTATCTGAATTCTTTAGTTTATCAGTTTCATCTTTATTTGATTTGCTTAAAATAGTATGATAAGAAAAATTTGGATTAATAAGCTTAAAATCATTAAATTCTGATTCGTATAAAACATCTTCTTTATCTCTATAACCTGTTAATAAGGTAATCTTATTTTTAAAATTAGTTTCTAGTAAATGGTTTATGATAGCTCTGAATGGACCTATTCCGGTTCCTGTTGAAATAAATACAAGGTCTTTTGAAAAATCTTTTACTACAAAGTCTCCCATTGGTCCTAGAACTTCAATTTCATCTTCTTTTTTTAAATTGTCTATTAGAGGACTGGCGAGTCCATTCTGAACAATTTTAATACATAAATCAAGTGATTTCTTTGATGGTTGAGAGGCAATTGAATAAGGCCTTCTTATTTCTCTTCCCTCCTTATTTAAAATCAAGGATATAAACTGTCCAGGATAAAAATCAAATTCTTCTGGAACTGAAAAAGTTAAATGTTTTACGCTACGATTTAGATTTACTACATCTAAAATTTTTGATCTAAACTTTAGTATTTTTTTTCTTTCCATTTTTAGTTTTTTTTATAATAATTTTATCAAATAATATAGATATTTGGAAATGACGATTTTCTTGTTTATAGCTGCTAGTTCTATTTAGTTGGCTAATAGCACATCATTAATAGATAATATCTTTATTATTAATAAATTTTAAGTAAGACTTAAATAGTTAACTGTCTTTGGTTATAGTAAAGATTTTAGGTTAAAAAACTTAATAGATATCAGTAATTAATAAGTTTAATGCCCATCTCTAACTAAATCCAGATAATAAACTAAATTAGAGATAAATTTGAATAAGAAAATTTAATAATTGGGAACTTAAGATATTTATCATAAACTACCTGGATATAATCATTAATAAAATAAGTAAATAAAATTTAAAATGAAATTACTGCCTCAAGAACTAGAAGTTTGGTATCTAATTCCTGCTTTGAGAAGAGAATTGGCTAAGATTTTAATTTATGATTTTGGAATGTCTCAAAAAAAAGCTTCTCAAATTTTAGGTATAACAGAGAGTGCTATATCTCAATATTTAAAATCAAAAAGAGGGAGCGAGTTAAAATTTTCAAAAGAAGAAATAGAAAAAATTAGAGAAAGTGCTTATAATATTGTTGAAAATAAAAGTGGTGTGAATGAGGAAATTTACAAATTATCAGTAAAATTTAGAGCTAGCAATGCTTTATGTGATTTCCACAAAAAAGGGGATAAAACTGTTAGTAAAGATTGTGAGTTGTGTGTAAGATACGAAGGAGTTTAATTTAATTAGAAAAATAATAAAGTCGCTCCTTTTTCCTCTTATATCTTTTGTCATTGCCATAATTTTTTTCTCTTATCATTTTATCCAAACTCTCCTGTAGATTTATCTTTTCTCTATTATTCAGATTACTTATTCATTCGGCATTATAACTTCCGAACAATAATCTTCTGCTTTAAATTTTTTATTTTGTTCAATCACATCAAAAAATTTCGGAAAATTTATCCATGATTTTTTGTTTAGAGATTTTTTTATTAAAAGAATCGCTCTTGAATGAGAATGCTGTCTTAAAAACTCATATTCTGGTAAAAATTTAAGAAACTCATTCATAAAAATCTCCATTTCTTCTAGAGTTGGCATGCTTTCTTGAGTATAAAATTTTCTGCCTGCACCAACATGAACATAAGATTTTAATTCAATAAAATCAGGACCGCCAAGTTTAATAAGTTCTGCATATCCTTTTGCATCACACATATTCTCGTTTTTAATCATAGTAAGTCTAATGCAAGTTCTATAAGTTCTTGTTTTTAATAATTTCAAGCATTCTAACATTCTTTCCCAGAAATCACTAAATAAGGGGTTGTCAATTTTTTCCATTAGCTCTTTATTTGGGGCATCTATACTCAAATATAATTGAGTAACTTTGTCTATTTTTTCAATTTGCTCTGGATATTGAGAGTTGGTTACTAAAAATGTTGAAATTTTTCTTTTATGAAATGCTTTAAGAATCTCATTTATTAAAGGATAGGTTATTGGTTCTCCAGTAAGAGATAAAGCTACATGTCTTACATTTTCCATTTCAGAAATTCTTTTCCTATCAGCAAGTTCATAACCCATTCCCTTAAAACCTTGCAATAATTTTAAGTGTTCATCGATTGCGTGGTTAATAATATGTTTAGGAGAGTCAATAGGACCATACCAACTTTCTGAAACAGGAGCTTTCTGTCCTCTCCAGCAAAACTTGCATCTAGAAGCACAAAACATAGATGTTGTCATTTGCATACATTGATGAGACCTTATTCCATAAAAAGCATATTTATAACATCCGCCATTTCCTCTTAACATTTCTCTGGTATATTCACAAATTTTAACTGCAGAATGATTTCCAACTAAACGATAGCCTTGTTTTTGTAATGCTTTTTGCTGATTTAAGGTTAATTGAGATTCTCTATTAGGTTGCAAGATAGAATTTATTTTTGGCTGAAGGATTTTTAATTCTGGCTGATTTAATTCTTGTTGTAGAATTTCTGGCTGAATTACTTTCAGTTCAGGATTAATTTCTGGTTGTAAGATATTTAGCTTAACTTCCATTTTTATGATTATATTGGTTTTTAAGTATTTATTAATGTAAGATGATTTAATAATTTATTTATTTTATAACTGATGTATTGTTTTAGGATTTAGTTGTCTATTTATTTGTAATTACTAATTATATTATGATTTTAAAATTCTTTTCATTCTTTCTAGATCACTTTTATCAAACCCCGTCCAATTAACATTATGTTTTTTTACAAGATCCATCATATCCCATAAATCTACTTTTAACATTTCAGCGGCTTCACCAATTGATATTTTATGAGAATCTAGTTGTTTTAATATTTCTTTCATTTTTATTAGTTATTTTCCAACTCCTCCAAAGCTTTAACAGGCTCAAAGGCTTCTCTTAAATTTATTAGAGGATGTTTAATATTTATAATATCGTCAGTTCCTATCCTAGGACAAGCCGTATTAACCCATGCTTGTATAAAAGGGTAGTTTTCTAATTCATTTAAATGAATAGTATCATCTATAAAGATATAAACTTTTTTCCCTTGTCTTTCTAAAGATTCTTTTAATTTTTTTGCCGCTAAAAAATATTGTTGTCCTGGTTTTATTGTTACTAGAATTCCAATTGTTTTAGAATTTAAAAAAAGTTTTAAATTTCTTTTATATTTTTGTAATTGTTTTTCAATGACTTTTTTGGTAATTTCGGTAACAGAGTCTGAAATGGGATTGTAGATAATAACTGGTTTTATACTCTTATTAATTTTATTTGATTTACTTAGTTGTGATAATAATAATGCTTTTGGATGAAACATACCATCACCAATATATAAAATTAAATCAGAATCCTCAATTATAGAATCTTTGAACGAATCATGGTAAATGTCGCATCCTAAAATTTGAATAGATTCATTAGTTCTTTTAGCTTTTGTTGTATTAACTATAATTCTAAGATCTCTAAGTTCTTTAATAAAATTATTTAAATTAGTAAATTGAACTGACGCGAATAAAGCAATTGAGGTTGTTTTATTTTTTAATAGAAAATTTTTTAATTTTGGAGTTAGCTTGATTTCCCCTTCCCATTTCGCGTCTATTAGTAATAGTTCTGGCATTTTTATTATTTGATTCTTTTTATTAGTTCTTTTACTTTATTTTTAATTTGATCTCTTATTTTTCTATGAAAGTCTAGATCAGTTCCTCCTGCATCTGGAATCTCCCAATGTTCGATGTTATGATTTATTAAATAATCTGGCCAATTTTCTTTTTCTCCTATGATAATTATCTTATCAGCATTATCTACCATTTCTTTTGTCAGTTTTTTTGATATTTTTTCTTCAAGGTTATAACCAATTTCTTTCATGCATGATATAAGATTTTTTGCAGAGTTTATTTTTTTACCCTCCCATCCCCCTGGATCTAAGCCAGCACTTGAAGCAGAACCTTGATTAGATAACTTAGTGAAAATAGCCTCGGCCATCTGACTTCTTCCGACATTTGCTTTACAGATAAATATGATTTTCATTTTTTATTATCTTAATTTTTTATTAGTAAATTAAATTTAAAAAAGTGAGATTTGTCTAGACTTCTCTGATCTCAGACTATTCCGATATGATTTATTAACATTTTTATTATTTTTTATTAATTTAATTTAGGATTTAATAAACTTTTATGACTTACTCATTATCTTTAATTTTTATTAATTTTATTTATGAATAATACTTATTATTTTTAAATTACCACATTTCTTTGTTAAATCTATTATGCCCCCATTGAATTATTAAATCTATGTTTAATAAATTTGTGTTTAGAGGAAGATCGCAGGCACCAAAACAACTTCCTAACAGGATAAAAACTTTTGATTGCGTGTTCTCTTCAATAAAATCAACTATTTCATTGGCTTTATTTTTTAAACCGTCTGGTAGCTGAATTAAAACTTGTTTTGCATTTCGTTTTTTTATTTCTTCGATGGCTTTATCTAGTTCTAAATTGTACATAATAATGTTCTTTATTTAGAATATTTAAGAGTTTCTTTTTTAAGAAAATATTAGCTCTTATTATTGGTTTCAGAAGTAAAAAATAATAAAAGCTTAAAATTATTCATCTATCAATAAAGTTCTAATTTGTTTTAGCAGTTCTGGTGTGTTTTTATGTCCATGTTCTTCAACTGCGTGTCTTACTGCAACTTTTAAAACTTCGTCTTCAGTACCAGCTATAGTCAAGCTACAATTATTTTCGCTTGGAAACTTTCTGCAATCAACAATTTTTCTATTTCCCATATAATATGAAACTTAAAGGGTATTTAAATTTTTGGTGGTTAAAACATGGCGAGCACATAATAAATCTAATTGTTTTATATTATCAAATAAATAATAATCATATTTAGATAATTAGAATCACCCAAAACTCTTTCCGCAACCACAACCATGTTCGGCATTTGGGTTATTAAATTTAAAACCAGACTCGTTTAAAGTATCTATGTAGTCTATTACAATTCCATGAAGCATTTCAGTGCTTTTTTTATCTACAGCTATATTAACGCCATCTTGTTTAAAATTTAAATCATCTTTTGATGGATTATCCTTAAATTGTAAATCATATAGATAACCAGAGCATCCTCCAGGAATAACAGAAACTATTAAAGTTGCATTTTTATTGCCTCTTTTTTTTATAACTTCTTTTACTTTTTTTATTGCTTGATTTGTAAGTTTTAAGCTAAATATTTCTGTGGTTATTTTTCCTCCGGTTTCTGTTTCAGTTTCCTCGATAACTTTATTTAAATCATTAATTAGTTTATCTAATTGTTGTTCTGAAAAACCATGTCCTAAAACTCCCTGTCCAAGAGTCTCAAATGTTGAAGCTCCGCATCCAATGCAATGAATTCCAAAATCTAATAACATTTCTGCCAAAAGACTTGATTTACTAGGATTTTTAGCTAGTATTTCCGAGATTAAAATATCTCTTGTTATTTTTTGGATTTGTTGTTGTGGCATTTTTTATTTTTATATTAACTATTAATACAACCTGGTTTATAAGCTTTATTAATATGATTTGTTATCATCAAGGTAGGAAAAAATTATTATTTAGATCTTTTGAAATTTTCATTTACATTATCCCAATTAATCGCCCTGAAAAAATTTTCGAGATAAGCTGCCCTATTAGCGTTATGTAAAATATAGTATGCGTGCTCCCAAACATCTAATCCTAAAATTGGTATTTTGTTTTCCATTAAAGGAGAATCCTGATTTGCAGTATTGTAAATTTCTAGTTTTCCGTTATTTACTACAAGCCATGTCCAACCACTTCCAAATAATGATAGAGCCGATTTAGTAAATTCTTCTTTAAATTTTTCAAAACTTCCAAATTTTTTATTTATAACTTCTGCAATTTTTCCAGAAAACTTTGTGTCTTTTTTTAGCATTGGCCACCAAAAACTATGGTTAAAATGCCCTCCGCCATGATTTCTTACAACAGTTCTTATTTCTTCTGGAAGAGAATTAATATTTTTTAATAATTCTTCTACTTTCTTTTTTTGCAATTCAGGATATTTTTCTAAAGCCACATTTAATTTATCAACATAAGTTTTATGATGCTTATCATGATGAATTTCCATGGTTTTTGCATCTATATAAGGCTCTAGTGCATTAAAAGAGTAGGGTAAAGGTAGGAGGGTAAACATTTTCATATGGGGTGTTTAATTAATAATTTATTAGTTAATTAATAGTATATAAAGTTTTTGGGTTTTTATAGCAAATATATTTTTTAATGGATTGCTTGTTATTAATTTATATAAATAGATAAGATAATTCAAACTTAATTATTAAAATTCTAAAAACGCCCTCGGCAGGAGTTGAACCTGCAACCTTCAGCTTAGGATGCTGTTGCGCTATCCAGTTGCGCCACGAGGGCAAACATAGTTTTAAAAAAGGCAATTAGTTTAAAAATTCTGTTATTGTTCAATACTTTAATGCTGGGCTTAAATTATTGACTGACTTATATAGATACAAATAAATATATGTTTATTTAAACGATGATAAAGATTTTAGGGATTATAGATATTATAACTGCTGTTTTATTTTGGATATTTGTTGTATTTGGTGTAAGGTCTTTGGTAGAGATTGTTTTATTGTTAGGATTGTTTTTATTAGTAAAAGGAATTGTTTTTATTGCTAATTTAAGTTTAGCCAGTTTATTAGATATAACAAGTTCGATTTTTATAATATACGCAAGTTCAAATGAACTTAATATTATATTTGTTATAGCAATAAGCTTTTTTTTATTACAGAAGGGTATTTTTAGTTTGGTTGGATAATTTAGATAAGAGAGTGCTTACAATTCTGTTTCGAACTTTTTTATTATCTTTATCTGAAACAAATTGTTATTATCATCAATTTATTATTTGGTTTACTAAAAGAGTTATATGAATAATCTTATTGAATCCTCTTCAAAGCATTTATGCGGAGAAGAGGATTCGAACCCCTGTAGGCACTAAGCCAACACGGCCTTAACGTGTCCCGTTTGACCACTCCGGCATCTCC
>CAYIJD010000029.1:0-10743 GCA_964363655.1 Candidatus Woesearchaeota archaeon | reverse complement strand
TCAAAATCTTCAATAGAAGGATGATATTTTGGTCTTTTAAATTCATAATTTTTAATTTCGGTAATTGTCGCTCTTCCTTCATTTTGAGCATAACTAGCAGAGGCTTGTGTAGAATATTGTTCCTGGCTATTTCCATTATCATATCCAACTAAACTCCCTAATCCAATAGCTCCAGCCGTCAATAATCCTGCTAATCCGTTTTTTATTTGTGTTTTCATTTTGTTATTTTATTATTTAGTTATTTCACTTATTTTTTATAAGTAAGGGTAGTATTTAAACCTTTTGGTTTGTCGTTACTATTAAATGGTTATTAATATAAGCAAAAAACGTCTTTAATTTCAATAAAAGATAAGATAAACTATAGTCAGTTGATTTGTTACTACTAAAATTTATATAAATCATAAGAAAAATATTTAAATCAATTTATTTTTGATAGAATATGTTAGAAAGAAACTATTTCAATGAAGCAAATCAAGAGGGGGGTTATAGAACTTTAGCTGAAAGATTTATGGAAATACCTTGTATCCATCATCCTGGAGAGGATTTATTAAAAATGACATCAATTCCCATTCCCTATCCTACTTTCTGCACATGGAGAGGTATTCCAACAATAGACGATGCTGATATGCTAGAATAATTTTAATATCTGTTATATTAAAATGAAAAATTTATTAATCTTTACATTTAGTGAAGATCCTCATACTTCTGCAATTACTAAATATCTCTCTGAAGATAAGTATTTTGTTGTAAATACTAATCAAATACATGATAGATATTCAATTTCCTTTTATTCAGATAATTTTAAATATAAGATTATTGATAGAAAAGATGGTAAGGAATTATCGTTAGATGAAAATTGGAATATCTGGAATAGAAGAATTTTAGACTTAGATTTACCCCCAAATATACCAAAGAGTTTATCTGAAATAATAAATAATGAAACTAAAAGAACTATTGAAAGCTTAATGTTCTCCCATACTGGGAAAGTTATAAATGATCCTAGAAATAATTATAGAGCAAGAAGCAAATTAGATCAGCTAATCATAGGCAGTAATATAGGGTGCGTAACTATCCCAAATACATTAGTTAGCAATAATCCTAATGAAATTAGAAGGTTTTATCAAGAACATCAGAAGATCTGTTTCAAATTGCAAAAAGGAACTGTCTTTGAATTAAACGGGGAAAATCAAACAGTAATGACGAATATAGTGAAAGAGGAAGATCTAGAGAGCGATGAAATATTAATGCAAGGACCTCATTTATTTCAAGAGTATTGCGAGAAAGATTATGAAATAAGAGTTACTACAATAGGTAATAAATCAATTGGAGTAGCAATATATTCCCAGGATTCTGCTATCTCAAAAATTGATTTTAGAAGGTATGATTTTAATGTTCCTTATAGACACATTGAACTTCCAAGAAATGTTGAAGATTTTTGTTTTAAAATGTTAGAACATTATGGATTAGGATATGGGTGTTTTGATTTTATTTTTAAAGATGGAAATTATACTTTTTTAGAATTAAATCCAAACGGACAGTGGCTATGGCTTGAAAAATTAAGTGGATATGAGCTTAGTAAATATTTCGCAAGTTATTTAATACAGTAAACTCACTATATATTATGAATAAATTAAACTTTAATAATTTTATTAATGAAATTAAGGGGAAAAGATTTGTTAGCTTGGGTGAAATTCATGGCACAAAAGAAATCCCTATAATCATAAAAAAAATAATTAAAAATCTATACAATAAAAATTTTAAAGATATATTTTTTGAGATTTCAGAAAAACTACCTGATAAAGAATTTATAGATAGTAGATATACAAAAGAAAATCAAGAATTAATAGATTATGTTAAAAGATTAATTAAGATTAAAGGAGGAAACATATATTTTATTGAACCAAATGGCGAAGATAAGGATCTTGGAATGTTTCATATAATAAAAAACAAACTAAAAAATAAAAGTATATTAATTACTGGAAATGTGCATGCGTGTTCAAAAAAAATTAAAATCCAGGATAAGAAAATTATACCTTGTGGTTATTATCTCAGAAAATTGTTTGGAGATAATATAGTAAGTGTTAATTTTATAATTCTCAAAGGAACTATTTTAAATATTTGGCCTAAAGAAATCAAAAAAAAGCAACTTCCAGTAGGTATTTTTAAATCTCAAATTAATTGGTGGGACTATGAATATAGAATTAAAGAAGTCAGTCCTGCTACTTTATTGAATTAAAATAAAAAATTGGTGTAGAATTAAAATAGAAAGTAAATTTAAACCGAAACAGTAATAAAATATTTAATATATAAAAAGCTTTATTTTCCTTTATTAACAATGAAAAAGAGAAAATCATATCAGAACTCTAATGATGGGTTCTTAAAAATATCAGAATCCAAACAGTCTAACTCTTGCTTAAATTCAACTATAAACACAAAAAAATATCATAAAAGTAATATATTATCTAATTTAAAATCGAGCTCGCATTCGCGATTAGATATTAAAAAAAAATTATTGATTGATTGTAAACGCTCTAATTCGCATTTGAACTCCGTTATTAAATTTTTAGGATTAGAATCCAAAAACTCGAACTCAGCTATTGGATCTCTGTTTAAAAGAATAATTCCATTAGAGAAGACGTCCCAAGGCCATATAGAAGTTATTTTATCCATGGTTTTATTTATAGGCTTTTTAATTTTTATATTTCTTTTTTTAAATCCTTCTTTTAGAACAAAACAAGAGCTTCCTATAAAAGACATTCAAGATAAAGTTATTGAAAGAATTAGCTCTGATATAGGAAAGTTGTCTGTAATAGTCAATACCGAAGATGATTGTTATTCTTTAATGGCGTTCTCTAAGGATGTTAATGATAAATACGATAATAATTTTATTGAAATTAATGACCGTCAAGATCCAAGAAGATATACAATTTATTATGGAAATTTTTTTGATCCTTCTTTAATAGGAGTAATAAGCTGTTCAGATAAAATAGGAAAAGATTTTTCTTTGGGGGGTTATACCGAAGAATCAATAATAGTATATGAGAAAATTAAAGAATTAAAAAAAGACTATGAAGAAAATTATGGCGGTTTAAAAGAATCTTTGAAAGTAGATGATTTTTCTTTTAAGGTTAAAGATTTAGATGGAAATTTTGTTGCTGAATTGATTGTTGATAAAAAAATACCAGAAAACACTAATGTAGCGTCTAAAGACACGCCGATTAGAGTCATGGATAATAGAGGAAATATCAAGGAGTTTATATTAAATATAAAAACTTGGAGATGAAAAACTACTATAAAGTTACCTAAAATCTAAATTATAAAAATTATTTTATTAATAAATAAAAATGAAGATTAATTAAACCATAATTGATACAGAAAAAAGAAGATATTCTAATGCAATAAAAATTATTTAAATATATTATAAAAAAATAATTTTTTTATTAAAAAATGGAAAAAATGAACAAAAAAGCATGGATAAGAATTGTAGAAGCGATTCTTGCAATTATGATTATAATGGCAGGAGTTTTATATATTAATTCAAAGCAACCGAATAAGGATATTTCAGGAGATGTTTATGAAAAACAAAGGCAGATTCTTGACATTATAGCTAATAATGAGAGCATGAGGACAAAAGTTATTGGTGGAGAAACAAATTCTGTAAAAGAATATATAATGAAAAATATTCCTTCTACATGGAATTTTACTGTTAATATCTGCGAGGTAGACCAGATTTGTAATCAAAATACTCCTAATGATAGAGATATTTATATCAGCGAGACTATCATAAGCTCAAGTTTGATAGATTATCCAGACAAAACATCAAAAAAAATAATGTTTTTTGTTTGGAGTAAGTAACAATAAAAAGGTTAAGGGGTTTTATAATCCAGGCTTAACTAAACTCAAATTATTAAAACCCAAAAATTATCTTTATTTATTAGAATTAATTTTAAATAATAAATAAACAAGGTAAGTTCAATTAAATGAATCATTAAAGCAAGAAGCTCTCTTGATATTAGTTAGATATTAAAAAATAATTAATTGAGTTTTAAGTTATAATAATTGTAGGATAATTCATAGTGAAAGACATAAGTCTTTCCCTAAATAGCCAACGACAAATTAAGGAAATATTAAAGTCGTTGACTACAAACAGAAAAATCCAATAACAAATAAAAAAAATGCAAAAGTTCAAATTTCTTCCTCATACAGCCGATATTAAGTTCCAATCCTTTGGAGAAGATTTAGAAGAATGCTTTAAGAATGCAGCTCTTGCTATGACAAATATAATCTGTAAGGAAAAAACCAAGCCATTAAAAAAACAAAAAATAAAGGTTTATGGAAAAGATATAAAAAATTTGTTATATAATTTCTTGGAAGAACTTTTATTCTTAATAGATGTTTATGATTTATTGCTTTCAGATATAAAATTAAAAATTATCGGAACAGGAGAGCAGTTAAAAAAAAGAAAATATGAATTAGAAGCAGAGGTTTATGGCGATGATATTAAGAAATATACTACTGATTTAGCAGTTAAAGCAGTTACTTATAATGAAATGTTTATTAAATCAGAAAAAATAAATGGAAAAACTATTTTTACCTGTCAGGTTGTTGTGGATGTTTGAGATTTTCCTCATCTTTATATTTATATCTTATATATGGAAAATATCCTTTTCTCTGACCATATTGATATATTTGAGTGCCAATTTCAAACAATGTAATAACTTTTATAGAAGTAATTGAATCTTCCAAACCACCAGATGCCCCTGCTGTAAGTAATCCGCCATAAATAATAATTCTTGGAATATATTTATCAATTGATTTAGGAATTTTCATATTATCTAATTATTATATGTTTATTTATAAATATTATTAGTATCAGATATATAGTAGAAGACTTTAGTTTTTCCACGCTTAATTTTAATAAGGTAATAGGAATGCTACCAGTTTTATTATCGATTAATTAATCATATTAATAATATCATAATAATTATTTTTGATTGTCTGAGGAATTATCTGTGTCCAATACTATCCCTATAAAAAAATATTATTAGATTTATAGTTATTATTAATTATATTTTATTAAATTTCTTGTTTGAGCTTCTAAAATTTTTTGTAAATCATCTACTTTTATATTTTGGTGTTTAGATAACTCTGATCTTTTAGCATTATCTTTTTCTATGATCACTTGATAGTCAGTTAAGCCACAATTCATTATCGCTCTTGCTATATCTTTCGGAACAAAAGAAATATTCATGAAAACTTCTATTGGATTTTGCAATTTGTATAAACCGCCTCTTTCTTTTTGCATTATATCCATTCTCCAAAGAAGAAATTTTCCTATATTTTCTTTAGGTATATAAATGTTAAAGTCATTAGTTGCTCTAATTTCTTCAAATAAAGGTTTATCTTTGTCTTCGTCTGTAATATAAAGTAGTCCTGTGAAAAAATTGAATTCTCCATTTTCAATAGGTTCTATATCTTTCTTAGAAAAATTTCTTTTTAACCACCAAACAAGATTTGAGGCATTCATATCAACACGGTCTTTTCTCAATCTTTCGTTATAGTAATCTAAAGTTGTTAAAATTTGTTGTTGATTTCGTCCATAAAATCTAGTTGGAATATTCTTTGGTGCTTCGGACTCATAAACTGGTTCTTTTAAATGAAACAACATAAAAAGATAATAATCAATTTATTTATAAACAATTAATTAATATAGAATACATATTATTAATTCATTTTAAATTATCAGTAACCTTTATAACCATAATCAAATTATAATATAAAAAGGTGAAATTAAAAAATTATAAAATGAAAAAATTTCTGATATTATTTTCCTTATTAATTTTGATTAGTTTAATCAGCAATTTAATTATTGCTCAAGATGAATTTAATGAAACCAGCAATGAAACTCAAATTGAGAATATAACTCTAACAACAGCAAAAGTTTCAATAACTAAGTTTTTTCCAAAAGAGGTAAAAATTGGTGATGTTCAGTTTAATATGCAAGTTCAAAATAACTTAAATGAAAATTTAGAGAACATTGCCGTGTTTGTTTATGGAAAAGGATTTTCAACTTATGAAATAATCCCAATTGAAGAATTAGATCCTTTAGAAAGAGATTATGTTTTTATAAACGGAAATTTTAAGGAGAGCGGGAATATTATCTTAACAATTAGAATAAATAATGAAATTTTTTATCAAAACGTCAGCGTTATTGATATTAGTATTAAAATAGAAAATAGTCAGGAGTTTATTAAAAAAGAGGCCTTAAAAAATCTTTCAGTTGAGTTAGATAATTTAAAGAAAAATTATGCTTCGCTTGAATTAGAGCTTTCTGATAAAAAAGAAAGAGGATATGCTATTTCAAATATCGATTTAGAGGATTTAAAAAAATATATGAGAAATACAGAGGTCAGTATTATTACAGAAGATATAAACTTTGCTAAGGCAAATTTAAAATTAGCACAAGAGGAATATAGATATGAGAAAGAAAAACTTGACAACGCTAAAATAGTTCCTGTCATAACACGAATAAAAGAAAATGCTGTTCTTATTTCAACAATAATTGGGGCAGTTTTAGCTCTCTTTGCTTTATCTGAACTTTTAAAAAGGCAGACGAAAAGTTTAGCAAAAACATTAAAATTAGTTTTTAAATTCTTAGTTAAAATGTTTTTTAAGAATAGAAATAAGAAAAAATATAGGTAATGAAATAATTATTAATTAAAATTTAGATATTATAACTAAGATGGTATTGTTAACTTAAATGGTGTATCTCCCAAAAATTTGGTTATTTTAATGATAATTGATATTTTTTGATATTTCTAGTAACCTTTTAGGATTATTTTAGTTTATTATCGGTAAATTTGGCTTTTATCACCAGTTGGCTTAAAAGCATCAAGAATAGCAAGATATTTATATAGAAAATTATTATAGATATAACTGAAATATAAAAAATACTCATAATTAAATCTATATAAAAACTAGGAACAGATTAAATAATAAAATAACAATAATAACAAGAGATGTTAGATTTAATTATTAAAAGTTATCAGAAATTAATAATCAATAGCTTAGATATTATAGTTAAGTCTAGAAATTAAGTGAACCGATACTGATTACCGTCGCACTATAAACCATTAATAAAATAAAAAGATGATAATTAAAATTAAATTAATAAATAATTGATAGCTTAATAATCATTTAGATAATTAGATGGTTATTTTAGAATCATCTAAGAATTATCATAATTAATTTATTAAAATAAAAAGAGGAAATGAAAACCAAAAAAGCAATAAGTCCGATTATATCGACGGTTCTATTAATTATGATTGTTATTATATTAGCAATAATAATATTGTTGTGGTCTAAAGGATTTATTAAAGAGGCTCTTACAAAAGATATTGGAGGAAACGAGAAAACAGTCAATAGCCTCTGCCAAGAAATTCGAATTAATCCCATAATTAATGAAGATGATACATTTGGATTTGAAAATACCGGCAATGTCCCTATCTATGCATATAATGTAAAACTTGATGGAGATGGAAGTTCAGAAATTATTAAAATATCTAAAGAAGAAGGCGGATATGTAAATCCAGGGTTTACAACTATTATTGAGAAAAGCATGGTTGGTGACAGGGGTTATAGTGATTTTCAGAAAGTTAAAATTATCCCTGTTCTTTTTGGAACATCTAAAAAATCAGGAGCAACTCAAGAATTTCCTTGTCCTGAAGAAAATGGGGTGTTTGTATAAAATCCTCCGGATTTTTGTTAACAAAAATAAACTAAATTCAAAGAAAATTAGAATCAGTAAGAATAGTAAGTTTAAATCCTTTAATGATTATTATTTGCTATTCAAATTAAATAATTAAAAAAATTAATATAAAAATTAGTAGAAAAAATAAATTTTACTCTCTCACTTTTTACCTAAAATTATTAACTATTAATATATTAAAAAATAAACATTAAAATCAAGCGGCTTACTAATCTATAAACAACGGTTTTCAGGATTTCCTAATATCATAAAAGCCAACAAAACATTTAAATCAAGGATAACTAGAATTAATAATAACAAAAATAAGGTGATAAAATGCAAATAAAAACCAAAAAATCTAACTGCTCAAACTCGCATTCACAATTTATCAATAATAAAATATTGCCAAAATCAAAACGCTCGCAAAGCGAGATAATGGGTACTGTTATTTTAATTTTAATCGTTGTTTCTATCGCTGTTATACTATTTACATTTGCTGTTCCATTTGTTAAAGAAAGGCTTGCTGGAACCGGTTGTTTTGACATAATTAATCAAGTAAGTTTTAGTGATAGTAAATACACTTGTTTTAATAATAAAAATGATGTTGATGCTAGTAATGATGAAATAAACCTACAGGTTCATTTTAGAGAGTTAAATGAAAGTTTGGAAGGATTCCTTATAGAATTAGGAGGAGCTACTAGTAAATCAATTGAAATTAAAAAAGGAAGCAGTTTTAATAATGTAAAAATGTATAATGGAAATTATAATGAACTTCTTGAACTCCCTGGAAAAAACGAAGAAAGAACCTACACTTTCTTGCAGGGCTATCCTGAATATGTTAGAATCTATCCTATATTAAAAGGCGGAAAAACTTGCGATGTCTCTGATGTTATAGATAAACTGACTTTGTGTAAAATATGAGAAAAGCAGTTGGCGCAGTAATTATTGATAATGGTAAACTTTTGTTAGTAAGAAAAAAACAGAGCTGGATTCTTCCAGGCGGAAAACCTAATCATAATGAATCTGATATAGAATGTCTTTGTAGAGAAGTAAGTGAAGAATTATCTGGAACACAATTATCAAACATCAAATATTATAATGATTTTAGTGGTAGAACTCCCAACACCGGAGATATTTTAATGGCAAGAGTTTATTTTGCAGAAATTAAAGGAAAGCTCTACCCACCTGCTGCGGAAATTTTGGAATATAGTTGGGTTAAAGATACAAGCAAGTACAATCTATCCGAAATTACTTCTAAAATTATAGATTCTCTTATAATAGAAGGTTACTTAAGTTAGATAATTGAAATAAATGCCTCTCATTATAATTAAATAAAATAGACAAAAAAATTTAAAAATAAAATAAAAAACTTTATAACCCTTTAATTTATACTTCTATTATGGAAACAGTTACAACACCAAAAAAGAGATATGAAGAAATGCTAGAAGAATTGGAAAGACTTAGAAAAGTGCAAGAACAAATAGAAGATGATGGACTATTAGAGCAAGTCAAAGAAAGTTTAGAAGAGGTTAAGGCTGGAAGAGTAACAAAAGCTTAGCTATTCATAAATTTTTTAATGTATTCTCTATAATTATTTATATTGTCAATTATAAAATTTATTACCTTTTGTTGAGCTTTTTTATCGCTGGTTGCGACCATGAGAACAACACTTAAATCATCAAAAACTAAATAATAAACTCTTTTTCCGTTAAGTCTTTTTTCTCTTAGAGATTTTATTTGTAGCTGATCTCCAACAGGATTAATTTTTAATTGCTCAATAATTTTATTAACTCTTTCAATTTCTTCTTTAGAAAGTTTTTTTATCTCTTTATTGATCTATTTGTTCTATATACTTCATACAGGCAAAAATAAATGTTTTTGATATATAAATATAATTCACTTTCTCACTGGAGATTATCAAAAACCTTAATAAACTGTTAATTCTTAATAATAATTAAATAAAAAATTAATAATTATTATTTGATTTAAACCTAATATCAAATCTAAACTTGTCTTAATTTAATCGATAATTAAATTATCAACAAAAGATAATAAAAAAGAGATGGGAATAAAAATAACTAGAAAAAAATCTAAATCTCAAATTTGGATAGAGACAGCTATTTATACTTTGATAGGATTAACAATAATTTCGATTGTTTTATCTATTGCAACTCCGCAAATTCAAAAAATGAAAGAGAAAGCTATCTTAAAACAAACTATAACTGCTTTAAACGAGCTTAACAATGAAATAAGAAAGGTTGAGCAAACCGCAGGAACTATTAAAATTGTTCAGTTTAAAATAACCAAAGGAAAACTTGAGATAAATTCTAAAGATAATAAAATAAGTTATACTCTAGAAAATACTAATCTAGAATTTAGCGAAGAGGGAGAAACTATAAAAGAAGGAGATCTAACACTTAAAACAGAAAAATACGGAAGAAGATTTAATGTTATCTTAGAACTAGGTTATGATAATTTAAATATAACTTACAATGAAGCAGATGAAACAAAAACTCTTCATGGCTCTGCATTATATAGCATAAAAATGGAAAATGTTGGAGATAATGTTATAGGCAGTCCAACTCATATAAATTTTAGAGTTGGTTAATTAAATTAATTAATAATCCTTTAATTCTAATAGATTATTGATTAAATTTTTATAACAACAGTTAATTTATCTTAATATCCTATAGTAAAATGAGTATCTAAAGTAAAAGTTTTGTAATATAAAATTAAGAGGCTTAATTCTTAAATAATTGGATTAATAATTCTTAAAAAATAGTTTTATCTTTATATTTCTGATTGAACACTATTATTTTTTAAGTAAAATTGAAAACCTTAATAAACCACTAACTCTTATCTTTTTAATAAAAATATGGTAGAACTAGAAACTATTAGAATTAATGTAAATCTTACAATTCCTCCACTCCCAAAAATAGAGGATAAGACAAAAATAAATGTTAGATATGCTTTAATAAGTCCTTATGTTAGTGTTC
>CAYIJD010000028.1:0-10863 GCA_964363655.1 Candidatus Woesearchaeota archaeon | reverse complement strand
TATGAGTTCTTAAAACAACTTTTTTTGCTTCTTCTTCTTTCCATTTATAATTCCAGCCTTTGCTTCCTTTTATTTTTCCTTCATGTGCTTTTTTTATTCCCTCTATTATTTTTTTATCAGGCAGTTTAGATTTTTTGTCTTTAATAAAAAAGGTATCTTGCAATTCTCTGACCGGATGGTCTTGAGCCGTGAATAAGGCATCAAAATTCCAAAAGCTTGGCTGGCATAAATTTCCAGTCATTTCCTTAAAACCCATTTCTAGCCAGATTTTTTTAGCATTTTCTATTGCCTGATTTACAAAATGTCTCTTTCCTCCATAAACTCTTGGGACCTTACTTTTAATGTCATATCTTCTAAATTTTTTACCTTTCCAACCCCCAGTTTTAATTAAAGCAGGAGTAACAAGTTCTATCAACTTAATATCATCAAAATTTTTACTAACCAAAAGCTCCCCAAGTTTCGTTAAATTAAATTTAATTAATTTTTTATCATTAAGTTCTATAATGTCTTTTCTAGATTTAAGATTTTCAAAAGCATATTTTTCTTCATCTTTTAAAGCATTAAGATTTTTTGGCAAAGTTTCTAAAAATTTCTCTTCAAGCGATTTCTCAATTATTTCTTGTCCACTTCCAATTAAAATTATCCTGCCTTCATTAATATTAATTAAAGCTTTTTTCTTTAAAACTCCTAAAGCTGCTTTGAACTCATTATCACTTAAATCAGATTGTTTTTCTGCGTCTTCTAAACTCATTGATTTTTTCTCTTTAATTAAATTAATTAATCTTCTTTCAGGCAAACCTTTTTTAACATATAACAAGCCATTTATTCCTAATTCAACAACTTTTTCTCCACTTGTTTTTATTTCAACTAGGTTTTTATTAGATAAAAAATTCAAAGCTCTTAAAACAGAAGTTTTATCTAAATCAGATTTCTCAACAATTTTTTCTATATCTACTTCTTTTAAAAGAGGAATTATCTTTCTCTCTATTGAACTAAGAGATTCTATTATTTTTTGAATGTCTTCTGGCATTTTATAAATCCTTTTATAAATCCTTTTATTTAATAACTAAAGAAATGTGAGAAGGTTTATAAATTTTCTTTAATTGTTAAGTCCAATATCAAAGTTAACCTTTCCAGCCTCGCTTATTCTCACAACTCAGTTATATCTTATTTTTAAATTCACAGCGAAATCGCTCAACCAACCTTTAAATCATTTTATACTCTATTAATAGCATTAATAATTTATCTGTTTTCACTATGTAAGATCTAAATTCTACTTTAGATTAATGAAACTATCAATACATTATAACAAAACTTAAAAGGAATATTTTATTGTTTAAATTATGATAGAAACAACTGAACCAATGTCTTACAAATTTATGGAGAAAGTATTAAAACATCTTCCTGAACCAAATCGCGTTCAATTATATTTAGGTAATTTTAATTATTCAGATGTTCATAAACAGGCAAATGAAATTTCTAAGACTTTAGAATTTGAATTAGATAATATCGGTTATATAAGTATAGAAGCTAAAATGAAAGACCCATCAAAAGAGAAAATATTAAGATTATATAAATTTGAGAGTGAAAGAAGTGATAGATTATACAAATTAAATACTAGAGAAAACATAGAAAAAATTGTTAATGAAGAAGATCCAAGATTTATTAGTTTTAAAAAAGCAGAATGGAATTTAAAGAATTTAAGAATAAACTTAGATTCTTTTAGTGTTTCGGTTAAATGCGCGAGTGATATTCCTGATTATATTAATAAAATGAGAGAAGAATTAAAAGATACTTTTGTTGATTATAAAATTGAGCAAACTCCTACTCTTTACTAAAAATGAAAGTTCATAAATATGAAAAATGGTTTTTTGATGATTGGGAATATAGTGAGAAAAGATTGTATATTCCTAATTATGGGGTGATAGAATATTTTGATAATAAAGTATCTTTTTTCTCTGATAAAACAGAGGACATAAATTATGCTGAAAAAATAATAGCCAGGAATTTACCTGATGAATATAAAGGATTAGTTGAGATTCCAAATGATGAAGTTTTACAATTAGTAGAGGTAGGAAAAAAACTGAATATAATAGAAAAAGAATTTAAAGAAATTGGTAAAAAATTACTTGATAAAATTAAAGATCCTTAAAAGCTTCTTCCCCCTGTTTCGTATTTCCCCCCAAACTTATAAAAAAACTCATAACCTCTTGATTACCGTAATTATGATTATTAAGAACAATCATCTTACACCCAATTTTACTACACAAAAAAATATTTTGCCGCACTCGGGCTAGAACTCTCGCTTTCTCTAATTTATCTAATTTTATTATCTTAGAGATATCTATACCAATCTTAATATTATTTTCTTTGGCTAACTTACAAAGTATCTCATTTAAACCAGAATTCCTTTGTTTTAAAAAATCTTTTCTATCAAACTCTAAACCAGTAATAATATCTACATCTTTATTCTCAAAAATTTTTCTGTTAAATTCATCGTCTTGAGATTGAACTACTATTTCCTTGCCGGATTTTTTTAAGAGCTGGATTTGTTTTCTGGCTTCGTTTATGTTTTTTGTGGTTATCATCCTATATTATCATTAATTAAACTTATCTAATATGGGTATAATATTAGCGGGCGAGTTTATAAGAAGGTGGATTCTTCATTTAGGGAGTAAGATTTTAGGGTTTAAGAAGATACCTTATTATAATTAGGATTATGAAACAATTTTATTTATGTCAGAAATTCTCAACAGTTTAAACAATTAAATAGCATTTCTAAATTAATCACAAGATAGTGAAATGCGATTTAATTGAACCACCTCCTTTAGGATGTGTTTAGAATTTTTGAGCATCCAGAAAACCCAAACAAACCACACACTTTAGTGTGTGGTACACTAAAGGTTTTCTTGATTTAAAAATTGTCCAGTTTCAACTTATTTTCTTTGAAAGATTCTCTGTCCATCCGCATTTTCCACATTTTAAAAAAGTTAAGGTATCTTCATCAGAAAAATATGGTTGTCTTTCTATAACCTCTGCTTTATTATAACCGCATTTTTTGCATTTAAATTGGTAATCTGCGAATATGTTTTTATCAATAACAATTCCTTCTTTAGTTTTTTTATTTTCAATTTTTTCTTTTTCAATTAGTTCTTCTCCCTCATCTATACAATTGCAATTATTACATTTAAACAAATGTTTTCCTGAAAAAAGATGTGTGCCAATAGGCATCATTAAACCTTTACATTTTCTACAAAATTTTAAATTGGTTTTCATAATATTAATAATTTAAGAAAGGTTTTAAGTGTTGCTGTCAATAAAATTTCTGACTAACATATTTTACCAAAAAAATAAATTATACCAAAAAGTTTATAAATTGGTAAATTAGTATATTAGTATTATATTATGATAATAGAACTAGATAAACTCGGGAGAATAGCCTTAAAAAAATCCCTTAGAGAAAGATATGGGAGAATGTTTATAGTTGTACCAAAAGAAGATGAAATTATCCTTAAACCACTAAAGATAGATAAAGAGAAATTAGCCGAAAAACTTGAAAAATATTCTGTTTCGAAACTTAAGGAAATGGCTTATGAACAAGCAATGAAAGATGTTGAAAAAAGACTATTAAAAAAAGAATGATATATGCAGATACTGATTTTATTTTAGCTTTGGCAAAAAAAGACGACTGGCTTAAACAAAAAGCTAAAAAAATTCATAAATTATATAAAGGGGACATTGTAATCTCTACTACAACTCTTACTGAATTAATGCTCATCGCAGAAAAATTGGATTATGACCCAACTCAGTTAATTGCCTTTGCACTAGAAATAGCCACACTAGCAGAAGGAGACTCTCAAGATTATTTTCTTGCATGCGAATATAAAAAAAGATTTAATTTAAATGTGTTTGATGCATTGCATGTTGTTAAATCTAAAGGTAGAATAATTTCCTCTGATAAAAAATTTAGTAAAATACCTTTTTTGGAGGTTATAAAGATATGATTTATTCTCCCATAAAAATCTTCGGCTTTTTATAACTTATCTCCCAAGCAAGGTTATAACAATAAGCTCCAACATTTTCAATTTTAATCAAATCATTTTCTTTTAAATTCCCGAAAAATTTTCCTAAAATATCATTTTTAAATAATAAAGGTCCTGCTAATACATACTCTTTTTTATCTTTAACATTTGTTGTCAAATTTTTAGAGCTAGAACTTCTCATACTTAATTGACTATTAATTTCTCTTGTTTGATTCACAATATCATTCACATAAATATCTTTATTAATATTATCAATATTCTCAATTTTACTAAACTTGTAATTAGCTAGGGCAATTTTAGATAAAATATTAATACCAGCATCTAAAATAGCATAATTTTTCCCAAAATTCTGCTTTATAACATTAACTTTTGTAATTAAATCAAAAGCATCAGAAACTAGAACTCTTCCAGGCTCAAGAATAATAGTTAAATTAAATTTTTTTAGTTTATCCATTAATTTAAAATAATCTTTTAAGTTAACCCCTAAATTTTTTAACTGGTAGCTATCTGGGAAACCCCCTCCTAAATCTATATATTTTAAATTAACATTATTTTTAAAATAAGAGATAATTTTATCAATATTTTCTATAAATTTTTTATAATCGTTAATGTTTAATTTTGTTCCGCTGTGAAAACTTAAGCATATAACATTTAAATTATTTTTTTTGCAATAATTAATAGTTTCTTCTAACATCTCTAATTGAAAACCGAACTTGCTTTCTTCTAAAGAAACTCTTAAACCAATATCAAATTTCTTTCCTTCCAAAATCTTAATTATTTTATTTATTTCTGAAAGGCTGTCAGCGTTAATTAAAAATTTATTATCTATAGCTATTTTCAATTCATCCTCTGTTTTACAAGGACCGTTAAAAACAATTAACCTATTATCAGTTAATTTATTATTAATATTTATATCATGATTTTTAGATAAGTCAATTTTATTTTTGTTAATTAATGCCCCCTGCCTATCATTACTTAAATTTATTTGATTATTCTTAATTATTTTATTGACTAATTCAATTTCATTTAAAGAGGCCACTTCAAAACTACTTCCTAATCTGTCTAAAATTTCTATAACATTGTCAAAGGAATTTGTTTTAACAGAATAAGATATAACATATTTTTCTAAATATTTCTGAGATAATTTTTCAAATTCTTTGTAGTTTTTTTCTAAAACTTTTGGCTTAAAAATAAAATAGGGGTTTTTTTTATTTTCTGTTTTATTGCTTGACATAAAAATCTTGAATAAAGAAAGTTTAAAAATTATTGGGTTTTTGATTTAAAGAACATAAGTATTGTTAAGCCAAAAGGTTATAAAACTACTTAAAGCTATTTTACCGAGCATTTCAGATTATTAATAAATTTAAAAATATAATTAATTAAATAATACTTAGAGTTATTGAAGGAAAATCACCAATTCAGCTAACAGAATATAAAAGAGCATTAAAATTTAATATACCCTATTTTAGCATTATTTAAATATCCAAGCGATTTAATATAAATATGGTTATTCAATATCAAGAAATAGAAATTAATGATAAATTTAAGCAAACATTAAACTTTTTAGAAAATACTACAAAAAATGTATTAATAACAGGCAGGGCTGGAACAGGCAAATCAACATTTCTTGATTATTTTAGAAACCACACTAAAAAAGGGATTGTAGTATTAGCTCCTACAGGAGTTGCTGCTTTAAATGTCAATGGACAGACCATTCATTCATTCTTCGGATTTAAGCCAAACATTACTTTAGAAAAAGTAAAGAAAATATGGAGCAATGAGGATTTATATAAAACAATTGAGATTATTATTATTGATGAGATTTCGATGGTAAGAGCAGATCTGCTTGATTGCGTTGATAAATTTCTTAGGATTAATGGTAGAGATAAAAATAAATCATTTGGAGGCGTACAAATGGTTTTTATTGGGGATCTTTATCAACTACCTCCGGTAGTCAAAGGCAAGGAGAAAGAATTGTTTGAAACATATTATAAAAGTCCTTATTTTTTTGATTCTTATGTTTTTGAAAATTTTGATATAGAATTTGTCGAACTTGATAAAGTTTACAGACAGACTGATGAGAATTTCATTAATTTATTAAATGCTATAAGAAATAAATCAATAACTCAAGAAGAGCTTATGCAAATAAACAGAAGACTAAATTCTGATTTTGAACCAGACCAACAAAATTTTTACATTAATCTTACGACAACAAATAAACTTGCCGATGAAATAAACAATAAAGAACTTAATAAAATTAGTTCAGAACTATTTACTTTTACTGGAAAAATTAAAGGAGATTTTGATAAATCTTACCTTCCTACAGAGGAAATATTAAATGTAAAAACAGGCTCGCAAATCATGTTGCTTAATAATGACCTAGCTCATAGATGGGTTAATGGAAGTGTTGGAAAAGTTATCTCAATTGAAAAGGACGATAAAGGACTTGTTATAAATGTTAAATTAGCAGATGGCAGGATTGTAAATGTAAAACAGCATAAATGGGACTTATCTCATTTAAATTATAATAAAAACACAAAAAAACTTGAGTCTGAGATAATCGGAGCTTTTATTCAATATCCTTTTAAGTTAGCCTGGGCAGTAACAATCCATAAAGGACAGGGAAAAACTTTTGATAAAGTTATTATAGATATCGGGAATGGGACATTTAGTCATGGCCAGATTTATGTTGCATTAAGTAGATGTACGACTTTAGAGGGTATAGTGCTAAGAAAAAAAATAGAGAGAAAACATATTTTAATGGATTTAAGAGTAGTTAATTTTCTCACAAAATTTCAGCGTGCCTCTTTAGAAAAGAATTTGTTTAATGAGAAAATTCGGACTATAGAAAATGTTTATTGATGTTAATAAAATAAATGAAACAGTATTTGATAACAATCACAAAAAATATAAATTTAATTGATTAAGAATAAGTATATAATTATTAATCGAGAAATGTTTTGTTTAGCTTAGGAATTTAGTAATATCCTCCTTAATAAACTTAAATATTGAAAACTAATTGAAAATTAATATTATTAATAAAATAATAAAAATGCCATATAATGTTGTAATTGGAAGGGATAAAGAAGATAAAGAAAGATTTGCTGATAAGGGATTAATATATCTTGGAAAGGGTTATGTTAAAATGGGCAATTATACAAGTCTTTCTAATTTATTGTGGTTAGATGTTGTAAGAAGTCACGTAGTGTTGATAGCTGGCAAACGTGGTAGTGGCAAAAGTTATTCAATTGGAGTCATAGCAGAAGAGCTTTCAAAATTACCTTTAGAAGTTAAAGAAAACATTGCCAGTTTAATCTTTGATACAATGGGAATATTTTGGACTATGAAATATAAAAATTATAAAGATACTAATCTACTGGAAGAGTGGAATTTAAAACCAGAAAACCTTCCTATTAGAGTGTGGGCTCCGGCAGGCTATTTTGAAGAATACGAGAAGAGACAGATTCCTGTTGATGGAAAATTTGCGCTTGATGTTAATGAATTAGACATTGAAGATTGGCTAAGCGTTTTTAATTTGGATATGATAAGCCAAATTTCTGTTTTAATACAAAAAGTGATTTCTCGTTTAAAAGAAAATTTTGCAAGCTATGATTTGGACAATATTATCGATAAAATAATTTTGGATAATGAATCAAGCGATGAAGTTAAAAAATCAGCAACAGCTTTGTTTGAAGCTGCAAAATCCTGGAGAGTTTTTGCAAAGAGGAATGAAACGTCTACTAAAGTAAGTGAGTTAGTTGTTGCTGGTAGGACAAGTGTTTTGGATTTGTCAATTTATTCATCAATAGCCAGTTTTAATGTGCGCGCTTTAATTATAGGGTTGATAGGCAAAAAACTTTTCACTCAAAGAGTTTTAGCCAGAAAAAGAGAAGAAATACAGGAAATTCAGCACGGATTAGAAATAAAAAAAGAGAAAAAAGAGATGCCCATAGTCTGGCTTTTTTTAGATGAAGCCCACGAATTTCTTCCAGCAGATGATGTAACTCCTGCAACAAATTCTTTAGTCCAGTTATTAAGAGAAGGCAGACAGCCAGGAATATCTTTAGTATTAGCAACACAACAACCAGGAGTAATCCATAGAGATGTCATGACTCAATCAGATATAGTTATTGCACATAGGCTGACAAATAAAAATGATATTGAAGCTTTAAATGAAATAATGCAGACTTATCTATTAGAGAATATCCAGAAATCAATGAGAGAACTTCCCGATTTAAAAGGTTCGGGAATAATACTTGATGATAATTCTGAAAGGCTTTATCCTGTAAGAATCAGGCCGAGATTCACTTGGCATGGCGGAGAAGCTCCTAAAGCTATTTCTGAAGAGGAAGAAATTTTAGAAATTGAGAGGAAATTTAAGAAGATTGGTTAAAAAGAAAGTTAGGATAATCTATCTTTTATGGTTTTTTTATTATTAGAGTAATTATATGATTATGTTATCTGTATTTCTAGATGATTAAAAAATCTAAATAAATATGATATAATATTTTTTCTCGCACCAAATAGGATAGACTCTAGTAGGTTTTCTTTACGGAAAACATATAGTAAAAGCTTCGTTTTTTGATTTATTTAAGAAGCGCTTCTAGTTTCTTCTTCCACCGTGGATTATCTAAATGTTCATATCCTTTAGAAGGTAAAAAAGTTTCTACAGTAACAGTTCTATCACTGTTGACTTGATGAGCTTTCTTCTTAGCTATATCTGGAAATAATTTTGATAAAGTTGGTCTAACATAATCACTAATAACTTGATTAAATCCAGTTACAGAAAAGTAATTTATTCCTGGAAATAATTCTTCAATTAATGGCATATAATCAGCAATAGTTCTTTTATCCTCAGCTATGTGCGGATGATTCTCACCATGAATTGCTGACCATACTTGTGCTTCATTATATTCTACCATAAGTTTAGGATAAATACAATCTTTATAAATCTTTTGGTTATTTTACTACTAATAAATTATTAATAATAAAAAATAATTCTAAACAAACTTTGATTTTTTGCTTTGTAATATTTTATTAAAAATCAACTACTATAAATGATTTCTTAAATAAAACCCTATGTTTATTTTATTAGTTATTAAAAAGAAAGTTATTTTATTTAATCAATAAAAAAATATCCGTGTTTTTCAAATCAACAATCATTATAAACCTTATTTTCTATTTTATTATATGGAATCTTATTTAGAGCAATTTGTTGATTCTGAAGTAAATAAATATTTTGTTGGAATAGTATCAGAGATTTATTTAGATTATAATTTACGCACAAAATATTTTGCTTGTGCTCTTCCTGATGGTGAACATGCATATATAGAATATCCTATTGGATCAAAAGTTACGAATTTTTTTTGGTCTCGTCATCCTCATGATTTTACAGATAGTTATCCTAATGTGTATCCTAATTTTCCTTCTCAAAAAATTACTGCGCATAGCAAAGAATATCTTGATAATATAAAAGAAGTAAGCTTTATCAGAAAACTATTGAATTTTTGGAATGATAAAAAACAAGAATATAGAAGAAAAGCTTCTGATCAAGGAAAATACTCTATAAAAAAGTTAGTTGATAGTTATTTCCAAAAAAGTTCTATTGAAGAATGTGAATTAGGTTTTGTAAAAATTTTAGGTTCAGATTTTAATATTAATTTGATGAATTTATCAGAATCAGATTATTGGATAAAACTTAATGTTGGTAGAATAGAATATGATATTACTGATCTAGAAAAAGAATATGATTATGATGGTCCTGGCAGATATTATGATATTTATGGAGATGCGGTAGGAAAATTATATGAGTTTAAATTAAGATTTACACTAAAAAACTAGATAAAAAATACCCAAACCTCTTCAAATCAATCTTCCTATTTTTTATTTCAATGCCTTCTTTTTTTAAAAGTTTAATTTTCTTTTTTATTCCAAGCGAATATCCTCCTAAACTTCCATTACTATTAATAACTCTATGGCATGGAACTTTAATTGGAGAAGGATTTTTATTCATAGCATTTCCAACAGTTCTGTAGGCGTTACTCTTTAGTTTTTTTGCAATGGCTTTATAAGTCGTAACTTTTCCCTCTGGAATTTTTTTAAGAAGATTATAACACTTTTGATTGAAAGTTTTCATTTTATTAAGGTTAAGATGTCAACGGAAATTGGTAACAATTCTTAATAATTTAATCCTAAAAAAAATCCGCGACATTTATGTTGCGGTTAATTTACGTGCGTATTTTTTTGGGAATCAAAAAACCCTGCTGGTTTTTACTCCACATTAAAGTATGGGGTTTGTCGTGGGTTTTTTGATTTAATGTTATTAAGATATATCTTTATGTCATTAGCTATAATTTTTAATATTGAAGCCATGCATATAACTCAAAAATTATTTTTAGAACAACTGCTAAACCAAAAACAATATAGGCAATTTTCAGTTTTATAAACTTTTTATTTACAATTAACGAAAGAGATTTTATGCTGTTTATGTAATCTTCTATAATTTTTTCTTCTAGGTTCTTATTCATTAAATCTTTAACAGTTTCTTTTGAATTAATATTAATTGCATCTTTATAATAAATTAAAGAAAATTTTCCTGTTTTTTTAGAAATTCGCGGATATAAAGTGGAGAGTGCAAATCCTCCAGAAATAAAAAATAAAGCAAGAACAATAACAACCTGCCATATCGGAGCGGTATTATTCGTCATGATAAAACTGAAAAATAAAGATAAAATCGCTCCAATTATAGCAATTAAAATATTTGCCTTTGTGTCAGCAGCTCTAATAAGATTTTGAAGTTCTGAATAACTGCTTCCTAAAT
>CAYIJD010000027.1:0-10980 GCA_964363655.1 Candidatus Woesearchaeota archaeon | reverse complement strand
GTGCAAAAAAATGAAAAAAATTAATAATAGAAAAAAAAGCGGGAATTGGACCTCCATTCCTATTAAGAATTACTTAATAATTTCTAGTTTATTTTTACTAATAATTATGATCTCTTTAACAATTTTAAATGCTGACCAAACTATCACAACTCCTTCTGGTTCTCAAATAAACTTTTTAACTAGTATAAAACCAGAAATTCTAGAAAATGGAAATTACAAATATGTTTTAAAAGATGGCGATTCTTTAAGTGTCAAATATAATGATAAATTTACTTCAGCATACTTGAATTTAAAATCAAGTTTTTCAGGAACTCCAACACTTATTTTTGATAAAACAGGAAAATTAATTGAAGCTGATTTTAAAACAGGGCAAGAGGGAAATTATGTTTTAGGAAATGAGCAGGTTTTTCTTCCAGCAGAAGCAGAAGTTCATTTTAAAGAAAAAAAGGTTCAAATTAAACTTTCTAGTGAGAAGATAAATCTAGCAAAGTTACCTTTATCTATTGATAAAAATCCTGGAGAAAGTGTTTTTGAATTTTTATCCTTAAATAAAAAATTTGATTTTGGAAATGGTAATATTTTTCAAGGAACCAGTATTAAGTTTGAAAAAGGAAACTTGTTTTTTGATTTTAAAGGAAATGCTAAATTAAATAGTCTTAATATAATAAACGAAGGTAGAACATACATAGATTTTAAAGGAGAGATAAATAAAAATTATGATAGCAGTTATATTTCTATAGATGATAAAAAAGGAGTTTTTGTAACTGGCTCTAATATTAATGAAAGAGGGCCTAAAATTTCTTTTACAAATAACAATCCTTATGGATTAAAAATTTCTGAAAAAGATCATTTTGCAGTATGGTCTCTTGGAAATTCTAAAGGCAGTTATGTTAGAATTGTTAATAGAAATAACGAAGGAAGAGTTCCATTAATGGAGACTTTAAATCAGTTTGCTATAAACTTTGATGAAAAAAGTACTCATTATTCTTATAATCAAGAAAAACTTTTTTTTAGTCCAAAGATTATTTTAACTGGTTTTCAAACAGGCAAAACAACTTCGCCAATAGAAATTCATAATTTTAGAGGAAGTTTTGATAATTTTCAGCCAATTTCAAATTCAGATGGAAAACCGAATATTCTTGGAATAACTCCAGAAGCTAGTTGGGCATATGGAATTAATCCTGAATTTATAAAAACAAATGTTCCTTATGAAAAATACTCGTCTCTTAAAACCGGATTTTCAAATTCTTGGCTTTATTATAATATAAAATCAGCAGCAGATTTACAAAGACTTACTGGAGTAAGAATTAATGATCGAACAGGATTATTAAATAATGCTGGTTATAGGAAAATGTTTGCAGATATTATGTTAGGTCTTCCAGCTCCTGTTTTAAAAGATTTAAGAGAATTGGATAGTGGGATTAGTATTATAGGTCATGCTTGGTATGCGGGACTTTCTGGTGATGATTTTATAAACATTAAAAGCAGTTATTTTGATCCTGAAACAATAAGGCACGAAATTTCTCATCAGCGTCATTTTGCACTTGATAGTGGTTTTGATAGATTGTGGAGTTCTGTTTCAAGTAAAGGAGGATATGTAACTAGTTATGCAAGAACAAATAATTATGAAGATATTGCTGAAACAGCTTCATATGTTTATCAACCAAGTTTCTGGTCGAGCAAACTAACAACTGATCCTTATGCTCCGGTTTATAGGGGAAAACTTGCTGTTTTAGCGCATCCAAAATATCAGGTAATTGCTAGAGAAGAATTTGAATCTTTAGGTTTAGATTATAATAAGATTAATGATTATATAACAGAAGCGCAAAAATTTACTAGAAGATGAAAATAATTTTAGTAATAAATAACTTAAAAATTAAATTTAAAAAAGAATAAACCAAATAAGAAAAGATAAAAAAGAATAATAAAAAAATGAAAAATAAGTAAATATAGAAATTTGCCTCTCTGATTAAATATTAATTAATCAATGATTGGGTAATAAAAAATTAATCATGTTGAATATGAAAAAATTAAATAATAGGAAAATTAGTTCATTAATTTTAAATCATTAAAATTAAATTAATAATAATTAAATAAAAAGGTTAATAGAACATAAATAACTTAAGAGGAAAAATTAAGATTAATAAAATGTGAGAAAAATTTATCTCTCTTATTAATAGATATTAATTAAATATTAGATAAAAAATGTTAATAAATAATAATGTTAATGAAGATAAAATTAGTAAAAATAACTTTAGCTCTCAAATTAAACCGAATATTCATCGATTAGATGATAATAAATAAAAGATGAAAATTAATAAAAGACAGCTGATAAAATGAATAACGATATAAATGAAAAAAATATGGCAAATAATAGATTAATATTAATAATATTTTGGATTTTGTTAGTTGGTTTAGTAAGCAATTTAAGCGGCTTAATTAGCGCTGTTGCTATTAATAACTCTGGATTTTATTATAACATTGAACTTTATTATAATAAAGGAGGAATTGAAATTAAAAATGTGAATGTAGAATTTTCTAATGAAGGAAAATCTAATTTTAATAAAGATAACAGTTATTATTTAGATATTGTTGATGATGAGAATAAAATTTTAGAGAAAATATTTTTTAGTATTCCGAATTTTGTTTTAATAGATGCTAAAGATGAGCAAGGAAATTTTATTGCAACAAATGAAAGTGGATTTAAAGAATTAAAAAATGTCTCATTTAATGTTTTTGCTAGTTATTATGAAAATGGGTATCAGATAATTGTTTATGATAAAAGTAATATAGAACTTGATGGGGAATTTATCAGCCAGTTTTCAAAAACTGGTTTTAATAAAGAGGATTTCATTAATGTTGAAACTAGTAATAATTTTAGTGAGGACAGAGGTGAAGAAAAAGATATTAAAAATGATGGCTGGGGAATTGGAAATGGGGCTAGAAAATTTACAGATAATTATAAAAATTACATAATTATATTAAGCTTAATATTATTAATTTTAATTATTGTTTTGGTTTATTTTTTGAACAGGAAAAAATGAGGCTAAAAGTTAAATTGGAATAGGGTTTGATTTAAAATCTAGGAAAAATATTTATACTTGATTTTATTGACGAATTCATGGACAGAGAAAGAACTGAAAGATATAAAAACAAAATAGAACTAGCTCAAAAAAGGTTGGAAAATATAGATGAAGGTTTTGAAAATTTTGATAAAGAAATTATAAAGTTAGGTATTTATAAGGCATTTCAAGAAGTTGTAGAGGCTATAACAGATTTAGTTTCAATGATTTTGATTGATAACAACAAGAGTATTGGTGATGATTATGCTAACATTGACAAAATTAGGAATATTATTGGTTTAAATGATAAAGAAGTCAATATCTTGAATGAATCTAATGGATTAAGAAATAGGATTATTCATGAATATAATAAAACTGATGATAAAAGAGTTAGAGAATCTATTGAAAGGCTATCATCTGAAATTGAGGGAATTTTAGAGAAATTATCAAGATTTATTGGAAAACTCAAAGATGAAATGTCAAAAGTTTAAAGAGTATTTTGATAAAAATGTTAAGACCTTAAAGATTGAGAAGAATCAATATGAATAATATTAACAATTTATTAGAATTAAATTTTATTGAAAACAGCAATTCCATCTCTGCGTAAGTATATAGTTCACCGTAAACTATGAGAAGTTCAAATAAAGCAAAAAAAATTAGAAGAGCAACAGCTCTATATCTTTTAGTAACCTTTTCAGATAATTCAATATGAATATAATTACTAAAAAAAATTTTTATTCCGACGATAAAAATAATAAGAAAAAAGCTTATCGTAGATGTTATATAGATAAGCTCTGCTTAAAAACATAGTTATTGCTTAGATATAATGAAACCAAAAATTAGTTTGAAAGAATTAAAAAAAGATTTTTCTTTTTTAGAAAAGGATTTAAAGGAAAATAAAATCCTTGCGGTTTTACTTTATGGTTCATATGTAAAAAAACAGCAGCATATAAGAAGTGATGTTGATATTTGTGTTGTTGCTCCAAAATTTAAAACAATAAAAGAACAGGCAGATTTATTAAGTTATTTATGGAGAAATATAAACGCTAATAAATATGATGTAAGACTTTTTGAAGAGTTGCCATTATACATAAAAGCGAGTGTTATTAAAAATCATAAAGTAATTTTAATAGCGAATGAATTTGAATTTAGATATTATTTTTATTTTGTTAATAAAATCTGGAAAGATCAAAGTGTGAACTGGATTTATAAAAAGCTTTAAATAGTAATTATCTTAGTAGTTATATGAAAAGAGGATTTTTCAGAGAGAGAGTATAAATAAAAAAGGACTTACAAATACTCAATGGATTTTTTTGGGTATTATAATTTTCTTATTAATTTTTTTCATTTTAGCAGTTAATTATTCTGCTCCAGTTAAAGAGTTTGTATTAGGAGGAAGGGAGCTTGGGAGTTTGCCGCCTTATGGTAGCAAGAGTGGGGGGGCTTTGCCGCCTGATGGCGATGATGATTGCGCTAAAGAAGGCGAGAAATGTATTTTTGATAAAATTTGTTGTAAGACAACAGCTGATGGAACAAAGACTTTGAATTGTATAGGTGGAATTAGTAATCCTGCTACCTGTTTTGCGTGCGCTATTGAAGGCGAGGTCTGTTCTAGACCAGATAATACTTTTAAAAATTATTGTTGTGGTAGTTTAACTTGTACTAGAGAGGGTATTGGAGGGTGTATTTTGAATGATAATGATTTTTGTGGTAATGCAAAAGATGCTGCTACCTGTGCTACAAGCCCTGGATGTTTCTGGAAAGATTACACTTTTTGTGTAACTAAATGTAAAAAACATGATAATCCGACAGATTGTTCTGCTGAGACAAATCCACCCAATTGTATATGGTCAACTGCTGGGAAATTTTGCAAGAAGTAAGAATAAATCTTGTTTACTATAAATAATCCTAGAAGATATATTACATTTTGTTCAGATTCTCTAATAAGACAATTTTAATAATTGTCTATAAACCACAGAATTGTCTATAATTGGAGATTATATCGCTTATTAAATATCTCAAAAAATTAATCTTTAAAAAATTCTCTTAAAGATTTTGTATCAGAAACCTGTTTTTTAAACTTATCTAGATAATCATCTGTTAGTTTGTTAAATAATATTTTAGGTTTATTGATAACATGATTATCTGGTAATAAATCGGTCGCAGAATCCCAAATTCCTTTTTTATTTATTTCTAAATTTAATTGCTCACAAATTTTTTGAGAGGTAAGTGGTAGATAAGGTTGTGCTAAAATAGAGAGGGTTTTACATAAACCAGCGCATAAATACAAAACATGATTAGTTCTCTTAAAATTATTTTTTATACTATTCCAAGGTTCATTGTCATTAAAATATTTATTTCCAATAGAAGAAAGAGACAAAATTTCTAAAAACGCGTTTCTTAATTGCACTTTTTCCAGATAATTTTCTATTTTAGAGAATTTTTCTTTGGTTTTTTTAAGTAGGTTTTTATCTAATTCTGTAAACTCTTTCTCCAAAGGTTTTTTTATTTTTCTATCAAGCTTATTATAAATAAAAGTTAAAGTTCTGTTGATAAAATTTCCAAAATTGCCTATAATGTCTGAATTAATTCTTAATTGAAAATCAGTCCATTTAAATTCTGTGTCACTAGATTCAGGAATAAGGAAAGTAAGATATGCTCTTAAAATATCTGAATTTATTTTAGTTTCCGGCAGTTTTTCACAAAAAATTCCTCTTTTTTGACTTTTTGAAAACTTGCCTCCTTCATAGTTTAAATACTGTAAACCTTCTACATGATAAGGTAGATTAAACTCGTTATTAGCCATTAACATTCCTGGCCAAAAAATAGTATGAAAAGGAATGTTATCTTTACCTAAAAAATGATAAATTTTTGTGTTTTTATCTTTCCAAAATTTTTCCCAATTTTTACTGGCTTCTTTTGTTGATGAAATATATCCTATAGGTGCATCAAACCATACATAAAAAACCTTATCCTCAAATTTTTTTAACGGGACTTTAACGCCATATTTTAAATCTCTTGTAATACATCTGTCTCTAAGTCCTTCTTTAATCCAGCCAAGAGCTAGATTAGTTACTTGTATCCTCCAATTCTTCTTTTCTTTTATCCATTTTTCTAATTTTTTGGAAAGCTTACTTAATTTTAAAAATAAATGAACGGTTTCTTTAATCTCTACAGGTTTATTTGTTAGTGCTGATCTTGGATTTATTAATTGGGTTGAATCAAAAACAGAAGTGCATTTCTCGCATTGATCTCCATTTGCGTCTTTATAACCGCATTTAGGGCAGGTTCCTCTTACATATCTATCTGGCAGAAATTTTTTTTCTTCTGAAGAATAAAAAACTTTTATTTTTCCTTCTTTTATAAAATTATTTTCATATACTTTTTTAAAAAAATCTTGTGTTGTTTTGTGATGAATGGAGTTGCTTGTTCTTGAAAAATTGTCATAAGATATATTAAACCAGTCATAAACTTTTTTATGTTCTTTAAAAAGTTTTTCTGAGAAAATATTTATTGGTATTCCTAACTCGTCTGCTGCAATTTCTGATGTAGAGCCATTTTCATCTGTTCCCCCAACAAATAAAGTTTCATAACCTTTAGCTCTACAATATCTTGCAAATATATCTGCTGGTAAATGAGAACCGACAATATGACCTAAATGCGGGACATTATTTATGTAGGGCAGTGCTGAGGTAATCAGTTTTGTTTCTTTCATTTTTTATTTTTCTATAATTTAATAAGGATAAAGATATTTTAAGTGAAATTAAGATTTTGGTTTATTTATTATTTATTTAAGATGTTTTTTTGAAAATTCTAATTATTTATTTTTAAAACAAGGGTTTAATCTTACTATTAATTTATTCTCCATGTTTTATATATTTTTAAGATTATCTTTTTAAATGCTGTTAATTGAAAGTGGGTAATTTATAAAAATTAGGGTATTTTATAAGAATAATTGATATTTCTTAATTTTTAATACCGTTTAGGATTATCTTTAATTTATATCAGTAAATTTGTTATTACAAATTGGCTTAAAGAACTAAAATCTTTTTTTATTAGATTTTTGGTTAATAATGCTTTTTTTAAATTTCAAAAGATATTTAAATACTATATTCTTTCAATAATAAAGATGGTGACAATAAATTTTAAAAAAAGAGATTTGTGGCTGATAACAACTATAATTATTTTTATAGCTGGAATTGGAATTGTCTTTGGTTTTGGAGATTATAGAACAGGAAATCCTAAAGTTTTTGGACATAGCTCTGATGAGGTGATGGTATTAAATAAAGCTGGAGCAGAAGTTAAATTGCAGGAGTGGATTGATGGCCAAGGCAGTATATCAATTGCACAGGCATATAGGAAAGACGGCCCTTCAAACAATAGACCAATTATTACAATTAGTGGAAATAGCTCTGCTTTTGTTGAATTAAATGATAAAACTCCTCTTGATAGTACTCAAACAACTTTAGATGGAATAGGGTGTGATGGCACAAAGGGTTGGAAAATTACAGGCTGTTGGATATCTTCTACCGGCAGTGGAGAAGATCTTTATCCTTTTGATAACGGATGTATAACAAAAAAATATGATAATGAAGATGCGAAAATGACTGTTGTGTGTATAAAAGTGAGTTGATATTATTATTGTATTTTTCTATAAAAAATAGTTTTTGGTGTATACCTTTTTTGTATTATTAGATAAAGATAGGGTTTTTCTGAGTTCAATATTTTATGATTTATAAAATGCAAAAAACAGAACAAAAGTTATTTCTTGGGGATAATTTTTTATAAGCAAGAGAAATCATCTTTATATACTTTAAATATTAAATAATATTAAAATGGAAAAGAGGATTGATAATAAGACTTTTAGTAGATCTGATAAAAAAGCTCAGGTTTTAGGATTATCATTTGAAAGTATTTTTTCTATTATCTTAATTGTTTTTTTTATTTTAATTGCTATTATTGTAATAAATGCTTTTTTAAAAACTCAGGGATGCGCCAAAATTGGAATTTTTATAGATGGGTTTAGGTCAGATGTTGAAAAAACATGGAATTCTCAATATGATAAGCATACGTTTAAAGGAAATCTTCCTGGATCTATAGATTATGTTTGTTTTGCTAATTTATCCCAAACATCTTTTGGCGAATTTAAAGTAATTGGAAAAGATTTAGGTTTATTTGAAGGAAAAAAAGCAAATATGTTTTTTTGGCCAAGCGGAAAGGCCTGTGAGATGCCTTATCATTATATAGCTCATTTAGATAACGAAAAAATAACAAAAACCAGAAACCCTAATTGTTTTGCTATTAATGATGGAGAAATTAATATTGAAATTGAAAAAGGATTAAATGATAGGTTTGTTAATTTGAAAAAAATTTAAAGTTTTATGGAATTCCATTAACTGGAAAAGTGATTTTCTAAAAATAAGTTATTTTACTAGGATAATTGATATTTCTAGTAACTTCTCACGATTATATTTAGTATATTATCAATAAATCAGATTTTATCATTTGTTGGCTTGATAATCTTTTATAGAAAGCTTTAAAAATGGACGATTGTTTATTTTACTGGACATGAGTCTTATAAAATGGACAGAATAATAGATTTTTTTTTAGATGAGCCTGAAAAAGAATTTCATGTTAGACAAATAGCTAAGTTAGTTGAAAAATCTCCAACTACCGTTTCTAAATATCTAAAAAAATTAGAAAAAGAGAATTTTTTAATATCAGAAAAAAAACTAAATCATCTTTTTTTTAAAGCTAATTCAGAAAACAATAAGTTTAAAATAATAAAGCTAAATTATAATTTAAATGGTTTATTTAATTCTGATGTTATAGATTATCTTGTAAAGGAATTTAACTATCCTGAAGCAATAGTCTTATTTGGAAGTTTTGCTAAAGCTGAAAATGTCCCTAAAAGCGATATAGACTTATTAATTATAACTTCTTTAAAAAAAGAAATAGAATTAAAAAAATTTGAAAAAAAACTGGGGCATAAAATTCAGTTATTTATTTATTCAAAAAAAGAAATTGAAAAGATGAAAAATAAAGACCTGTTAAATAATTTCATTAATGGTATTGTTGTTTATGGATTTTTGGAGGTATTTAAATGAAATTCGAAGATTTTATTAAAAAAGGAGATGCAAAAAAATCATCTCTAGACATATTTTTAATTAGATCTTTAGTTAAAACTGCTAAAAAAGACTTAGAATTTTTAAATGATTTGAAAATAACTGAAAAATCCTCTAGAAAAATTATGGTTGGCTATTATGATATCTTAAGAAGTATTCTAGAAGCTATAGCTTCCTTTGACGGTTATAAAATCTATTCTCACGAAGCTTTTAGTTATTTTTTGAATGAAAAAGGAGAAAAAATCCTTGCTATTAAATTTGACCGTTTCAGAAAAATAAGAAATTCTATAAATTATTATGGACAAGATATTTCAATCGAAGAAACTAAAGATAATGTAGAAGAAATTAAAAATATGATTAATATTTTGATTAATAAATATTTAAAGGAATATAAATGATGATAAAAAAAATAAATAAAAAAGCAATATCATTAGCATTTAACTGGATTTTTGCTATTATTGCAGGAGGAACTATTTTATTTTTAGCCATTTTTGCGGCTGGTAAGGTTATTAGAACTTCTGAACAAACTGTTTATACAGAAAGTGCGGCTAGTTTAATTAGCTTATTTGACCCTTTAGAAACAGGATTAGCTTCTGGAAAAGCTTATGAAATCGGATTCAAAAAAAAATCAAAAATTTTTTTTAAATGCCAAGAATATTTAAATAAACCATTTGGAAAACAAACAATTTCCTTCTCCGAACAGACTTTTGGAGAAACTTATGGAGAACAAGGAAAAGAGGTTAGTATTAAAGATAAATATATTTTTTCTAAAGATGTTGTAGAAGGAAAGGTTATTTATGTTTTTTCAAAACCATTTTTCCTGCCTTTTAAAATAAATGATTTAACAATAGTAACCAGCGATAATGATAAATATTGTTTTTATGATTCTCCAGAAGAAATTAAAGAAAGTTTAGAGAGCTTAAATTTAAAGAATATTATTTTTGTAAATAATACTTTAAAATGCGAAGGAGTAAATGTCTGTTTTAAAGAAACAAGAAAATGTGATATAATAGTTTATGAAGATCAAAATTATGTGCTAAATAGAAATTATAGAAAAAGAGTTTATTATGTTGGAGATTTAGTTTATGGAGCAATTTTTTCATCTCCTGAAATTTATGAATGCGATGTTAAAAGAATAAAAAGCAAGTTTGACGAGCTTACTAAAGTTTATCTTGATAAAATTAAGATTATTGAAAGAGAGGGCTGTCAATCAAATCTTGGACAAAAATTAAATAGTGTTTTAGGGCCTTTAAATGACTCAAGAGAATTAATAGGTTTGTATAATAATGTTCAAGAAATTGACTCTATAAATAAATTAGAAAAATCAGGATGTCAGTTGTATTATGATTTGGGGTTTGAATAAATTTTTTCAAATAAAATCGTTAATAATAATGAAACAAATAAACAAAAATTAAGAAAAGCAAGAAAAATCTATCTCAAAATTAAGAAAAATTGTTAATTAAAAGCTCAGAAAAATAGGAGATAAAAAATGATAATTAATAAAAAACAAATCAATTGTATTATTATTCATGGCTGTCCTTCTAATAAAGAGAGAGCAATGAACCCTCAAACAAGAACTTATGCCAAGCATTGGATTCCTTGGATTAAAAAAGAGTTGATTTCTAAAAGAATAAAAGTTGAAACTCCTTTAATGCCTGAACCTTGGGAACCTAAATATGAAAAGTTTAAGAAAAAGTTTGAAAAATATGAAGTTAATGAAAATTCTATTTTGGTAGGGCATAGTTGTGGATGTGCTTTTTTAGTTAGATGGCTAGGAGAAACAAAACAAAAAA
>CAYIJD010000026.1:0-11151 GCA_964363655.1 Candidatus Woesearchaeota archaeon | reverse complement strand
GCAAGAACAGGACAAGATGCTGGAATTTATGCCTGTAATAAATATCAAGAAGGGGAAGCCTGCAATTTTAGGTTTGCGATTTCTTTAAGTGAAGATGCTGCAAAAAGACATGCAAAAGTAACAAGCAATTTACCTCTAGATACAGAAAATCCACAATATCTTAGTAAAAAGTTAGACTTGTTTTTGGACGACAAATTAGTTGATTCTTTATTTATTGGAAAAGAATTAAAAGGTTCTGCTACAACACAAATCTCAATTTCAGGTTCTGGAGTAGGAAATAATAGACAAGAAGCTTATAATGAGGCTGTGAGTAGTATGAAACATCTTCAGACAATTTTAATAACTGGAAGCTTGCCTTATAAACTAGAGATTATAAAAATAGACGCGATCTCTCCGGTTCTTGGGAAAGAATTTACAAAAAATCTAATAATTTTTGGCCTCTCAGTTTTTTTTGCTATTTCATTAGTTATATTTTTAGTTTATAGAAAAATAAGAATAACTTTAGCAGTGATTTTAACGATGTTTTCAGAGGCGGTGATTACTCTTGGGATAGCTGCTTTAATAAAATGGAATTTAGACGCTCCGAGCATAGCAGGAATAATTGCGGGATTAGGAACAGGAGTTAATGACCAATTAGTTATTTTATCTGAAACTACCAACAAACTTGGATCTATAAAAGAAAGAATTAAAAATGCCTTATTTATTATTTTAGGCGCGTTTTTAACCATTATAGCAGCGATGATTCCATTGTTTTGGGCAGGAGCAGGATTATTAAAAGGGTTTGCTCTAACAACAATCTTAGGAGTGAGTGTTGGAATATTAATAACCCGTCCTGCATTCTCAGATATGATTAAGTTGATTTTGAAAGAGTAAAAATTATCAAAAATGATAGGCTATTCAATATCTAAAAATGGCATTAAAATTAGATTGCCAGAAAAGAGATGGTTACATATTACAGAATCGCATGATTACATGTCAGGGCTTAGCGACTCTGTTTTAGAGGCGATTAATAATCCAGATGAAATAGTGAGTGGAGAAAAAGGCGAGTTGATAGCAATCAAAAGATTTAATAATAAACATATTGTAGCTATTTATAGAGAAGTTAATGATGAAAATGGATTTGTCATAACCGCATTTTTGACTTCTGAAGTTGAAAGAGTAAGAAAGAGTAGAAAATTAATATGGAAGAACAAATAATAAATAAAGTTGAAAAAATAATTCCAGATTTTGTAAAGATAGCTAGGAATATGTGGATAGATTACGATAAAGAAGCAGATGTCCTTTACATTAGTTTTGAAAAACCACAGAACGCGGATGATAGTTTAATGAAGGGTAATTTGATAATACATAAAAGAAATGATAAGATAGTCGGATTAACAATTCTTAATGCTAGTGAATTTAGAAAGTAAGATTATCTTAAATTTTTAAAATAAAAACTCTTTTAAATATATCTACGCTCTTTTTTTCAAGGAATTTTCTTAGGCATTACTAAACAAAAAATAGTACTTACTAAAATAATAAATAAAGATGCTCCAACAATCCAAACAGGATTATCAATTATATTCCCATATACAAATAAAGGAACTCCTATAAAAAAAGCAATGAGAACCCCCCAAAAAACTCCTCTAGCATCTAGTCTTTCCCAATATAAACTTAAAACAGTAGGAACAACTACACAAGCAGCAATAGTATTAAATATCCACCATAAATGTTTTAATCCAAAACCAGGAATGTATGTTGCAGCTAAAGCAACTAAAAATCCTAAAATAGTGATCCCAAACATTGAAACCCTGGAATAAAAAATTCCTTTTTTATCTAGATGCTGACCTATATTTCTTTCTTCGATAGTTAATTCTTGCCCCATATCAATTTTCTCCCACACCTTTTTTTCTTTATCAGAATATCTTAGAACATCTGTAACAAAAAGAGAACTAGTTGCATTTAAACCAGAATCTAGCGTTGACATTAATGCACTTAACAACATTATTACAAATAATGCTATTGCAATTGAAGGAAGGAAGTGAGTTACTGTAATAATCCCAATCATTGAAACATCAGTGTTAGGAGGAAGAGTTATTCCTAAACTTCCATTTGCAGCTAAAAATCCTAAGGCTGAGAGAGCTATAGGAACTATTCCAAATATAATTGCTCCAAAAAGGAATGATGAAACCAAGTTCTTCTTTTTTATTGCAAATGCTCTCTGCCAATATTGTTGGTCTGATATTGCCCCAGAAATAAGTCCTATTGCAGTAACTATTCCAAATGAGAAAGCAACTCCAGGGTCAAATAAATTTCTGAATTGTCCAGAAACGCCTCCAAATCCTGCGCTTACTACTGAAAATCCTCCTGCCTTTACAATTGCCCATGGAACGACAATAACTATTCCCAAAATTATTAAAATAAACTGAACAAAGTCAGTTACTATTGACGATTCCAAACCAGAAATAAAAGAATAGATTAAAACAATTAAAGCCATAATAATCATGCCATTGATAAGTGGGATCCAGTAATTAACCGCAAAAAAATTCCTCCAGCAAACAACTGAACGGTAACCGCCATTAATTGATAAAAGAAATAAGGAAAAAGATATATCTTGTGAACCCCTTCACTTTTTAGTTTATATTTAATCCATTGAGGTAATGTATATCCATTCGGTAGTTTTTCTCTAATTTTTGGAGCTAAGAACATAAACAGAGCTAACGCAATAATATTAGGAAAGGTAAACCAAAAAATTCCAGGTAATCCTTTTTCATAAGCAAATTGAACAGAAACGAACAAAGCAGGAGCCCAAACCCATGATGCTGCAATACTTGTTGCGCCAAGCCACCAATTAACATTTCTTTCAGCAACCAAGAATCCTTGAATTGTTTTGTATCTTCTCCATCGAGCAAAGAAATAAGTGATAAGAATCATAAAGATACCATATATTATCAGAAGCCAATATCCTGTCGATTGAGATATAAATGCCATTTTTTCTTTTAGATTTAAATATCTTCACATTTAAATATCTTCACCTCGTATAATTATCAAATATTGATTAATCAAAACAAAAAGATAAAAAGAGGAATAAACATGCTTCCAAAATATCACGTAGTAATAGGTTTTTTAGCAAGTTTAATAATACATTTAATTTTTCAAATAACTTTTATTCAGTTTTTAGTTATTTTTCTTTCATCTGTCCTTATTGATGCCGATCACTACTTTCTTTATATACTTAGAAAAAAAGATTTTTCTTTAAGAAAAGCTATTAATTATTTTAAAGAAAGAAGAAAAAAATGGCTATCGATGAAGCCTGAAAAAAGAAAAAATTATAAAAGAGCAATTTTTATTTTCCATGGATTTGAATTTTGGATATTATTAATTATAATAGCAAATTATATTAACTTGATTTGGTTTGTTTTACTAGGCATTTTTATTCACATGTTCTTAGATTACATTGATATAATCTATATTAAAGATTCATTATACACAAAATTTTCTCAATTATATGTTTATCATACAAATAAAAGAAAAAAGGAATTTTTATAGTTTATTATATTCTTAAGACTTCCTATAAAAATTTCTAGAAGATTGTATTTTTTCTCCTAAACCATCTACTATTTTTATTCCTAGCTCTCTACAGATTTTAGCTTCAGGAATCTCCTCTTTAAATCTATCTCCTCCTTTTGCAAAAATGTCTGGCTTTACTGCTTTAAGAGATTTACAAACAGTTAAATCATTATCAATACTTACAAAAACCTCATCAACATATTTTATGGCCTCTAAAATTTTCTTTCTCTCATCTAAAGGCATGAACGGCTTTCCCTTTTTTAATTTTACTTGCTCATCATTATTAAGGATAACTATTAACTTATCTCCAAGTTTTTTTGCTAGTTCAAGATATTCTATATGACCAATATGTAAAGGATCAAAATAACCAGAAACTGCTACTATTTTAGCCATACCTATTTATAATAATATCCAGGTTTTTAAATTTATTTGGATTAATCTATTAGCAAGAAATCCCTAATTTATTTGGATGATAGCATTACTAGAACTAAGTTTAACTTTTTATTTATTCTAATCTATTTATTAATAATAAATATTTAAGGAATAACTGAAATTTAGACTAGTTACAATTTTTTTAGGATTTTTGATAATTAATTTAATAATTAGCTTTTCTAAATTTATTAATAAATTAGTGTTATGCAATTTTATCATATTTTAAGAATACCAGTATAAACAAGTTTTTTAAACATTAATTCTTTTTATTTAATATAAATAATACATAGATGAATGATATATAAACTAAAGATTACATCACCCTTATTTATTAAAAGTTACTAATAAAATTTATATTATAAAAAATGAACAGAAAAGAATTAATTAGACAGTATATAGACTTTTTCAAAAGTAAAAACCATAAAGAAATCCCAAATGTTAGTTTAGTTCCCGAAAACGATCCAGCTGTTTTATTTACAACAGCTGGAATGCACCATTTAGTTCCTTATTTGCTTGGAGAAAAACATCCTTTAGGAAAAAGATTAGTAAATGTTCAGAGATGTGTTAGAACGGGAGATATTGAAAAAGTCGGAGATGGCTTTCACCATACTTTTTTTGAAATGCTGGGAAACTGGTCTTTAGGAGACTATTGGAAAAAAGAAGCTATTGAATTCAGCTTTGAATTTTTAACCAAAGTTTTGAAAATTCCTTTAGAAAAATTAGCTGTTAGTTGTTTTGAAGGAGATAAAGAAATTTCAAGAGACGATGAATCAGCTAAAATATGGAAATCTTTAGGGGTAAAGGAAGATATGATTGCTTTTCTTGGAAAAGAGGATAATTGGTGGGGTCCTGCTGGAGAAATAGGACCATGCGGACCAGACACTGAAATGTTTTATTGGAAGTCTAAAGATAAAAACGCCCAAAAAAAATTTAATCATGAAGATGAAAATTGGGTTGAAATTTGGAACGATGTTTTAATGGAGTATGAAAAAGATGAAATTAAAATAATACTTGTAGATGCTATTAATTGTTTAATTGATAAAGAGAAAGGATTAAATAAAGAGTTATCGGAATTTTTAGCTGGGATTAATAAAAAAATAATTATAGTAACCAACGCCGATCATAAAGAAATAAAATCTAAAATAGAAGATTATAGGTTTGAAGTTTTTACTTTATTAAAAAATCCAGATAAAACAAATCCAGATTATTTCAAACAATTATTAAAAGATTATAAATTAAAGCCAGAAGAGATTCTCTATTTCGATCATAAAGAAGAAAATATAAAATCAGCTCAAAAAAATGGAATTTTGTCAGAATTATATAAAAATAACAAACAAATTAAAGAATTTATAGAAAAAAATTTATTTAGATTTAAACCAGCAAAACAAAAAAACATAGATACTGGAATGGGTGTTGAGAGAACTGTTGCAGTCTTAAATAATTTAGATGATGATTATTTAACTGATTGCTTTTTGCCTATAATTAAAAAAATAGAAAAAATTTCTGGAAAAAAATATGATGAAAGCGAAGAAATTAAAAGAAGTATGAGGATAATAGCAGATCATATTAAAGCGGCTGTTTTTATTATTGGAGATGAGGTAACTTCAAGCAATGTAGAACGGGGTTATGTTTTGAGAAGATTGATTAGAAGGGTAGTTAGACATGGAAGAAAATTAAAATTAAAAAATTTTATTAAAGCTATTGGAGAGACTGTTTTTGAGATTTATGACGATTATAAATATTTATATAAGAATAAAGAAAAAATCTTGTATGAATTAGAAAAAGAAGAAGAAAAATTCTTAGAAACCTTGGAAAAAGGGATTAAAATTTTTGAAAAATTATCTAAAAACAAAAAAATATCTGGAAAAGAGGCATTTCTTTTATATCAAAGTTATGGCTTTCCATTTGAAATGACTTTAGAATTAGCAGATGAAAAAAACATTAAAGTCGATAAAAAAGATTTTGACGAAGAGTTAAAAAAACACCAAGAACTTTCCAGAACAGCTACAGAAGGCAAATTTAATTCAGGACTAGCAGATAAAAGCGAGCAAACAGTTAAGCTACACACCGCAACACATCTTTTAAACGAAGCTCTAAGAAAAATTTTAGGAAATGAAGTTAAACAAAAAGGTTCTAACATAACCTCTGAAAGATTAAGATTTGATTTTTCATTTAATAGAAAGTTAACAGAAGATGAAATTAAGAAAGTTGAGAACTTAGTTAACGAAAAAATTAAACAAAAACTAGAAGTAATAAAAGAAGAAATGTTTTTGAAAAAAGCTCTGAAAAGTGAAGCTCAAGCAGAATTTGGCCAAAAATACCCAGAAAAAGTTTATGTTTATACAGTTCTTGACAATTCTGAAAAAAGAAAATGGTTTTCAAAAGAAATTTGTACAGGACCTCATGTTAAAAACACTAGAGAAATAGAAAAATTTAAAATTATTAAAGAAGAGGCCGTTAGTGCTGGAGTTAGGAGGATTAAGGCCGTTGTGAATTAAAACTAGAAAAAATATTTAAAAGAAATCCTTATATTAGAATAAAAAATTAAATAAGCAAGGAGGTAAAAATGGTGGAAGGATGTATTTTTCCGAAATGTATGAAATGCGAAAAAGGTTATTTACTTCCATTTTCATTTAAAGAGGATATTTTTGATAAATGGAAATGTAGTAATCCTGATTGTGATTATACTGTAAGAAAGAGAGATATCGTTAATTGAAATGACAATAAACTAGATAAATACTATTTTATAGAATAAATTGGTTAATTATTCGTCATTTACTAAAAAAATAGCTAATAAGATGATAATTTAGAGTTTATTGAAGGGAAAAATAGTAGAGAGGGTTTTAATTATATGATTAACAGAACGGAATGAGGAGGTTTTATAAAGATTAATAAATAAAATTATTCATGGCATTATTTTTAATATCTATTCTTTTATTTTTTTTAGCGATTATAGCATTAGCAGTTTTTCTTACTGTATTCTGGATTTTAATGATTATAGATGTTGCTAAAAGGAAATTTAAAAACGAAAACGATAAAATTGTATGGATTCTAATAGTGATTTTATTATCTTGGTTAGGGGCGGTAATATATTATTTTGTAATAAAGAAAGATAACAAACATTAAATAAAAGTTGATGTATTTTCAGAAGACAAAATTTGTTTTAGAAAGTTGTACATTCTAAAATATAAATGCTTATATAATCTTAAATTTTTTTGATTTTATGCAATTAGAATCTTATTTTTTAAATGAAGCAGAAAAAGAAATCTTAGATAAAATTAATCGTAAAGGATGGAATATTTATAATTCTACTAATACAAAACAGAAAGGAGCAGAAGCGGTAATCATGGATGGGCCTATAAAAAAATTAGAAATTGGAGAGAGATATGTTCTTATGCCAATATCAGAAAATCCAAAAGACCCCGAAAAAGTTTTTCGGGCTTTAGAGATATATGCATTGAAAAATAATAGAGAAATCCCTACAATATTAATCGGTTTTAAGAGATATCCTTGGACTGGATTTATACCAAACAAAACTAATATTAAAGTAAATACCATTATTGGACATCATGTTTTATATAGAGAATTTGTTATAGCTTTAGATAGTATAGTTGAAGCTAATTAATTAAAAACTAGATAAAAAGTTTTTTACCCACATCATAATAAAAGATTTTCTCCCTGCAACACTCTTTTTTTCCAAGAAACCTTTGTAGCCTCATTTTCTAATTCTCCTATTTTCTTTTCTTTTTCTTTTATAATCCCTTCTAGTTCATTTTTTAGCGATTTTGCCTCTTTAGAAAATGTTTTAGAAATCATATCTAAATAACCTATGGCTTGGTTTTTATATTCTTCACTAGGATACTCTATTAAGTGAGCTAATTTTGAAAATTCATATATACTATCTGAATATAAGCAATTCTCATTTAAGAAAAGATCAAAATTTTCTCTTAACATTTCAAAAATGTTATCAAGATGTTCTTTTTTAGCATATCTTTTTAAATATTGTTTTTTATCATATTCTCTTGCTTCTTTTAGTTCTTTTGAGAAATCAATTTCCGCAATTTTAGCTAATTTTTCCACACCCCTAAAATTTTCCCTACCACCATTATCAATCCATTCTTTTTTTTCATTAAGCTCAGATTCTAAAACTTCTCTAGTTATTGGAATAATTATTCCAGAATAATCTTTTTTTATATATTTGGATTCTATTCTTCTCTCTAATATATCCTCTTTAGAAATCGTTCCAACTAGTATTTCTTTTCTTTTTTTGTCTTTTTGAATGAAAAAAACATAACTTCCTGGAGCACCTAACATATTATTTTCCCGCCATTTATCTTTAAAATTAATAACAACTTCTTGATTTAATGAATCTTTAAAGTTTTCATTATCAACAAAATATTCAATAACTTGTGATGGATGAATATAGGTTTCTGAATATAATGGGTCAAAAGTTTCTTCTTCACCTATAAAAGTTGGTCTATTCCTGTATTTATTCTTGATTTTCTCAAATTGATCATATGTTAAAGATGCTACTAAACCTTCATTTTCACGAGTGTAATTACTCAGCCTAGTTTTTCTAACTAATTCCCCTATTTCCATCATCCTATAAATTATAATCTGTTTTTAAGCATTTATTTATTCTACTATAATCTTTTAATCCTAACCTTACATACAGGATTATCAGCCATCCTATCTCCAGCATGTTTATATTCTTTTAACATTTCATAACCATCCTTGGAAATTTTAACTATATATTTTTCAACTTTACCAAAATAAGCATTTTTAGGAATTGTTATTAATTCAACAAATAACTGCATTTTATTTAACTTTTCAATCTTTAGTTCTAAGTAATAATTTCCAATTTTATTTTCTTCATAATAAAATTTTATCTTTCCTTTGATAGTTTCTTTTTCTAATAAAAAAATCTCTTCATCAGATAATATTATTTATAATTCCCAATTAATAGAAGAAGCTTTCATAAATCTATTTATTAATTTTAATTAAATGTTATTTTCTTGTCTATTTATTAACTATAACTTCAAATTAATAATAGTATTTTTAATTTATCTTAATAATAATTCAAGCGAAATAGTTGAAATCTCTCGCTAAATTATACTTATTAAATATTGGTGTTGTGTGATAATCATATTTTGTAGAGACCGTAGTTAATAATGAACAATCTTAATATTTTAGATGATAGCTAACTAATTTTATAATTTGAATTAACATTAATTAAATTTTAAAAATCATTCCACATAAATCCCCGGCTTTCCGGGTTTGGCTTTTGAAGATTTATTTTGAGGATCGTATTTTTTAGGATCATTAACTGAAAATACCTTTAAATTAACTCCTAGTTTTTCTGATAATTTTTTTTGGTTAAAAAAAATAAGTTCTTTTGGTATAACATATAAATAAATAGAATGATGCTCTTTTTCTTGTTTCTCTCTAATTATTCTTCTTATATTATTAATATCAATAATAGCGTTTTCAATAATTTTATCTTGTTTTTCTAAATTTTCGTCAATTTTAGTTTCATCTGCTTCCGGCCATTGTTGTAATGACAAAAAAGATTTATTGCCAATTTTCTCCCATAATTCTTCTGCAATATGAGGACAGAAAACACATAACATTTTCAAAAAATTTTCAGCGTCTTTTTTATTGCACAATTCTTCCAAAAAAACTTCAAACAACTCTCTTAATTTAATTACAGCTAAATTATATTTAAAATTCTCAATATCTTCTGTAATAAGTTTTATATTTTTATTAAGAATATGTTCAAGCTTTTTAGTTGATTTAGAATTTTTTAATTTATTATATTTTAATTTTGAGAAACAATTAAATATTTTATTTATAAACCTATAACTTCCTTCAATTCCCTTCTCGCTCCATTGTATATCTTTGTCGGGACTAGCAATTGAAACTAAAAAAAATCTTGCGGTATCTATTCCATATTTTTTTGAGATTTGTTCTGGAAGAACAACATTCCCTCGAGATTTTGACATAACAAAACCATCCTCTCCGTGCAACATCCCCTGATTAAAAAGTTTTGTAAAGGGCTCATTAAAATCTAAAAATTTTAAATCTCTTAGGGCTTTTGTAAAAAATCTTGCATAAATTAAATGCATACAAGCATGTTCTGCTCCGCCTATATACTGATCAACAGGCATCCAGTATTTAATTTTTTTTTGGTCAAACGGATTTTTATCATTCTTAGAATCACAATATCTTAAAAAATACCAGCTTGAATCAAAAAAAGTATCCATAGTATCTGTTTCTCTTTTTGATGATTTATTGCATTTAGGACATTTAACAGCAAGAAAATTTTTATTAGTAGATAAAGGATTGCCTCTACCAAATTTTACATTTTCTGGAAGTTTTACTGGAAGATCTTCATAAGAAACTGGAACAATACCACACTTCTTACAATAAATAATTGGAATAGGAGTCCCCCAATATCTTTGTCTAGAAATAAGCCAGTCTTTTAATTTATATTGTATAGCTGGTTTTCCTAAATTATTTTTTTGTAAATATTCTGTAATATTATTAATAGCTTCTTTGTTATTAAAATTATTAAATTGTTTTGAGTTTATTAGCTTTCCTTCATCTGTATAAGCTTCTTTAAGATTTTTCTCATTTATTTCTTTATTAACTTGTTGAATAACTAATTTAATTGGAAGCTTGTATTTTTTAGCAAACTCAAAATCTCTCTGATCATGAGCCGGAACAGCCATTACCATTCCACTTCCGTAATCTGCTAAAACAAAATTACCTATCCATATTGGAATTTTTTCATTATTAATAGGATTTATAGCATAACTTCCAGTAAACACTCCTTCTTTTTCTAAAATTTCTTTCTCGCTCGTTGATTTAATTTTTTTTAAGAAATTTTCTACATCTTTTTTTTGTTTTTCGGTTACTAATTCAAAAAGTCTTGGATGTTGAGCTGAGATTACCATAAATGTAACTCCGAAGATAGTATCTGGCCGTGTTGTGAAAATCGGCCATTTTTTTCCATTAATCTCAAAAAAAATTTCGGTTCCATAACTTTTACCAATCCAGTTTTTTTGCATCACCTTTATTTTTTCAGGCCAATTCAATTTATCAATATCCTTTAAAAGTTCATCGGCATACTTTGTTATTTTAATAAACCATTGTTCTAAATGTTTAAAT
>CAYIJD010000025.1:0-11159 GCA_964363655.1 Candidatus Woesearchaeota archaeon | reverse complement strand
CTGGATTTAAACAGCTATGCATAAATATTAATGGAAGAGAAGAATGTGGTTTTGGAAAAGTATCAACTTCTTATGCATTAAATTATTTAAGTGATAATTATGCACAAGAACAGCTTAAAACAGGTATTACATCAGAAAAGGAATGTATTGCAGGAACTCCTTCATTTTATAGTCTAGCTCAACCTAACCTACAAGCAGGAGTAGAGGATGTAATTAATCCTCAACTTTATAATCAAGGAATTGTTAGAATTTGTGCGACTGAAAGTCCTGGAAAACAGGTTCTTCCTACAGGAGAATATGATAGAACTAACTCAACTTATGATAGATGGAAACAAGTTGGTTATTGTGATGATCCGACTATAAAATGCTGGCTTGATACAAATTCTGTTAAACAAGTTATAAGAGATAAAGGAATAGAACAACAGGTTTTAGAAAAAACTAATTTAGGTGTTTTAGGAGCAGATAACTATATGCTTCCTGATGAAAGCGAGGCTGTTTTATCAGAAGCAGAAGATTTTATCAGCAGACTTCAAATTGAAAATTATGAAAGTAAGTCAGCTATTGAAACTAAAATCAATCCAGTAGTAAGTAAATTACAAAGACTGACTAATATAGGAGCAAATAACGTTTATAGAGCAAGATCTTTTTTCTTGCTTGGAAGACTTCATAGAAAAATTGCTTTAGCTGTTCTTGAATCTAGTCAGAAAACTATTACAGAACCTAACATACAAACACAACAAATTACAAAAGAAGAAACAGAAGTTAGCGGAGCAGAAATTGAAATAACAGAGGATATGTTAAAACAAAATATATTAATAAAAACTATAATCAGTGATGAAAGAGATGTAGTAGATGAATTTAGTTATAGATATAATGAAAACTGGCTGACTAATGATAAAGAATTTGATAAAAATTTAAATTATGTAGATGGAATTAAAGAAATTGTTAATAAGGTAAGTCCTTACGGAGAAATTTATGTTGATGGAAAAAGAGTTGAAGGTAATTTTAAGAATGTTGTGGGGGAGTTGAGAAAGTAATGGGATTTAATCAGTAATATGGAATATAAAAAAATTATCTGACAATTTTTTCTAGTTTTCTTGGTTTTCCAAATATAATTTCCTCTTTGTGATATCGTGAATTCATTCTTAAAGTAATAGGAATTTTGAAATTAGTTCCTTCAAATCTAACGTAAAAATAGCCTTTTTCTTCTTCATCGATTTTTTCAAGATCTGATGCTTCTCTAACTTTATAACAAATTTGAGGTACTAAATATTCTGGTGGGCTAAGTAGGTCATACTCTCTATTGCCATCTGAACATTTCATACCATAATCATCATCAGAGGGTTCAAAACCAAAATCATCATAAATTTCATCAATAATATCTAAAATATCCCAAATTTCTTCTTCTTCATTTACTTCAACTGGAGTTCTTTTTGTACCAACTTTCTCTGGATAATATCTTCTCGGCCTAATTCCAGGAGCTAATTTTAATTCTATCATTTGATCTCTGATATAACATTCAATAATATCCTCGAAAATTAATTCATTTGAACAAATATCCTTCTCTTTATAATCAAGATTGATTTCTAATGGTTTTACCATATATCATCAACGCCTTCAATTATTTAAACCTTGTAAATTACCTTCTTTTATATCTTTTATGCTTCTTACTAACTGCTTTAATAAATCTATATCTATATTCGCCTGCATTTTCAATCTTTTATATTCGTCTTTTGGTATTTTCACCATTTCCATAAATATTATAAATAAATGAAGTTTTTAAGACTTTCTAAATTAAAGATTTAGGAAACCTAAAAATTGAAAATTTTTTGGAGTCTCGGAATTTACTATATTCCGAAACATTTAAATAGATACGTATATAATACGTATTATGGAAATTAAATTTAACAAAAGAGTATCAAAAGGGAGTAAATTTAATCAAATTTACTTGCCAAAGGAAATGGAAAACATAATCGAAGTTGGAGACTTAGTTCAAGTAAGATTATTAGAAAAGAAACCAAAAATCTATTATAAAAACCAGAAAAAACTTTCAGTTTTTAAGGAATACATTGTTAAAAATATTTTCTCAATAATTGAAAAAAACAATGAAATTGAAATGGCATTTATAGTTGGATCTTTTTTAGAAAGCAATTATAATGATATTGACTTAATTATAATAACCAATAATGAAAACCTGGAAAAGACTATAGATTCGCAATTGTCAAAAGGATTAGATCAAAAATTCCATGTTCTCTCTTTTAATAAGGAAAAATTAAAAACTTTTATAGAAACAGACCCTTTAATAAGAGCTATGTTTAATAATTACATTTCTAATAAAAAAATAAATTTGGGTTTTAATAAAAAAATAAACTGGAACCATCTAAATTTTTTATTAATGATGCCAGAAGATTTACTAGACTTAGAAGTTTCAAGCAGGATATATTTTGATAACTTAAGAAGACTCATAACTATCGAAAGATTCTTGAATAATAAACAATTATCAAGAAAAATAATTTTAGATGAAATCCTTAATATTCTCCCAGAAAATCTTTTAAATAGAATTAGAAGTAATCAACCTACTAATAATAAGGAAATAAAACTTATCAAAAATATAATAAAAGAAAAAATTAAAAAAATCAGATCTATAAAAAATGGGGAAAAATAAAGATATAGAAATACTAACAAATTTAATGAGTAGATCATTAAGACATAAAATTGGGTCTATTGTAAATGAAAATGAGATATATGCTGCAAAATATGCGAAAGATGCTGAAACATTAATGAAAGAGGCAGAAAAAATACTTTTAAATTACAATTGGAACAAAATTGATAAACTTACCATTAGAGAAAAGCTGAGTAGAAAGTTGAAAAAAGAATTAGAAGAGAAAGAATTTCTAAAAGATGAAAAGTTCGAGATAATGGACAAGGAAATTGAAAAATCTTTGCAAAAATTTAATATTGATTAAGAATTTTTTTATTACCAGATTTTTCTCAGAACTTCCAGATCTCTCTAAATAATACTCGTTAAATCCTTTTCTTATCATGCGGAGACTAGGATTCGAACCTAGGTAGGCACTAAGCCAACACGGCCTAAACGTGTTCCGTTTGACCACTCCGGCATCTCCGCATGCGAAAATGAAGGTTTTTTAATATAAAAACTTTGGTGTTGTCAAATTATCAACTTATCTTATTTCTTTTGATTAGAATTATCAGTTAAAATTACCGAACAGAAGTTTAATTTAACTGATTATCCGGAATAGTAAGAAACTGAGATTTAAGATTCATAATTTAATTAGTTTTATAAGATAAAAAAACTATAACTAAATCAAGTTATAAATTTCTCTTAATCTAGAGTGATAATTAGTAAGTGCCATTTTATCGGTATTAACTAATTCAAATTCATATTTTCCAGCTTCTTTAGCTAAAATAAATCCAACTGGAAGAGGACATTCTGAAAAACTTGGATGATTGGGTTTTGGATATTTAACATTTATAGGACCAACTCTATCTGCTCTTGAAACTCTTGATTTCCAAAAATAATTGCTCCAGAAAATTTAAATTCAGTTTCATCTAACTTCTTAACTAAATTATCTACTTGTTCGCCAGATAAACTACCTATTTTTTTTATCATTATATAATTATTTATAAGGATTATTGTAATATAATATTAAGTTTCCTAGATTTATTTTTAAATTACTTCTCCGCCTTTGCCTGAATTTCAGCTTCTTTAATCTTCAACTTTTCTTCTAATTTTAATTTTTCTAGTAGTTCTTTATATCTATTTCTAATCGTAACTTCTGTAATCCCTGCAACATCCGCAACCTCTCTCTGAGTTTTCTTCTCATTATTTAATAAAGCTGCTACATACAGTCCGGCTGCAGCAATTCCTGCTGGCCCTCTTCCCGAAGTTAATTCACTGCCTTCAGCTTTTTTTAAAATTTTCAAAGCCTCGTTCTGAGTTTTTGGATTTAGTTTTAAAACACTTGCAAACCTATGAATATAATCCTTAGGACTTGATGGAGTAACTCTTATTTTTAGCTTTCTAACTATAAATCTATATGTTCTTCCAATTTCTTTTCTTTCAACATCAGAAGCAGTTGAAATTTCGTCTAAAGTTCTAGGAATGCTATAACTTCTGCAAGCTGCATAAATACAAGCAGCGATAACACTTTCCATACTTCTTCCTCTAACTAAACCCCTCTGCAAAACAAACTGATAAATTCTTGATGCCTCATCTTTTACTACTTCTGGCAGATTTAAAAAACTAGAAACTCTTCTTAACTCTGTCATTGCTAGTCTTAAATTTCTTTCAATAGAAGTACTAACTCTTTCCTGCCATTTTTTTAATCTTAAAAATTTTCTAGTTGATCCCGAATCCAGTTTATAAATATCTGAAATTTCTCCTACATTAGTAGTAAGTCCTTTATCAAATTTCTGCATTGATAATGGCGCTCCTCCTCTGCCTTTTTTCTCTCCAGAATCAAAACTTCCCTGCAATTCTTGAGAAGTATCAACCATTTTTTCCTCAATAACTATTCCACAATCATTGCAATAAACCTCTCCTAACTGCTCGTCCCAATTAAGATTAGTTCCATTACATTCGGGACATCTTTTGATGTTTGTCATTTTATCGAGGGGTTTATAATTAAGAGGTAGCGAAAGATTTTTAAACCTTTCGATTTGAATTCTGTTGTTTGTTATCTAGAAATAAGGTTATACTGATAACATAAATAAGTCCTGTTAAACAACGGGTTTTATGAGAAAATAATAAAATATTTAGGTTAAAATGAGTAATATAAATCCTAGATCTAACATTAATAGCGGACACTACAATGAATTCTGTTAATCCAACTAATGATAACAGATTTACATATAATAAACTGAAATAATTCTAAGAGGTTGCTAGAAATATCGATAAATATCAATTATTATCCTAAAATTACCTAATTATTTTGTCATAACCTTTTCAATTAACTGAACTAGCTTTCTTAGTTATCATTAAATAAAAGATTCTATCAAAACTCGTTTTGCTCATTTACACAAAACCTCACTCTATCAAAACAGCTTGCACACTTCCTTCTCTAGATGGCCTATTTGTTATTCTAGCTTTTCCCAACTCTGTATCAATTATTCCGCTTTTAACTAAAATATTTTGCCTTGCCAAGAATCTATTTGCGGGGGTTTCTAAAACATTTTTTATTTTAACTTTTTTTGCTTTTCTAGTTTTAGAATCTATTACATTAGCATAATCTCCTGCTAATAAAATTTTTTTCAGATTTCCTCCTCTAATTCTAACTATTTTCTTTTTGGTTTCTCTTAATTTTACTTTATTTTCAATTCCCTGAAGTGAATACTTTTTCTTTTTTCTAAATTTGTGATATTTCCCTCCAGTAATCTTTCTTCCATATCCCATTATTCAACAAGAAAGAATTGGTTTTTAAATCTTTTGAAAATAGTTATAAACTAATTATGATAAAAGCTAGATTTGGTTCTGGAAACTACTGCCCTTACAATTGACATAAATTAAAAAAAGAATTTTAAAAGCAAACATCAAAAATTAATTCTTTATACTATAAATAAATTCTAAAAATTATCTACAAGTTTTAAAAACTTAGGTAAACTTACGAAAGCTTTAAAAACTCCTTTTCTAACTAAACTTTATGGTTAATGGTATTGATCGTCCTTTAGATGTTCTAAATAATGCAAAAGGTAAAGAGGTTTTAGTTCAGCTGAAAAATAACAGACAAGTGGTAGGAACTCTGTTGGCATTTGACATACATATTAATATTGTTTTGGACAGTACGAAGGAGATTGTTGAAGGCGAAGAAAAAAGAAACTTCGGTTTAACTTTCTTGAGAGGAGATGCTGTTGTTTTTATTTCACCAGCAAATATAGGAAAGAAATAATTTTCTCAAGACTATTTTAGTTTATAACCTAAATGAATCTATTTTTATTAATTGCATGAAATAGAAATAATAATTTAAGTGGATAGTTATATTGTTATAACTTCTAAACCATTTATGTTAGTTAATATTAAAAATTTATTTTATTTTACCAAACCTTAAGTGGTTTGGTTTGTTTGAAATCTCAGAAAATTTCTTAGTTTAAATTTTCTGGGACCCCAGAAAACTATGTTTTCTGCGGTTTTTGAGCCATAAAAAAAGACGTTGCGAAGCAACATCCGCCCAAAGGCAGTGGTTTACTCAAACAAAAAACATTTTACTATCTTATAAAAATTTGGAAATGCTTTTTTTTGTTTTTCTGTATTAATAATTAAATTAATAATTTCTATTATAATTTTAGCTTGATAAGAGAATTATAATTAATTAGCATATGTAATTAATAGCATGTTATTAATAATCATTTAAAAAATTTAAAACTATATAATTTCTTTGATTTTATTAATAGTCCAAAAAATTCTCATTAGAAAACTCTACTAACTTAAAAATTACAAAAATTATAAAATTACTATACTCGACAATAATAATGTTTTTAAATCCTTTTCTAAATCCATTAAGGTAAATAATCTAAGATAGCTAAAAAGCAAGTAAGTTTACTCAAAACTCTAAAGTAAATGGCTTTTAAATGATAAACCGCTAATTTTAAATAGATAACTACCAAGAAGAAATAATGCAATCATTCGCACTAAATACAATTGGTTGATTATAAATAAAAAACTTAATAATAAAAATGACAGGTACAAAAATTAATGATGATGAAATTATAAGAGATCCTGAAGAAACTAGAGTTTATAATGTGGTTCATGGTGAAAGTAAAAATAATGGACTCAAAAAAAGATTAGAGGGGACTCATACTAATCTAAAGTGGGGTTTAGAATTTCACGAAAAGATAGGAGAGGGTGGTTTAGGGGAAGTTTGGAGAGGACATATAGTTGCAGGACACGATATCCATGAGATTGCTATTAAAGTTTCTAAAAGAGAAAAAGATTCTTTGAATAGCCTCAGAAAAGAAGCTCATATAGCAGGACAATTAAAACATGATGATATTGGTCAAATTTTATTATATGAGGAAATTAAAGAAAGAGGTATGATCATTATGGATTATATTACAGGAAAAGATCTTTCAAAAATTATAGAAAGGCACACAGACTTAGGACTTCGTATGCCTCAAAAATTTTCTGCTTTTATATCCTGGGTTTGCTGTGAAACTTTAAGATATGCCCACCAGGCTAAAGTATATGATGAAAAAGGAAGAAACGTTATTGGAGTTTTACACAGAGATATTTCTCCCGGGAATATTATTATAAATAATTTTGGTTCTCCAAAACTGCTTGATTTTGGGATAGGAATACTTTCTTCTGATTTAGAAGACTCAAATATAAACACACAAATAGCAGGAAAACTTGGTTTTATAGCCCCAGAAATATTAGATCCAGAAATAATAGAAAGAAAAAAAATAGATCAAAGAATTGATATTTATGGTTTAGGGATGGTCATGGATTATTTAGCTAGAGGAAAAAATCCTTTATTAGAAGCAGTAAAACAAAGTTCTGGAAAACTTGAAGCAATAGTTGAAATTAAAGAAATTTTAAAAAAGGGAATTAGACCTTTAGAAAAGGATGCTGAAGGAATTAATGAAGAATATGCTAAAATTATTAAAAAAGCTATAAAAATAAATAGAAAGGATAGATATAGCTCTGCGTTTAATATGAAAGAAGATATAAGAAAATATTTGTTTGATGGCGGCTATGGTCCTGATAGAGATAGATTAAAGAAATATATAGACCTAATTTATACTACTGGACTACTAAGATATTTAAATGCTTTAAAAGAGGGTGAAAACAACATTAAAATACCAATAGAACTAAGAAATAAGATAGAGCATGCAAAAAATTTAATGCCTTATATGGTTAAAAATGGAAAGTTTTGTTTAGAAACTCTGAAAGATGCTGGTTATAAAACAAAAGAGCCTGGGTATTTGGAGATTTATTGATTATTTAATAAAACTATTTAACAGCAATTTTCCACAAATATTCAAAATAGTTTTTATATGATTCATAAACAGCTTTATGCTCTATAATTATAGCTAAGGGATTTTCAACCCACATGATAATAGCTACCTTTCCATCAAAAATATAAGTTGATGCTGAAGAATGAAATTCTGACGGAACATATTTTATTTTTGTAAGAGAAATTCTTATTGGCTTAATTTTAATATTTGCTATTATCCTCATTTTAATTTTTCTTTTAATTCTTTCTTTGTCCCATTTTGGATAATCATAAGGTAGAAATTCTTTGATTTTATATTCAGCTCCAAAATCAAGTATCTCTTTTTTTGAATTTAGCATTTCTTGAAGAACTGTTTTAATTCCTGCAATTCCTTTAAAACTATGAATTTCTTGTTTTGATTTAATCGTTTTAAATTCTTGCAGAAGTTTTGGAATAATCTTTCTAGACTCTTGTAAAATTTCTTCTTTTTCATTTATGATACTAAGAAGTTTTATTGGGTTCGCGGCTTCAAATAACAATTTATTTGCTTTGGTTATTTGACTTATAAGTCCTTTCTCATGCAATCCTCTTAAAGCATCATAAACAGAAACTCTATGAATTCCTGATTTTCTAGAAATTTCATTTGCAGAAGCAGATCCTATTTTTAATAAAGTCAAATAACATTTTGCTTCATTAGGACTTAATCCTATTTTCTCTAACTTTTGTTTTTCCATAAAAAGTTTTATATTAACCGGTTTATAAATTTTTCTAAAATGTTGTAATCTCTATTACTACACTTGTTTAAATATAAAAAGATAACTACTTTATTATGGTAACTAAAATAAATAGAAAAGAAATTGAATCGTTAAGTAATTTAGCTGAAGCCGTGAATAAATTGTTTGGATTAGATTTAGAAGGAAGACTGTGTATTTTTACTAATGAAGAGATGAAAGGAGATATTTCAAAACATTATGATGAAATTGGAAGAACGATAAGGCAACAAACATATAAAAAAATTGCAAAAGATTTTATAGAAAGAGTTGATTATAAAGAAAAAGGTCAAAATATGATTCTAGATGTTGGTTGTGGCTCAGGATTATTAGATTTAGAACTAACTGAAAAAACTGATGGAATTATATATGGATTAGATATATCTAAAGATATGATAAAATTAGCTAATAAAAATAAAGAAAATAGAAAAGAAGAGATAATTAATAAAATAATTAAAGATTATGAAAGAAATGGTTGTGATTTTTCTAGACCAATTCCAGCCGCTTGTGATATTATGCCAGAAATAGTAGGGGTTGCTCAATATAATATAAACAGAGTTAGATTTGTTAATGAAAGTGTTTACGATTTAACTAGATTAGCTGAAAATAAACAAGTTGCAGATTATATTATTTGTAGAAATGCTTTTCATAGATTTAGGGAACCAGAAAAAGCTTTACAAGAAATGTACTTTGTTTTAAAAGATAATGGAGAAATCTATATTAGAGATCTTAAAAGAGATGCTGATTGGAGAACAGTAGTTGAAAGAATTGGTGAATATAGATGGAAATATCCTAAAATAGTTATAGATTATATTGGTGCAATGGCTTCTATGCTAACTACCATTGAATTAGAAAGTCTATTGGATAAACTAGGAATTAGTAATTATAAAATTTCTGACGGAAGCTATAAAAATGGAAATTTCACTGGTAAAGATAATCTTAATGAATATGAAAAAGAAACTGAATATGTTTGCATAATAAGGAAATAACTAAACCTCCACCTCCATCAAATCTCTCGCAATTTCGGTATTATGAAAATTTTTCTCTAATATTTTTAAGGTTTTTTCACTAAATTTCCTATTCAGAAATACTTTCTGCTATCTCAATAACTTTCTTTGCATCTCCAAAGAATAATTTGCTGGCATTTAAAATTTCTATTGAGGTTATACTACCATCTTTAGCAATATCAACGATTACACCATTAGGTAATTCTATACTTTTCCAATATTCTTTATCATTTAAATTTATGTTTAAAATATCTGCTTCCTTATCGTACCAAGTTTCTTTCATTTTTTATTATTAATCTAACCAATATGCCGTGATTATAAATACTTTTCCTTTTATTTTTTTATAAACAATTTTCAAGATTCTACCAGATGGAGGAATTCTTGAAATTGCATTAAGAGCATCTTTCTAATATTTGTCATTTAATATTCTTGAATTTTTTATAGCATATTCAATTACATCATTAGTTATATCTTTTTTTTTACTTTTTTGCTTTCTCAGCCAGTGTTTTGAATATTCTATATCCATAAATATGAATTATTTTTAAATTTTATCAAATCTCAACTACCATCAAATCCCTAGCAATTTCTGTATGAGGGAAAATTTTTATTGCTTTTTTTAAAAGTTCTTTTTCTTTAAACTCATATCTTTGAGAAATATGAGTTAAAAATAATCTCTTAACTTTTGAATTTTTTGCGGCAATTACCGCTTGCTCTAAGGTTAGATGTTTATATTTTTTATTAAGGTTCTCGCTTTCTAAAAAAGAAGCCTCTATAACAGCTAACTCTGTATTTTTAACAACCTTCCATACGTTATTACATAACTCTGTATCTAACACAAATCCAATTTTCCTTCCTTTTTCCAGATAAGTTAATTCTTTCCATCTTAAAATTTTATTATTAATAGAAATATTTTTCCTTTTTAAAAGATCTGATATCTTATTAAGCTTTAATGAATTTGTCTTCAACTTTTCAATTAATTTTTCAAATTTTTCTTTTTTTATTCTTAATCTATTTTTTTCCTCAAACCTATAACCATTGCAAGGAATATCGTGTTTTAACGGAAAAGCTGTTATTTTAAAATCCTTAGTTTCAAGAACTTTATTTCTTGCCTCTCTAATTTTTACTGGAATCTTAATTTCTGCAAAACTAAATATTTTTTTAATAAACTCATTTATGCCTTTTGGTCCATAAATATTTAAAATCTTATTATAATTAAGTTGAGACAGCGTATGTAATAATCCTGGCAGGCCAAAAACATGGTCGCCATGAAAATGAGTTATTAAAATATCTGTTATTTTCCCAGGATTTATTTTTGCTTTTCTTATCTGTCTTTGTGTGCCCTCACCGCAATCGACTAGAATATTTCTATCTTTATATTTCAAAAAAATAGACGTATGGTTTCTAGTTATTGTCGGTATAGCACTTCCTGTTCC
>CAYIJD010000024.1:0-11172 GCA_964363655.1 Candidatus Woesearchaeota archaeon | reverse complement strand
AAGTTCTTGCTTACAATATTCATAGATTGGTTAAGTTGAGGATTTGACTGGGACTATCCTTTCCAAACTCTTAAAAACCCCCTCGTCCATAAATAATAATGGATTTTAGAAAAAAGCTGAATATTATAAAAAAAACATGGAACTGGATTTGGAATTCTGATTCTTTTTTAAGTTGGATTATAGCCTTGATATTAATTTTTGTTTTTGTAAAGTTCATTTTTTTCCCTGTTTTATCCTTGATAATGGGAACCTCGCTCCCTCTGGCTGGGATAGAAAGTTCAAGTATGGACCATCAAATATCAAAAGATGATTTTGGAAGATTAGGTTTATGTGGTAATGAATATACTAAAGAAGAAAAAAATTATATAGATTTTGATGAATACTGGGAGAAATGCGGAAACTGGTATGAAGAAAAAAATATTAGTAAAGAAAAATTTTCTGGTTTCTCATTGAGAAATGGATTTAGAAAAGGAGATATAATTATTGTTTATGGCAGATTTAAACCTAAAATAGGGGACATAATTATTTTTAAACCAAATATAGAATCAACAGCACCAAGACCGATTATTCACAGAATTGTTAATATTAAAGACGAAGAAATAGAGACTAAAGGAGACCATAATGCAAATCAGTTAATAGGGCATAATAATCTTTATAATACGGATGAAACCCATATTAGAGAAGATCAAATTGTTGGCAAGGCAATTTTCAAAATTCCTTTTTTAGGATGGCCAAAAATCTGGCTGATTGAATTATTGAGATTTTTTGGGGTAGTTTTTTATATTTTAAATAACCAATAACAAATCAATAGTTTTGTTAAGTCCATAATCCACTAGAGTCACATTTAACGGTAAAGGTTTATTATTAAAATTATAAGCTAATAAAATTAGTTATCTCTATAAAATTATAGTCTTAATAAGTTAATATTCTATAGAAAGAGACGGAAATAATATTCCAGTTTGTCTTTTGCTATACAGAAATTTTTTTGTATAACTTTATAAAATTTCTGTCCCAAAAACTTTAAAAAAGTTTTTGATATTAGGAAGACTTAAATAAGTTGGTCGAAAATTTAAGTCTTACGTTATAAACCAAAAGTTCATAGGTTAAAAACATAGCTATTAAATCTAAACGTAAGTTCTGTTATCAGCATTAATGATTATCTTTAAACTTTAATAATCACTTCTTAATTGCAACTATAAAAGAGAAACTTTTTTAAATCAGCTTTTAATAAATAAACAATAAATAAAATTTTATAAAATGGAATTTTGTCCCAAGTGCGGTTCAGTTTTAGTTGAAAAAAACAAATCATTTAGATGTATAAGGTGTAATTATAAATCTAAACATAAGGTAAAAATAGAATCATCTGAAAAGCTTAATAAATCGCCAGAAATTGGAATCATTAGAGATAAAGATACCGATGTTTTTCCAACTATTAATGCCACTTGTTCTAAATGCGGTCATAAAGAAGCATATTTCTGGACTTCTCAGACAAGAGCAGGCGACGAAGCAGAAACAAAATTTTTTAGATGTATGAAATGCAAGTATACGTGGAGGGAGTATAGATAAGATGGCAAAAACCTATCTTCATATAGAAAGTATTAGTGATGGACAGTTTCCAAGCGAGTGCGCTATTGTTTTATGCAATTATAAGAATGAACAAAAGAGCGGATTTTTTCAAAGAAGATTTATACGAGATGATAAATTAGAAGTCAAAATTATTGATAGAATAGACGATAAAGTATTAGTACAATTACCAGATCAAATTCTTGAAGGTAAAGGAGGATATTATATAACTGTTAATGCAAATGATATTTATTTAGAGTAGAAAGTTAAATATAAATGGAATAAAGTATAGATAATTTTATAAATTAATGATTATTATACATATCATGGAAAACAAAATTACAAAAGGAAAATTTTTTTGTATATGATGATTTTTCAGATAGTTTAATGGTTTTTTCTGAAGAAAAAGCGAAAGAAAATTTTATTATTGGAGATTTTGTTATAAGTTTAAACGTGAAAGGCGAAGTGATTGGATTAGAGATTAGAGGAGTTTCTGCTCTTCTTGAAAATTATGAAATTGATCCAAAAATACTGGAAAACATGGAAAATGTAGAATTAAAATCTTAATTTATCTTTTTTTAATATGCTGATTAAGAATATAATGAAAGGCCTTAGATTTTCTTTATACTGAGCCTCTTGCAGAACTTTATAATACTTAAATCTTCTTTTCTTAGGAATATTAATCATAGGAAATTTATTTTTATACAAGATAAAATTCAATAATAATCTTCCTACCCTTCCATTACCATCTACAAAGGGATGTATTTTTTCAAATTCGGTATGGAAATAAGAAGCTAAAATCAATGGATGTAATTTTTTTTTATTTTTTGAATACCACCTTAGTAAGTTTGCCATCTTATTAGGAACTTCTTGCGGTTTTGGAGGAATTGATCTTCCTATAAAAACTTGGACAGTTCTATATCCTCCTATTTGAGAAATTAAATCTTGTCTTAATGTATTTATGACAACTAATTTATGAAGTTCTAATATAATTTCTTTATTGATATCTCCTTTATATTTAAGAATATAATCAAATGCTTTTTTATGATTTAAAACTTCATAAACCTCTCTCATTGACTTATTTTTTGGAACTATTCCTTCAAACAACAAAAAAGAAGTTTCTTCAAATGTAAGAGTATTTCCTTCTATACCGGTTGAATCATAAGTGAATAGAGAACAAAAATGTTCGTATCTATTTTCGTAATTTTCTTTTGATTCTTTGAAGAAATCTTTTTTTATTTTTTTTAAGAAATTTATTTCATCTTTTGTTAAGACAACCTCAAATAAATTTAATTTTCTATCCGCCTCTTTTTCTTTTTTCTTTAGATTTTCTTTACTTAAATTCGCTCCTAAATAGATTCTTTCTTTTTGTGTTTTTTTATCTTTTTTAACAGATCTAACTCTATAATAATATTTTCTATCTTTTTCCCCTTTTATTTCCGTGTAAACCATGATATAGTTACGTCCACCATGTTTATAAATCATTCTATTTGATGGACGTAAGATTATATCTACTTTAAATGAGATCTTTTCATAAACGCACTTAATTTAGATATCATATTTGGATGGAGTATAGATGAGTAAATTAAGTTCACATATATAACTATTGTTTTTAATTACAATAATTATTAAAAATATGTAATTTAGAGTTCATCTATGGAAAAAATAATATATAATGGAAATTTAACTACCTTTTTTAACCCCAATTCAATTTATAATTCTTTATTAAATCTGTTTGTAGAGGTGGATGTTCTTCATTCAGATTGCTTTAATCCAGTCAACTATTTACTATGTAAAGAAGGCGTAGTATTAACTAAAAAGGTATTAGAAGATTATGACGCTTTTTCAGCAAACTTATTGAAGGAAAGAATTTTGATTATGTTGAATGGTTCTGAGGACAGAATTGGAAAAGTTGAAAAAATAATTTTGGAAGAAGCGGGAAAGAGGGTCTAATTATCTATTAGTTAAATTAAATATATTCATATTTGTATAGGCTCCATAATTTCTAGATAATAATACATCTCTTATATAAAATTCAAAACACAAATCTTTAAAAATACTGTTAAATACCTTTTATTAAATAAAAAAAGGAATTTAAAATGGAAAAAGAGATAAAGATGATTTCTGCCGCATCAAGAGTCACTTTTTTTTTAAGAGACAATCCAAATGCAACGGACGAAGATGTTTTTCAGGACCTTTTAAATTACATTCTAAAAGAAAGAATTCGCGATAAAGACATGATAAGATATATGATTGCTTCTGCAACTAGAGCCATTAATTTAAAAAGAAAGAATCTAAACTCTTTTGATAAACAGAGCGAAAAACAAATTTTAAAACAAGTTATTGGCGAAATTCCTGGTTTAGCGGAAGAAATAAATGATTATTAATTTGTCGTTAAGAAGGTTCCATCATCGGAGATAAAAAATCTTTTTATTGATTAATTCTTTAACAATTTATTATTAATTATTAGAATAACTAGATTCTTAAAAGCCTTAATTTAGAGAGTATTTATCATCCTTTGGATTAACAAATCCTGTTAAGAAACATAAAGTAATTTTTTATCTTATAGCAATTATTTATTCTTAAGACGAACTAATTATAGAAGGATTTTAATTACTCTTTTTTTTATTTTTCTTTGTTTTAGGCTCTCTTATTTGTATAAGGCTATTTACTGGTTTAGCTTTAGTTAGTGATTCTTGAACATTTTTTTGTTCTTGTAAAGATGATTCTAGTTTCTCGTATTTTTCAGTCAGCTTTTTTATCTGTTCCTTTAATTCTGTCATATCTTTTTTGACATTCCAAAAGGATTTTCTTATATTCTTTTTTAATTCCATTTTAATATAAGAAAAAATAAAATGATAAGTATTTAAACCTTTTGTTTTGATGTCATTTTAAAATAGTTATCTAACTTTTTAGCAGAATTACAAATAAGTCCCTAAATTTATATAAATTAATCATTAAATAAATTCTTATCGCTCTTTCAATCTATTCACTTTTCGCTTCAATTAAAAATAACTAAACTTGTTATATTTTCTAAAAAACAGAACTTACCCCAAATTAATTCTAATTGGATAATTTTTTAAATAATGTTCTATTAAACTATAGATGGCTCTGTAGCTCAGTCTGGTTAGAGCACTGGACTCTTAATCCAGGTGTCGAGGGTTCAAATCCCTCCAGGGCCATTTTTATGATAAAATAAAACGTTTTAGACTAAAACCTTAGGTATCTAAATAAAGAACGTTAACAACCCCCATCAAAAACTGAGCAGATTAAACTCTTAATATATTAATTATTATCAAGAATTAGATTGGCAATAGAAATTCCTCACAAAACTTGAAAATAAATTATTAGCTATAAATATAATGAAAAACAAAATCTTAGAGATAATGAATGTTCTTAAAAACCATTTTAATCATGAGAGAAAAACTACTTTGAACAGAATGCGCGACGAGAGTCCATTTAAAATATTGATTGGTTGTTTAGTCAGTATTAATATCAAAGACGAGGTTACTGAAAAGATTTTAAAAGATTTATTTTCAAAAGTAAATTCTTTTAAAGATATAATTAATATTGATATTAAAGAATTAGAAAATATTTTATATTTAGCAAGATATAGAAAAGTTAAAGCCTCTACTTTAAAATCAGTTTCTAAAGAAATCATAGAGAAATTTAATGGAAAAGTTCCTGCTAATAAACAGGATTTATTATCGATAAAGGGGGTAGGACCAAAAACAGCTAATGTTGTTTTGAATTTTGCTTTTAACAAGCCTTTTATTCCTATAGACTCAAATACAATTAGAATTTCTAATAGATTAGGATGGATTTCTAGCAATAAACCGCTAGAGGTTGAAAAATTATTAATTAATAATTTAGAAGAAGATTTTTTAAAAGAAGCTAACTCAATTTTTATGTTGCATGGAAAAAAAATTTGTGTTCCTGTCTCGCCGTTTTGTAGTAAATGTCCTGTTGAAAAATATTGTATGAAAATAGGAGTGGAAAAAAGGAGAGGACTATCTTCTAATTAGGTAATCAGATAACTTATCATCATTACAAAATAGATCTAGACGAATCTTTGAACTATCATTGAAATATTCGTCTTTCCATGGAAGAGAATTAAAATCCATCATCTTAAAACTATGATTGTTTATATTTAAAAAAGATTTCAACACTTCATTTTTACCATTGGATATCATCAATGCTTTTATTTCATCTGGAATACGTTGATATTCTTTCATATCATATGTAGGAATTGTTCCATTCTGAGAATAATCTTCCATTAATATTTCAAACGAATTCTCAACCCCCCCAAAAAATAACGGTAAAATATCTTTAGACTTTAAACATAATTGATCTAATAATAATATATTTGCCAAAGAGCTACAAAAATAATCTTTTTCAAGTCCATTCACTATTTTAATTCCTCCATAAATTTCTCTTCCTAAATAATTAGAATGAAAACTACCTAAACCATAAAATTTAGTTCCGCTGAAGCTTGATCCTACATAGGATTTATTTCTTCCTAGTAATTCTTTTGATTCCTGCAACAAAATAGAATTTCTCTCATTAAATGATGGAATATCCATTTTTTTCTATACAGAAATTATTTTATAAGCTTTTCTATTCTTTAAATTGAGCTATCCAATTCAACATTGTTTCCATTTTATTAAAATTTTCTATTCTTAATAAATTCTAAAAATTAATTTAATCTTTATCTTTATTCTTAAAAAATCCATTAAAGTTATTTAAGCCATTCGCGATTATTTTCAATGATTTTTTTAATCTAAATTCTTGGACTTCTCTGATTTCTTTTATTTTAGGCATCATTATAGAATAACTAAAAAATCTTATTAAAGCAGATAAAAGAAAGAGTGATAAAAAAGCACTAAGTCCTAAAAACCGAAAATTAACAGAAAGTAGCAATCCTCCAACTAATGCACCTATGAAAATTCCTACTCCATGAAGCACATTAAAATAGGCAGAGCATAAGCTAGTTTTTTCTCTCGTAACAGCGTCATAAATAAAATTTGAATAAGAAAGATTAAATCCAGCCCATAAACATCCAGAGAAAAATTCAAGGCCACATAAAAATAAAAATAACATAGAAGATAAAGGATCAAAAAAATAAGTTAACATCCAGATTAAAGGAATTATAGGAATTAAAAAACCCGTAATTCTTAAAGTTTTTATGCTTCCATATTTATCTGCGAATTTCCCCCATAGTGGCATAAAAAATAAAGTAGATCCACTTCCAATAATAATTATTGCTGTCCATTTTATGTAGCTGAAGTTAAGATTTTCTAACATGTAAACTGTAAAAAATGGGCCAGCTATATATACTGATAAGATAAAAAATGAGATAAATAAACTAAACTTAGCGAAATTGCTTTTTCTAGATCTCTTTAAAAAATCAAAAAAACTAAAATAATCAGATTTTCTGATTTTTATTTTTGGTTCGTAATGTGATAGAAATAAAAATCCTGATACAAATCTAAATATAAATGCTGTAAAAAATAAAATAAAAAAACCAATAAAAATTTTATCAGCCTCTAAAAAATCTAATAATAAACCTGCAAATAGAGAAGACGAGATTGCTATTATTCCTGCAATCATATTTCTTTTTCCAAAATAATTCCCTCTACTACTAATAACAATATCTTTCATTAAAGATGTCCATGCAGGAACAACAAAAGCTCCAGCTAAAACTAGCAGAGTATAAAATATGGTTAAAGAAATTAAGGATAAAATAGAATTAAGTTTAAATAAAAAAAATAAAGCCCCAGAAAAAATAACTCCAAACCATAACAATGACTGTATAACGGTCCCTGTAAATAATATTTTTTTTCTTTTGTATCTTTTCATTAATTTTGTAGTATAAATCTGAGATAAATTCCCAACTAAAGAAGGCAAAGAGCTTAGCAATCCAACAAATGTGTTAATATGCGGATTGTTTTTTCCAATCGCAAGCGCAAAAGGAGTTAAGTATCTAATACCAAGTCCATCATGAACACTAAAAAAACCAGCTTCTATTACACTTAACTGTTTAGTCTTCTCTAATTCTGCATCCTCTATTTTTTTACTCATATTAAACAAATTAAAAAAATTTAAAGCGAAAATAACAAAAAAGCACTATTTTTAAACATTTTGTTTAGATGTTTTCATTATAGAGTAGACATCATAGAGTAGATTTAAGATAAATTAGTAAGAAACATAAATTTCGTTCTTTTTTTAAACTTTACTTTACTTAATTATTTTTATGGGGTAAACAACTAGGAGAAACTAGTGAAGCTAGAACATTAGTTATTTATTACTTGCATTAATTTAGAACATTATTAAAATTTTCCACTAATAAAATTTATTTGTTAGTTAAATTTTTATAGTCTAACTCGCTATAAAGTTTGCCCAATTGATTGTAATTAATCCGTTATCTTCGAACCTACACATATAATTTTCATTAATTGTTTACAAGTATAGAAGTTATATGCTCATTACATAGAGAAATAGTCTATTTAATTGATGGCTTGATATAAGAATTACCAAAATAATAAAATCTGGAGATACTATCAATGGTTTAAATAATAAGAAAGATTTACAAAATTATTTGTTACTAAAAATTTAAGCATCTAAAATTTGCTACTCGCTGGTTAACTTTTTAAATAGAAATATTTATAAAGCAAAATATGACATTAAATATATAGTTTTGAAAAGTAGTTTTAAAAAACTTTTTTAAGCAAATCCCTTAAGAGAAAATGAAAGACAATTTTGATATATTTTTTAGAAGAAAGCCAGCATTAATGTTGGTAGCTTTGAAAAAAATGTCTAAAGCAAGATATGGTTCCATATTAGCAAAAGAAGTTGATTGTACTTATTCTCATGCAGTTAAGATTTTGCAAACATTAGAGGTATTAGGTTTAGTTGTCTTTGAAAAAAAAGGAAGGATAAAATTAATAAAACTGACTAAAAAAGGCGAAGATATCGCAGATGATATTGATTCTATAAGAAGACAGTTGGCTTAATTCTTGGTAATTTATTCTTAATAATTAAAAGATTTTTAATCATAAAAATTATAGAAGTTTTTGGTCTCTAATTATTAGTTATAATAAAATACTTTGCTTTTTTCTGAATAATTAATAAAAAAATATGTAAATATTAAATTGATAAGTAAATGTTAAGAGCCTGGAGCTTTACCTCTTAATTTATAAATTTCATTAGATATTATTACCGTTTTAATCTTTCACCCAATCTCCTTTCCCGTCAATTCTTTATACATTTGTAAATAACCTTTGCTTCCAAGCTCAACAACATTTGATTTAAATTCTATCTTAGTATTATCTGATTTTACAGAATTTTTCATAAATTCTTCTATATTCTCAGAAAGCAGAGCTTTTACAGCATCTTCTTTTGACATTTTAATAATAATATCTTTTTTTTCAATGGAGCCTTTTTTTGTAATCAAATTTCCATCGTTAATCTCAGAATTCCAAAATTCACTATCAAGTACAAACTCAACTCTAGGATTTCCATATCCTAAAAGAGAACTATGCAGATTATTAACTCCTAAAGTAATTAAAATATAATTAATATAATCTTCATTAAATTCTAAAGTACTTTGTTCAATCACTTTTTCGTAATTAATCTTATTTCCCTGTGTGTTAGCTAAAATAATATTTTTAAGAGGATTTTCTAAAACATATTCTATTTTTGATTTATTTGAGAAAAATCCTAGAAAGAAAGCTGCCGCAAGAATTATTACAACTATTATTAAAATAATTAAAATCTTAAAAATCTTTTTTAATAATCTATATTTATATCTTATTTTAACTTTTTCATTCACCATTTTTTATTTTAAAACCTGGGAAGTTTTTAAATGTTTGTTGGAAAAAATTTAAATAATTAGAAAATAAACTTAGCTTTATTGTTAATAATAAAATTTTCATTAACTATCAATAATAAATACAAATGAAAGAATAATTTTGATAGTTAGTGTATCAAAGAGAAATAGCAGGCTTTTAGTTAATAAATAAATCATTAATCTCATCAAAACCCCAAAACTCTTTGAGTCCAGTCAGTTCCGAAGGTGCCTCTTGCAAAATTCTTTATTTTTACTAATTTAACAATTCTAATTCTCTCATAATTTCATCAACAAAATACTCAATGTCACTTTCACTAAAACGAATATCCTTATAATAATTACTTAGATTTTTAACTCTTATAACAGATTTTTCTTTTATCTCTAGTTTATCATTATCATTCCAATTAAATTCTTGAGATTTTTCAAGGGCATCTGCACTATATTCTAATATTTCATTTTTTAGATAACTCTTAGACTCTGGTTTCTTTGTATTTTCTAAAATAAGCTTATGCATTGCAATATTTCCAATAATTTTTCCTAACGATTTAATAATACTATTTTTTCCCATTTGGATTTATTTATTTTTTTTAAAGCTAATTTTAAAGCCTTTTTTAGATATAACAAAGCTATTTTTCTTTCTATAATTGATTCTTTGTTTGATTTAAGTTTTTTAGATAGATTGCTTCCGACATCATTATTGATGCTATCAATCAACATTTTGTTATCTATTATCTTATTTAAAATTAAATTAATCAGAATTACATTTCTTATAGCTTTGTATATTTCTATTCCTTTATCATCATCATCAACGACACTATAATCTAACTTCATTCTTATGTCTAATTTTGGAATTTTAATTTTTTTCTTGAGTTTTAACTTTCCATAAATAGTTTTACTATCTTTTAACTGGTAAACTAAAGAAATATTTGATTGATATGATTTATTGAAATTTTTTAGGTCATATAACTGAAGATCTAGATTTAAATATCTTTTTAGTTTTTGTTTTAGCTTTAATATTATCATATATTTTTCACTTAATTTTTTCCAATATTTTTTATTTGTTATGACTAAAACGTCTACATCGTTATAATCTTTGTAATTATTTTGAATTACAGAGCCATAAATTGTAATTGAACTTACATTTTTTATTTTTTTTAGTATAACATTAATTATTCTTTTTTCCATTGATATTGCTTTTTGATTATATGACAACTTATCTAATAAATCTCTAGCTTTTATAGATTCTATTTCTATAAGCTTTGGCCTTACAAATTTGCTTAAATAATTTGAATCTTGCTGTGTAAGTCTAGCTCCGCTAAGTTTTTTGTTTATAACTTCTAATTCTCTATTAGTAAATATCATAGTTTTATTTTCTAATTTTTTCCTTATCATATAATAATTATGATTATTAAGTGATATATAAATCTTTGGATTTTTTAAGCGGTTATTTAAAAAGTAAATTCCAGAAAGTTTAATTACGTTTATTAAATCCTATTAATATCAAAACCCCAAAACCCTCTTCGTCCAGTCAGCTCCGAAGGTGTCTCTTGAAAATTGTCGCATCTTCTCTGCATTAGGTGATGTCCTTAAACTATTCTGGACTTGATATTGTGTTTGAAAATTTTTAAAATAACTAATATCTTTTCCTTCATCAAAAACCTTCATTTGTCTTTCTAACTGAAATCTTAAAAATCCTCTAAACTTACTTCCTTCAGGGCTATTCCAGTAACCAATATCTTTTTGTTGTACTGCCATTCCTA
>CAYIJD010000023.1:0-11211 GCA_964363655.1 Candidatus Woesearchaeota archaeon | reverse complement strand
AATTAAACTTCCTAAACCAACAGCTCCAGCCGTAACTAATCCATATAATCCGTTTTTTAATTTGTTTTTCATTTTATTATTTTACTTCCTTGTTTTATTTACTTGTTAAATATTCGGTTACAGGACACCATATTGGACTAGTAAAATAAGTTGTCCAAAAACCTGTCCATAATGCTGAAAATACTTTTTCGCCAACTCCTTCTTTGTAAATTTCTCTATTTAAATCAAATTTGATATCTCTATTAAAGTCACTATAATATAAATTTTCTTTATTTATTATTTTATGTTCTAGTTCTTTTGTCATTTTTATTAGTTAAGTTAATTTTACTTATTTTTTATAAGTAATGGTAGTATTTAAACCTTTCGGTTTGTAATAACTTACTAGTAGTTAATAAAACAATTCAACTTTCGGTTTTAATATCTTTCAAGAAAATATTAATTAACTTTATAAAGATTATCTTCTTGTATTAGTAATGAAAAAGATGGTGATTCAGAAAAGCAAGAGATCTCAAACCACAATCTTTATTATAATAGCCATTGTGATTATAACGGGAATAGCAGGAACAACATATTTTATAAATGAAAACAAAAAAACTGCTAGCAAAGAATTTTTTTCTAGTTCTGAAGTACAGCCAAGTTTAAAAAATATTCAAACACAAATTTTAGACTGCTCAGAAGAAACCTCTAAAAAAGCTTTAGAAAAAATCGGCATTCAAGGTGGTTATTTTAACAAACCAAAATACTATTTTGACATGAAAAATAACTTCATTCCATACTATTATTATGAAGGACAGATTTTAAATCCTTCAAAATTAACTATTGAAAAAGAATTAGAAAGTTATGTTAATAAAAATCTAGATAAATGCTTAGAAACTAATTATCAGAATTTTGAAATAAGCTTTAGAAAACCTAAAACAAAAACAACAATTAAAGAAAAAGAAGTTAATTTTTTAATTAACCTCCCTGTTAAAATAGAGAAAGATGATTATGATATTACTTTTGAACTAAAAGAACATCCTACTATAATTAATTCTGAGTTAAATGGCATTTTAGAATTATCTAGTTTTATCACAGAAACTCATAAAGAAAATCCTGCAATGTATTGTGTAAGTTGTGTTGGAAAACTGGCAGAAGAAGATAATCTTTACGTTGATATTTTAAAATTCAGAAATAATGAAATGCTAGTTATAATTTCAGAGAACCATACATCTTCAGATCCTTATTCATTTGAATTTTTAAATAAATATACAGGAAAAGAAGTTTCTCCTTTAACATTTTTAAATGAAACAGCCCCTAAACAAAGTTGAAAAAATTATCCTAAAATGAGTATCAATAAAAAATGCTAATGATTAGATACAAGGTTAAAAAGAACATCAAACTAAACAAGAAATATTACATACTAATAAATTTATAATAATAAAAAATGATAACTAAAAAAGTATCCACACAGAATTTTAAAACAAAGGCTTTAATTATGTTTATTTTATTTGTTACTCCATTAATTTTTGTTGGGGCACAAGAAAATACTTTTTACACTTTAATCAATGATTTTAAAAATAATCCAAATGACTGGATAAATAGCGCAGATAATAAACAAATAAATGATTTGCTCTTTACCTCTTTTGGTCTAGATGCTATTAAAGATAACTTTGACAAACTTAATGATGAGAATATATTAAAATTATGGGATAATGGATATGAGGAAAAAGGAAGAAATTTATGGGATACTCTTAGTGATGAGAGTAAGTCAAAATTACTAGAGGCTTTTGAAAAAGAAACTGACTTAAGTAATAAACGAGATAGATATTATCAGTTATGGAATAAGTTAACTGAAAAAAGATATACATTTGATGGTAGTAAGAAGACTGAAACTATTGAGCCCAATGTTGAGGAAAGAGATAAATTAATGAAACTTCTTAATAAAGATCAATTTCAAACTTTAATGAAATCTGTAACAGGAAAATCTATTGCATTATTTGCAGATTTTGATGAACAAGCATTTGGATATGAGTTAAAAGATGGCAATTCGGTCTGGACATTAAAGAAAGACGATAAAACATATTTCATTCCTGAAAAAAATCTTCTAGATAATTTAGAAACAATATTATTTAAACAAATAGAAGTAGGAAATAAAAAAGGGCAGTATGGGGTTTTTTATAGAACATCGGAAATTTTTACAGATGAAGGAAGTAAAGGAAATATTATTATGCTTCAAGAAGGCTATCTTCAAAAATCAGATGATAAAAATCAATGGATTGTTCAAGGACTTAATCCTGAAAAATTTGAAGGAGGAAAAGTAGTAATTGGCTTAGACCCAAAACAAGGACAAGTAGAAATATCTGAAGAAGGAAAAATTGAGATGTGGGGTACAGGCCATTTATCTGGAGAAGATGGTGTTTATGTAGAAATGAATGGCCAAAGATTTTTTCCGCATCCTCAAAGTCCTCAAACTGCAGATAAAGCATACAGATATGCTTTTGTTTCTCCTCTAGAAAAAGATGTTTTTAATGTAAGAGGAAATATGCAAGCTAAAGTTGACGGTAAAGAAATAGGGATAGGATTGTATACTGGTAATATACCTAATGGAGGGGTCGTTTCTCTTAAAGACTATCAGGGAGCCATTAATACTATTGATAAATATAATCTAGATCTTCCAAATGATAAAAAAATAGACCCTAATTCTTTGATAACTCTCTCATCAGGAGGATTAAATATTAAAGGAACTGCTCTTAATGGCAAGGTCTCGTTTTCAGTTTCAGAAGATACAAAATTAAAAATGTCTGATAAAGAATTTGACATACAATCAAAAAATGGAGAGAATTATTATACATATTCACCTACAGAAAGAGGACTAGCTAAATTTATTGATCCTAGAAAAATAGAATATGTTAAAGGAGCAGAATATGTTCCAAGAACCGATGAAGTTACTCAGACTACTAACGGGGAGACAAGAGTTGGAACAGGACAAACAGCAGATGGAACTACTCCTACTCATATTAATAAAGAAGTTCAAAATGCTCTTGAAGAAGCAAATAAAATATCGACAGAAAAAGGAAACTGGGCGACTGCCACTGAAAAGGATGTAACTGAAGAAGCAACTAAAATTAACGAGAAAGTTTCTACTGAAGAAAAAAGCACAACAGATTTAATAACTAATGTAGGCGAGGTTGTAATAGAAAGTGTAGAAGATAAGGAAACAACTACAACTAATGTTCCGAATGCAGAAACTAGAGGTGCTGAACAAATACAATTACCTTCTTTATATCAATCTACTCTTGTTCCAGGACTAAAAAAATATGTTGACGGAAGTTATTCTTATTATAGAAATGAGCAAGATAAAAGCACTCTTCAAGTCCAAATTTTTAATCGTGAAAATTTAGATAATAAAGATGCAGAAGTATATGTAGTGCTTAGCACTTCGTGGTGTGGTCCATGTCAAGCATTAAAATCTAATGTTCAAAGTAGTTATCAGAAATATCCAGACATAACTTTTGTTTATATTGATGCTGAAAAACAACCGGCATTAGCTGCACAATATGGCGGAGCAAGTAGTTATCCTACGGTTAGAAGATTTAAAAATGGCGTAAAGCTAGGAGATGGTTGGGGTCTTTTTGGTAGGTAATTGCTCTCTTAAACAAATTAATTTGAAGTTTTATCAAAAATTTATAAGTTAAAATTTTTGGTATTGTTAGCAAAGTGTCCCATGAGATCTTTTATTTTATGCTCAATAAACAGTTTATAATCCATATTCATGACTTTTTTACATTTAAATTTTCATTATCTAAGTTTCTCATTTATTTTCTTTAGGTTCTTCAGAATTAAAATTTGAAAAATTTGAGGGCCAAACAAGAATAACAAATGGAAGAACTTATAAATAGCTAATAAAACTTTTTTAAAAAACCTTTAAATATTAAGCATTCTAATCATTTATATGGAAAAAGAGGGGACTGTTAATAATTTGTTAATTCAGCAAGAGTGCTCTAACTCGCCTTTAAACTTTGATATTAGTTTTTCAAGATTCTTAAAGTCTAAAACTTCCCAAACAACCATCTTCATCATTCTTGCTATAATGATTCTTACTATAGCCATATTCTTTTATGTAAAAACATATTCGCAAAAACAAGATTTAGGAAGAGAGTATTTTGAAAAAAACAGATTACAACCTTCAATTAAAAACATTCAAAACTTTATTATAGACTGTCATGAAGAAACTTCAAAACAATCTTTGATTACAATAGGTATTCAGGGCGGTTATTTTAACAAACCAAAATACTATTTTGACATGAAAAATAACTTCATTCCATACTATTATTATGAAGGCCAGATTTTAATGCCTTCAAAAACAATTATTGAAAATGAATTATCAAATTATATTGACAATAATATTGAATCCTGTCTAGATAAAATAAGATTCCAAAATTTTCAGTTAGAGTATTCAAAACCTAAGACAGAAACTATGATTGCTCCTGGAAAAGCAACTTTTACTACCAATCTTCCAGTTAAAATAAAGCATGAGGAAAATAAAATAGATTTTGAGCTTGATAAATATCCTTTAGAATTAAACTCTTCGTTATATGAGATAATAGAAGTTTCTGAATATATAACTAATTCCCATAAAGAAAATCCAGAGCTAATGTGTGTTAATTGCATAGCAGAAATGTCAAAAGAAAGACAATTATATGTAGATTTTATAGCTTTCCAAGATGACACGACTTTAGTAATGTTGTTAGAAAACAGGACAATGTCCGAACCCTATATTTTTGAGTTTTTAAATAAATATAAAATTGAAGACGGGATATAGAGTAAATAGGAGAATATATAAACCTAAATTTATACGATTAAACTATAATGGATATATATAAACTTAAGTTTACTAGACTACAGAACGAGATATTTAGACTATTATGCGTTAAATCAGGAGGGAAAATGAGCCAAAGACAAATTGCAAAAATATTAAAAGTTTCGCCAACAGCAGTAGCAAAATCAATTAAAGATTTAGAGAAAGATGATTTAATTAAGATAGAAAAAGATAAAAGATTAAAACTTACCTATATAGAATTAAATAGAGATTCAGAAAAAAGCATTTCATTTAAAAGGGTTGAAAATCTAAAAATGATTTATGAATCTGAATTAGATGTTTATTTAGAAGGGAATTTTCCTGGAGCGGCAATAATATTATTCGGAAGCTTTTCAAGAGGAGACGACAGAGTTGAATCCGATATTGATATAGCTATTGTTGGAATAAAAAGAAAGGATTTAAATCTTGAAAACTTCGAAAAACTACTAGAAAGAAAGATTATTATCAATTTTTATTCTTCTTTTCATGAAATAGAAAAACACCTAAGAAATAATATATTTAATGGTATAATATTAACGGGCGGAGTAGAATTATGAGACCTCTAAAAAAATTTAATGAGTTTTTAGAATCTGAAATATTGAGAAAGAAAAAAGCTGATAAAGAAAGAGGAAAATCATTAAAAAAAGAGGCAGAAAGAAAAGAAAAATCATTAAAAGAATTCCTTGAAAAAATAGGATTAAAAGAGGAAAATGCTAATGATGTAATAGAGAATTGTTATGATATTATAATATTTTTAATTAGGTCTAAACTTTACGTAGATGGATATGCGGCCTCTGGTTACAATGCGCATGAGGCAGAAATTTCTTACCTATCTAAATTAAATTTTTTAGAAGAAGATATAAGATTTATGAATGAATTAAGATATTTTAGGAACGGCATTCTTTATTATGGAAAAAGTTTAAATAAAGAATATGCTAAAAAAGTAGTAGATTTTTTGAAGAAAATGCTTCCTAAATTAAAAAAATTGATATAAAGATAATAGTAAGAAAGTTAAATATGAGGAGAATTATAAAAATTATTATTATAAAATAAAGGTAAATTAAAATAAAGAGTAATTTAACCTAAAGATCAATATTGCTAATAAATATAATAAATAAAAGTTAACCAGATATTAAAACAAAGCATTAGAAGTCTTGCTCTATTAAATTCAAAATATCAAATTAGAGAATAAAAAAAATGATAATTGGTAAATGGAATGAGTGTTTAAATAAAAAATGCTAGAAAAATTATTTACATCAAAAAATAGAATAAAAATATTAAATTTTTTTTTGTTTGAAGAACAGGAAAGTTATATTAGAGAGGTATCAAGAGCATTGAAAATATCAGTTAGTGCTGTTAAAAAAGAAATAGATAGTTTAAACTCTATCGGTCTTCTAAACATAAATAAAAATAAAATTTCGTTAAATAATAGTTGCAGTTATCTTGAAGATTTGAAAAATTTGTTTGTTAAGACAGACGCCATTTATTATCCGATTAAAAAGGCATTAAATGATAAAAGGATTAAATTTGCTTTAATATTTGGCAGTTTTGCTAGTGGAGAATATAGAAAAGATAGTGATATAGATTTAATGATTATAGGAGACATCTCACTTAATGATATCATAAAAATCATTAGAGTTCCTGAAAATAAAATCAAAAAAGATATTAACCCCATTGTTTGGACAAATAAAAATCTAAAAAAGGAAAAAGAAAGCGGATTTGTTAGAGACATTTTTGCTAAAAAAATAATTATGATAAAAGGAGATGAAAATGAGCTTCGAGAAATTATTAAATGAAAAGAAAATTGAGGCAGTTGAAAAATCGGAATTTGATTTAAGATCTGTTGAACTAGATCTCGAATTTGCAAAAAAAGGATTAGAAACTAAAAATTACAATAGAGTAAGTGCTGTTGCATACGAAGCTGTTTTAAGAGCAGGAAATAAATTAATGAATTTTTTAGGTTATAGAGCAATTGGGAAAGAACACCACAAAAATGTTTTTGAGTTTCTAAAAGAATCTAATTTTGACCAAGATTTAGTAAGATTTTTCAATAAAATAAGAGTAAAAAGAAATAATTTTATTTATAGAGACTCTGAAAAATTATCAAAAGAAGAGGCAGAAGAAATAATAGAAAAAGCAGAGGAATTTGTTCAAAAAATTAGAACATTTGTTCAAAAAATTAGAACATGATAATAAATAGATTTTGCAATAAAAAACTAAAAGATTAAATAAAAAGCAATTAAATTAATTCAGAATAATAAATAAATTTAATAATATAGATGGAAATAGTAATTAATTACAATGAAGGACTAGAAAACTCTGTTTATCAAGCAAGAATAGTTAAAGCTTCCAAGATAAATTGATATTATTAATTAAATTAGGGTAAATAAGGAATTAATAAAATGCAAAATATAAACGGAAAAAGCAACAGAAGTCTCTCTTAGATTTTTGATATCAAAATTAGATAATAAATAAAGTTGAAATTGATAATAAAAAGGATAACTATTAAATTAATGTATAGAGAGCTCTATAGAAAAACTATTAAATATTTTATAAGCTTAAGATATTAAAATAGAAAGGTAAGAGAATTATAAAACTTATTATTAAATAAAAGGTAACTAATAAAAAAGCTAGGAAGTTGAAAAAACGATAACGAAAACCGTTAAACTAATAAATTTGGATTACAAATAAATTAAATAACATAAAATTAATAATTAAAAAATATAAATGATAACTATTAAACAAAATAGAAAAAAGGCAGCTGGTTTATTATTAATAATTTTAATAATATCTTTAGTTGGATTGGTTTTTGGGCAAACTTGCAGCGGTCCTAGTTGTGGGTCTGGTGGTGGGAGTAGTCAAGCACCTGGTCCTGCTTATTATAATCCAGACAATCCTACAGAGCAATGGAGTTCTACACAAAAAACAAATCCAGAAGGAACGCAATGGCTGCCAGTAACAAATGAAATTGCTCAACAAAATTACAACCAATTTTTACAAGCTATGAATGAGCAAAATATAATTCCAAATGATGTAAGAATAGAAACGCTAAACTCTAAAAAGTTTAATGCTAAATTTTCTAGTGACTCAAATCTTTATGGCTGGAAGGTAACAGAAAATAATGAATTAATAGACCCAAAAAATCCAAAATTAAAAAGTAATTTAAATGACTTCGAAGAAGGAACTAAAATAACTACCTCTCCAAATATCTTGCGTCTTGAATTATCTAATGGAGTTAGATGGGATATACAAACAGGAACTGGAAAAATCTTAAAGGCTTCTCCGTTAAGTGCAAAACCATCTGTTCCTTCATGTCCAACTTGCAGAAGTTATCCCAAAGTTCCTCAAGGGCTTGGAGGGGGTCCAGGACAGGGGCAAGCAGGAGGAGGGCAAGAATTCCAACAAGTTCTTCAACTACTTTCGCAATTTGCACAACAAATTGCACAACAAATGAAAAGTAATGGGCAAGGGCAAACAAGTGTTGAACAATCTGGAGGAGGAATTAAAGCCACACTTGCAAGAGAAGCAGCTTTAGCTCTTGAAGATGGAAAAGGAAACCCAAAACTTCTAGTATCTCAAAATGATAAAAATAAAGAAGCAGAAATAAACACAAAAGGAAAAAATGAAGTAGATATAAAAAATGCAAATGTTATTGTGCCAGAACAACTAGCTGCTAAAGTAAGTGATGAAACGACTCTAGTTTTAAATGGAATTGATGGAGATGATCCCAACAATCCTTCAAAAACGCATAAAGGCCTTGAAATAAAAAATCTTCTTGCGGGAATTGGAATTACTCAATCTAATAAGCAAACAACTACAGCAATAATTCTACCACTATCATTAAAATCAACAAAAATTCTTAAAACAATCCCACAAACAACATCAATAACAGCTTATTTTATTACAGGAAAAGCAACGATAGAAACAAATAATAAAATAACTGGCAATGCAATTGGTTTAGGCGGACAATCAATAGAACTTTTAACTCATGATATTGAAATAAATGGTCATGATATTGATAGTTATGCATTAAAAACTTTTAATGAATTAAAAGCAGGCGGTCAAGACCTTAAATTTTATTCAGGAGAAAGCTTGCTTGAATTTAATAATCAACAAACTCTATTTAACAGACTGCCTAAAAAAATCCCTTATGGAATAAAAAAAATAACAAATAAACTTGACCAAAATAACAAATTTAATTTAAAACACTATACAAATAGATTAGGAGAACTAACAGAAGCCGAAGATGAAAATAAAAGAATTTCAGTAGGTGATATAACAACAAAACATCCGACAAAAAATTTAATTATTGCAGAAGTAAGAAGGGAGATGTGGGGTGGAGAGTGATTTTTATTTATTTTTGATAAGTAATTATTAATTTGTATTTAGAAACCAGCTTTTTATTGATTATTATAATTTTATTAATTATTTTTCTCTCTTTATATTTTTATTTTATTAATTACTTTTATTTAATAAGCTTGAAAACTCAAACTTACAGCAAGTTTCTATCTCATAGCTTATCTATTTTTGGTTTATTAATTAGGTTATATTCAGAAATCAAGAATTTTTTCGTTAATTATTGAAATTTATCAATTATTTTTATCTAGCTTTTTATAAACTCTAAGCATTCTTTATAATTTATCTGCATTGTCGAGAGGAAGTTATTTCTGGATAAAATAGTTGTAGAAAATACTAAAGAAAGAGAAAAATGGTGGGAAAAATGACTAATTTTATCATAGAATTTTTTTATAAAAATTTCATTAAGGAACTTCTCTTCTTATTAAATTAACTTTATCAAAATGTTTGTCAAATGAAACTAATTCCTTAATATTATTATTTATCATTAAAGAAATAATAAAGCTATCATCAAAATCAAGTTTATATTTTTCAGAAATTTTTAATGAATTAATCATATCACCTAATAAGGGCCTTATTATATGTAAATTCATTTGGTTAATATAAAATAAAAACTGTTCTATTTTTGAAACAGACTTCAGTTTTTGTTCAATCTTGACTATACAAGTATATAAAATAAAGTCAGAAGTGACTGCCTCTATTTCTTTATTTTTAATTTTTTTAAAAAAATTTTCGCACTCTTCTGCCTTATCGTCATCAAGCATTAATTCAAGAAATATATTAGCATCAACAAACTTTATTTTATCCATCCTGATTTATCGTGTTGCATTTCAACTGAACTTTGCTCTCCTTTAAATTTACTCAAAATGCCTCTTATTGATTTAATAGGTTTAACAGAAGGTATTTTCTCTTCTGATCTCATCCAAGATTTTAAAGCTTCTTCACTAGCTTTCTTTATAGATCCTCTATAAAAACCATATTTTCTCATAGCTAATTCTCTAAATTTTCTTTCAAGTTCATTATTAAATTCTATTTTTAATACCATAGGTACATAAGTACTTAGGTACTTATAAATCTTTTGGTTGCTAATTTAGAAATTAACTAGGATTACTCTTTCCATCATTATTTACTTTTTTAAAATCTCTTTTTTCAAGCTAGTTCTTATTTTTTCAGAAGAACCAAAAGCTTCTTTTAAATTTTTCTGCGAAAAATTCATAACTAAATCATTCCTTCTCACTAGAATCTTCAGAACCAGAAACCTCAACCTCATCCTCAACTAACTTAGCTATAGAACTTACTTTATCTCCTTGCTGTAATTTAATTATTCTAACTCCGCTTGTCGCTCTTCCCATAACCCTAATATCTTTAACTCTTGTTTTTATAACAATTCCTTTTTTTGTTGAGACTACAAATTTATCTTTATCATAAACATTAGTTGTTCCGACAACATCTCCTGTTTTCTCATTAATCTTTAAGTTTATTACGCCTTTTCCAGCCCTTCCAGTTAACCTATAATCTTCAATCCTGCTTCTTTTTCCATAGCCTTTTTCAGTTATTGTTAATAAAGTACTTTTAACATCTTCTATTATTTCTAAACTAACGACCTCATCATTTTCCAGCTTAATTCCAGTAATTCCATAACTTGCCCTCCCCATTTCCCTAACTTCTCTTTCATTAAATCTAATCGCCTGTCCTTTTTTAGTTATTAACATTACTTCGTGGTTATTAAAAACTTTTTTAACACCAACAACTTCATCACTATTATCTGGAGGAAGATTAATAATTCTAACTCCGGCATTTCTTGGTTTAGAAAATAATTCCAACTTTATTTTTTTGACTAAACCTTTTTTAGTTGCTATAAATAAACAATCTTTAAACTCTTTTACAGCAATTACATTGGTAATACTATCTTCTTTTATATTCAATAAATTAACAATTGCTTGTCCCTTACCATATCTCTGAGTTTCAGGAACATTATAAGCTTTTAACCAAAAAACTCTTCCTCTTGCAGTAAATAA
>CAYIJD010000022.1:0-11481 GCA_964363655.1 Candidatus Woesearchaeota archaeon | reverse complement strand
TTGGAACTTTAGCTTCAATACTCTCTTTTTCTTCTATTTATAAAGAAGGAACTGTAATTATTGGAATGGCTTATAATAATAATGACATTAAAATTTCTGCGAGAATAGTCGGCAGAAATTCCTCTAGAAATCTTAAAGAGCTTTTAGAATCTGTAGTTAAAATATTAGGAAGAGGCAATTTTGGAGGACATAAATATGCAGCAGGCTGTACTATAATGCTAGAAGATGAAAATAAATTTATTGAACTAGTTCAGAGAAAACTGGAGTTCGAGATAATTAAGGTTTGAAGTTTATATCTGCTGTTTTTAGAATTGTTACTAAACCATATTCATAAAACTAACAATTAATATTTTTTATCTCTTTTTACCCATTCTTTTTTATCCAAAGCTTTATCAGCTATACCTTCTTTATCGGTTTTAAATGCATAAAAACTTTCTCCTCCGTATTCTAGATTAGGCGTGCTGATTAAAGCATTTGCTGGAAATTTTATTTTAAATTCCGGTGAATAATCCATTCTTTCATGTCTTCGACAATTATCACACCACCAGGCCTGCCCATCAAACGCATTATTAATATAAAATATATAACGATGATTACATTCAACATTTCCCTCATTTAAAACTTCTTGTATAACTTTTTCTCCCAAGTTCCTTCCAAATGATTCTTGAAATTCTTGTTCTAAATAAGATTTCATAATAAATTAAAAAGATAATACTATTTAAAAATTTATATATTTAAAACCCATCAAGGGAAGAAACTTCTACTGCCTCTAAATCATCTAAATGAGAATGAAGATAATCAAGGAGAATCTTTCTATCTTCAGATTCTCCTCTTATTCCAATATAATAATTATGATGATTATCAGGATTTTTATCGTGAGAAGGAAAGAAGACTCGTTCAATATCTACAATTTTATATGTAAAACCAGATTTATCAACAAATTTCTTTTACTCCTACTTCTAACAAATAGTCTTTCAATGTTTTTATTTTTACCATAGATACATTAATAAGAAATAATTTTTAAATATTTATATTCTCTACTAACAAAAAACTAACTCAAAACTTCAACAATTCTTGCTTTTATCTCTGCCTTTCCGCCCTTAGGCTCAGCTAGAATTGCATCGCAAACAAGACATTGAACTTTTGTAGTTGCTCCCTCAAATATTATTTGTTCATTTTTACAAGACTGGCATCTTGTCTTAATAAATCTATAATTATATCTTCCCATAAAAATACAGATAAAAAGAAGTTTTTAAATATATGTTTTTAATATTGAAGTTCTTATTAAATTGGAAGTAGATAAAATTATCGAGGTATTAATTTGATCGTCTGATATGTAATTCTTAGCTTAGATGTTAGAAAAATTTTTATGGATATCATTAAAAAGATTTAACTTGAAAGGATGATTAATTAAAAACCATTCATAGTCATCCAAACAAAGCGCTTAAACCTTCTGCAGCAGCTTCTCTTTTTTCTTCTTTTTCTTCAGCTGGTTTTTCTTCTTTACTTATAACAGCAGGAACAGTGCTAGCTATAACAGCACTCTCTAGTTCTTTATCTATATCAACATCTTTCAAACTAACCACAAGACTTTTTACCTTACTATCCTCTATATTTGCGCCGCTAGCTTGAAGAACTTTATTTAAATTCTCTTCATTAACTTCTTTTCCTAATTTGTGCAGCAAAAGTGCACCATAAATATATTCCATTTTTAATTAATTTATTTTAAGCTTTTATTAATCTTTTGAATTCTTCTTCATTAACAATATAGTATAAATCTTTTGATCTTCCTTGAAAATCTTATTTGATTCTAATAAAATAATTATTTTCAGCTAATTTTAATATAGGGTTTCTAAATCTAAGTGATTTACTATTATCATCAAGCAATTCTGCAAGATATTGCGCATTAACATTTCTCATTCTACTCATTCCTATCATTTATTTATTAAATCTTCGTTTTTAAAATTATCTGTATGTTAAATAGGCATTTATATAATTTTTATATGAATTATTAAAATATATTAAGAGCAATTTCAAGGCCTCTTAAATTTCTCTTTCTTTTTTCCTCTTTCTTTGAAGATTCTCTCTTTTCTTTTTTTAAAAATTCTTCGTGACTGTGTTTGTCGTAATCCCTTCTTACTTTTTTATAAAGATTAATAACTTCTTCACTAGAAATTTCTAAAATAGATTCATTTCCTTTTAATATTTTTAAATGGTAGTATTGAGGTGTTAATTTTATTTCATGGTATGGATAGCCCATTAGAGAACGTTCATCTCCGCTAAGTATTACTTTAAATTTGTCTATTTCTGATTCAAAATTATAAGCACTAAGCCAATAATCTCCGCAATCCCCACAAAAACATCCCCGCACATTCCATCTTGAAATATCAAGTTTTTCTAATTTTTTTATTAATTCTCTAGATTCCATAAAAAAGGGATATTAAACTTATTTTTAAATGTTTGTATTTTAAGCCTTAATAAAGCTTTTCAATTTTTCTGAATGTGAATTTGCCTTTGCCAAAAAATATCTAATAGTTCCCTTACAATAATAATTAATTTTCTGGGCAATTCTTAATGCTTTATTACTAGCTATTTTTAATTCTTGAGCACAACTTTCTGAATCAATTTTAATGTCCTTATAAATTTTTTCTTTTTCAACATCATAAATAATTATAATATTTAATCCTACTTTAAATGGCTGGATATTTAATTTTTGAAATATAGAAGCAGCATTTTGATTTATCGTCTCTCCTTTTTTTATAACAACTTTGGTTTTTTTAATAGCTATCTTACCCTCTTGAACAGAAACTTGTAATCCTAAAGAACCCAATTCACTAATAGCAGGTCCTGGGACTAGATCTGTAATTCCTTCTTTAACTTCAATATCTTCTTCTGCTAGTTGACCAGCTTTTGCGAATACAGGAGTTTTTTTCTTTGATAATAAACCAGCTAATTCAAATCCTTCAAGATTAGAGATGACAAAAGCACAGTCAGAGGATATATAATTTTCTAATTCCTTTATAGATTCTTTTCCAATAAACTTAATTGTTCTTAACATAATATTCTTTTTAGAAACTTTAACAATAGCCTTATCTCTTATAGATTTTTTAATTTCTTGAAATTGTCTTGAAGGGAGATTTTTAATACCTGCTATTATAAAACTCTTAGATTTTAAAATAAGCTCTGCTAAATCTTTAACCTGTTTCTCTTTCAATTTGATTGATTCTGAAGCGTTTGTCATTTTATATTATTAATTAATAAATTTTTATTCTAGGAGATTTGGTATTAAAGCAATTTTTAGTTTATCTAAAGTTACAGCTGCTACTAAATATATTTCTCGATACCAATTATTTATCAGATTATTTTTCATTTTATATCGACATTAACCGGTTTTCCCATTGTAAGTTTAATTTTAACATTTCTTACATTATCTATTTTTTTTGGCAGAGTATCAACAATTTTTCTATAAACGGTTAGAGCGTTTTCAGCTATTTGTTCATCAGTTAAAGATTCTTTAGCTATACCAATTTTAATACTAGGTTCTTTAACTTTTATTCTGATATTGGAATTAAGCTTATCAATAAGCTCTTTAACCAAATTTTCATCTTCTGAATTTAAAACTCCAAGTTGAGGATTTGGCATTTTTCCAACAGGTCCCAAAATTCTTCCAAAGGTCGTAGCAATAGCCGGCATTAGTTTTGCATTAGCAATAAAAAAATCATAATTTCTAATTAATTTTTTAATATCTTTTTTTTCCTTAAACTTAGGAAAATCATCTTTTTTAATTACTTTAATTAATTTATTTTCTTTCTCAAAAAAACCAACAATTTTTTTTTCTTTAATTTTATTCGGAACCTCTACAAAAACACTAAAAGAATCTTTTCTGACATCAAAATCCTTTAAATTTATAATTAAGTCTATGGTTTGGTTAAAATTTCTTTTTTTATCTTTTTTACTTTCAAGTTCTTTAATTTTTCTTACCGCATCAAGGAACTTTTCTTCTTCTGACATTTTTTATATTTATTTTTTTAATTATATTTTTTTTATTTAAATTATTTTTTAGTTAAACCAAGTTAGCAAGTTACTGAACTTTATCTAGTTATTAACTCTATCTAACTTTATTTACATACTACCTATGCACTTAAACTTCTAGAAAACTGAAGCTAAATGATGTAGTTTTATTATCTTTATGATAATTAATTACAATAAGAAAATGGGTTTTTAAATATATGGTTTTAATTTATGAACCTAGTTTTTGATTTGCTATTTTATAACTCTCTCTAACTTCTATAATTCTTTCTTCTAAATTTTTAATTCTGTGATTGTCAAAGAATTTTTCTAAGTCTTTATTATTATATCTAGCCTCCTCAAATAATGTTTCAAGACTCAAATGTAAGGATTTAAGAACATCTGTCCAGAATTTTTTTCTAAGTTCAGGAGGATGACAAGGCCCATCCCTTCCATCCTTATATCTATCTGGAATTACGATAAATAATTCTTCACTATCATATCCTAATCCTTTAGCTTTTTCTTCTAATTCTTCTCTTTCATCCCAGTTATCAAACCAGTGTTCTCCATAATCATTATCAAGCGTAAATAATCTTCCTATCCAGACAACCGGATTCCATTCATTTAATCCCAGTTTATATGCAATATTATCATATTCTTTAGTAGTTTTAAAACAATCTAATTCTTGAATGTAATCAAAAACTTTAATGTTTATGTTTTTATTCCCCATTAAAAATAAAGAAATTATTAATTTATAAGGTTATATGAACTAAATTGAACCATTCCAAAAAACATTTCCCAGATATAAAGCAGGATATTATGCCGTCTTCTTTGAAGACCCAGATAGAATAAAATTAGAAGTTACATACATTCCCTAAATTTTCTCCAACTCCCCCAAATACTCCTTAACTCTCTCAACTATTTGAGGCAGGACAAATTTTTCTATATTTTTCTCAAAAATCTCTTTTAAAGAATTATGCTCTGTTAAACTATACATATTATTCTGTTTATTAATTAGCATATTATCTATTAATCTTTTCAACTGTCTTCTTATATTTGATTCTGCAAGGCCTTTATTTTCTAGACTGTATTTTTTTCTAATAATTTCAACCTCTCTTCCAATTTCCTCGCTAGATAATTTTTCCTTTTTATTATTGGCATTTATTAAAACCATTAAAATATCAACAATAACATCTCTAGAATCTCCCAATTGCAACAACCCTAAAGACAAACAAACTTTTCTAACTAACTCCCTTTTTTCTAAATCCTTTGGTTTTTCATATTTTCTTAAAGTTATTTCAGCTAAAGGGAGGTCTTTCATAATTACAAAAAGAATTATCATTATTTAAATTCTATGAAAAAGTTTATAACAGAAATATTTATAAGTTGTAGTAACTTATAGATAACTATGGTAACGACAATACAAATAGATGAAAAACTAAAAGATAAGCTTGACGAATTAAAAGTTCATCATAGAGAGGGTTATAACGATTTAATTGTAAGATTAATTAGTAATAAAACATATATAGAAAAAATTCTTATTGAGTTGGTAGAAGTTGCTGAAAAAGAAGTTTATAGTAGTGTAATCGGAACTGTCCAAGGAAATCAATATTATACAGCAATTTCTTTGTTTAAGATGCTTACTGAAGATTTTATAAGAGAAAGAAGTGATTTGAAAAAAAGAATGGAGAGAGTTTATATGGAAGCATTTAATTTTTTTATTAGTTCAACACCAACTTCAGAACCAACGAGATATGCGGGAAGTATTATTGGAATCATTAAAGAAGCAAAAAGACAGCTAAATCTAACCTTTGGCAATATAAATTATATAGATAGTTTGGAAAAAGTAATAGAAGAAGTGAATGATATTAGAGAGGACAAAAAATTCGATAAATATGAGAATGCTCATTATGGAATGTATGTTGATTGGGGTGAGTATACAAAACGCGAAAATGCAGTAAATGAAGAGATGAAAAAAATTTTAGAGGGTCTGAAAAAGCGAGATTGAAAAATTAAAAACTAATCTAAGAATTGGAAAACTTAAAGGAAATTGAAATGATTATAGAATTTAAGATATGATTATAGAATTTAAGATATGATTATTATAGGATTCTTTATAAAATTAAAGACCTAGAATTGATTGTTTATATAATGAAAATTTGTCACAAAAAAGATATTTACAAATAATTTATTTAACTACAACCATTCTAACACATATAAACTTATAAATTTACCTTTTTATTTTAGGTTATGGAGCTAGTGGCATTTTTAGGAACAGGAAAAGGGACATGGGGACAGGTTGCAGGAGTGATAAATCATGGAGAGTGGGAGCAAATTATTCTAATTGGGGATAGTTTCGCAAAACAATTTACTGTTAAAAAAGATTTTGAGTTTATTGAAATAACCACTAATTCTATATTAGAGTTAAAGGAAGAAATAATGAAAAAGCTTAATGGAAAAATTAAAGGGACTGAAGTTGCTTTGTCAATAGCAAGCGGCGAAGGAAAAGAACATATGGCATTGATTTCTGCATTGCTTTCACTTCCAGTCGGAATCCGCTTTGTAGTTTTAACAAAAGATGGTTTGGTGTTTATGTGAAATTAAATCAAGCTTTGGCATAATTTCGAATAGATTCCTCTAATTCAGATAATCTTTTTGCCTTAGATATATTTAAGTCTGCCCTTGTAGGAGTGTGTTGCGCAGATATATATTCTGCAGATGCTTCCGAGCCAGAAACGCCCAGACATTTATAAAAAGCTTCAAGATGATCTTCTCTGCTTGATTCTTCTGTATTTTTTTCTTTTTTATACTCTATTATTTTTTCCATAACTTCTCCTACTTTTCTAGCTCTTTTTCCAAAATCAGAGTTTATCCATTCTTTAAAGTCTTGAAGTTTTTTTTCAAAAGGCTCATTTAATAAACTATATTCTTTATTCAAATAATTCAATGCACTAGGATAATCCTCTTTTAGTATCAGTTTTTTTGCAATATTATCTAAACCAGAAATTTCAATCTCTATATTTTTTGAAATTTCTATTTTTTTTAAATTAAATTGTTCCATTCTATCTATGTCTAAGATAGTCTAGTATTTAAAATTTATTTTAATGTGTTAATACTATGTAATCAAAAAACAGCCAAAAACCACCCAACCATTAACAAAAACAAACTTCCTAAAATCAAGTACGTCATAAATGCAAAAGCCGATTTAGCAAATTTCTCGTTTTTCGTTATTGCCAGAATAGTTAAAAAAAACATCCTCCCGCCATCAAAAATAGCGACAGGCCACATATTGACTAAAGCCACACTTAAATTAATTAAAGCCAGCCACCAGATTAAATTATATATAAAAATAATCAGCTCTGCATTAAATCTTGGCTCATAGTCTGTCCCAGTTTTTTTAAAAAAATTAAAAAAATCAAATATTTTTCCTATAATTTTTCCTTTAACATCTATTAATCCAATCCCTATAACTGCCCTTCCAGGCTGATTAAAATCCTCAGCTAAAATAAGATTATACTCTAGAAATTCTTCTTTATCCTTAGTCTTATATTTTGTAATTATTTTAATTTTTTCTCCCGGTTTTAAATTTTTCATTATATCAACTAAGTCGTTGTAATCTTTAATTTCATTCTCATTGATTCTAATTATAGTTCCTCTTAATCCAGCATTAATAGCTGGGAGATTTTCATAAACTACGATTTTTTCTGTTTCTCTTGATCTAGCTTTCTCAAGCTGTTCTTTAAAATTTTCAATATTTGTATAGTAGGTTTTATTGTCAGAAATTATTTTTGTAAAATTTATCTGATTTTCATTCCCTAAAATTAAATCATCTGTTAAATTATTCCTGTTAATTATTTTTAAAATGTTTTTTTTATCAGCAATTTCAACAACCTTACCTCCAATCATAGTAATACTGCTAATTTCAACAATTCCTGGAGTGTAAGTATTAAAAATAGCTCCGGCTGGAGCATAACTAATCATAAAAAAAACTGAGAGAACTAAAAAGAAAATTATAGCTAAAACAAAATTAGTAAAAACGCCTGCAGATAATATAGCTATTTGCTGATATTTTGGCTTTTTGACCATTATTTTTTCATTGGGTTCTACAAAAGCAGCTAAAAAAGGCCCTAAAAATCCGAATCCTGTAGTTAAAATTGGAACATTATATCTTTTTGCAATTATACCATGGGCAAATTCATGAAAAATAGCAATTACTGCAATTGAAATTATCCAATAAGTAAAATAAAATGGAGGAAGAAAACTTATATTAAAAGCTTCAGGAAGATAAGGAATTAAAGGTATTAAAGGCGGTATTTTTATTTGTCTGACAACCTCTGGAGCAAATAAATAAATATAAACTAATTTATACAAAAAGTAAATCATACTTAACATCAATAAATATCCTACAATAACCGCAATAAAACCCAAAACAGCTAAAGTTTTTTTATATTTTTTCCCAACATAATTAATGAATTTTATTCCAACCTTTGTTCTATATAAATACATTATCCCCTCTCTTTTTAGATTATGTCTTTTTTTATAAAGAAAGATTCCTACAAATAAGCTAAAGATAATTAAAAAACCAATATCATAAATATAAAACGACATCTTTTATTTTCAATTCCAGTTTAATTCCAGTTTAATAAAAATCAGAGAAGGTTTTTAAATGTTTGTTATATAAAATTAAATAAATCGAAATCATCATAATATAAGATAGCAGATTCAACAGAGCTACGAAATTATCATTACTTTTTATAAAAGGAGATGATTTACTTCTTCCTTATTGGCCTGAAATTTTTTCCTAAACATTTTCTGCATCTTACTTTTTTTTCTAAGATTTTTCTTTGATCTGCTCTTATCTTTGATTTGCAATTTTTGCATACAAATATATTTTTAAATAATCTTGCTTGAGCAGGTAAAAGTTTTGTTGCCATTTTTAATTTTTAAATCCAATTACATAAACAACTTTATTAATATCTTTAATTTCATTTGTTATCCTTGTACTTAATCTTGATAGGAAATCCTTATTCCAGACAAACTTTTCTTTTTGATATAACGTAATTTCAGCCGGATAACAATAAGTTCTATAATCTCCCTGAACCCCAACAGTTTTTACATTATAAATTCTTGCCTCTGCTATAGTATAATCTATATTTTCTTTTTCAAGTTCTTCTTTAAGAAGTTTATCAACTTTAACAGCTAGATTTTTTAATTCATCTAAATCTTCCATTTTTATAACTCTTCTATAGATAATTCAACTCCCAAATTTTCGTTTATTAAGTTAGCTAAACAATAAGCTTTATTTTTAATAATTATTTGATCAATATGTTTAACTGAAATTGTAGGGGCATCTTCTGTATATGAAATGTGAACCGACTCACCTCTTTCAAAATTATAAAAAGAAATTCTTTTACGACTATTAACACTAATTATTTCGTTTATAAATCTTAATTCTAATGTAAGTTTATTTTCATCAAATAATTTTCTAATATCATTATATAACTCTATTCTATCAGCTTCTTCGATTGGCCATAAATTTATTTGTTTAAGATTTGTGCTATATTCTACAATTTCATCTAATCTTTCATTGTTTTCCATTTTCATAACTCTTTTATAGAAAGTTCAATTCCTAACGATTCTTTTATTGAATGTAATAAAAAATAAGTTTTATTCCTAAGTATATATTTATTATCATATTCAATTGAAATTGCTGGAAGATCTTCTAAATCAGAGAGTTCAACTGATGGACCTTTATTGAAAAGATAAAATGCTCCTATCTGTTCACTAGTAATATTATCAACAGGATTTGCCTTGTAAACAAGTTTTAATCCTAATTCCGATTCTTCATCAAAAAAATTTTTGATATTATCATATAAATCTTTTCTATTAGTCTCTTCTATCGGCCATAGCTCAATTTTTTTAATATTTCTTAGATATTCTAAACATTCTTTTAATAGTTCATTTAAATTTGCCATTTTTTATATTTATTATTGATAATTTTAAAAATTTATGAGCTAGAACTTCTTTCATTTATTGATTACTAGTTCTCGCCACTATTTTTATTAATTTAATTAAAACTTATTCAAATTTTCCTTTTAATTATTTTACTTCCTTCAATATCCCAGTATTCAACATTGTCGTTTTCCTTAATTTCTTGTTTTAATTCTTCTGAAATCGGAATTTCTAGTGTTTCATAATTTTCTAGATTCATTATATTTGCTTTATTCTCTAAAATATTTAAAACCTGGGCTCTATTTTTATTAATCAGCGGAACATCAAATCTTTCATGTCCAGAAACTGCAAAAACCCTTTTTTTCCCGTCAATAATTCCAATAGCTTCAATTCTGCACTTAGCATGGCCATGTTTTCCCGTTTTACTAATGTCATTTGATTTAACAACACAAGGAATCCCCTCCACCATTATTGATGCACCTTGTTTTGCTTCTGCCGCATCTATTACTTTTAAAACCATTTTTTTATTAAATAAATTTTTATAATAAATGAATTGAAATTGCGTTTATAAATCTTATCTCTTTTTTCAAATACAAACAGATCATAAAAATAATATCCTTAAATTCCATCGGCTTTTTAAACTCCTCTCAATTATTAATTAAACCAAAATATTAATAAATCAGCTGTTTTAATAGAAAATTTACCTATTAATTAAACTCAATAGATCAATTTAAAATGGAAAAAATAAAGAAAAATGATTTTATTGAGATAGAATTTACTGGAAAATCTAATAATCAAGTTTTTGATACAACAAATGCAGAGGAAGCTAAAAAAATCGGTTTGCAGAACCCAGAAGTAATAAAGCCGTTAATTATTTCAGTAGGCAATCAGATGATCTTGAAGGGAATAGACGAAGAACTTATTGATAAGGAATTAAATAAAGAATATTCTATTTATTTAACTCCTGAAAAAGCTTTTGGAAAAAGAAATCCTAGCTTAATAAAGACCTATTCATTAAGCCATTTTACAAAACAAAAAATTAATCCTTATCCAGGATTAGTTCTTCAATTAGATAATGTAATAGCAAGAGTAATTTCAGTTTCAGGAGGGAGAGTTACTATAGATTTCAATACCCCTCTTGCAGGAAAACCAGTCGATTATAATTTCAAAATAACAAAAAAAATTATAAATGACAAAGAAAAAATTAATGCCCTGCAAGATTTCTTTTTTAAAAAAAGATTTAATTTTGAAATAAAAGAAAAAGATAATAGCAAGAGGATTAATTTTGATAAAGAAGCAGAAATTTTTTTACAAATTTTCAAAGACAAATTTAAAGATATGACTGGATTTGAGTTTGAAGTTGAGAAAAAAGACAATGCGGAAGAAAAGGGAAGACAGAGAGGTAAAAAGAAAGAGGAAAAGAAAATTGAAAAAGAAGATAATTCATAAGAAAAAAAAGAGAATAAGATAAATAAATGTAACAAAATTTGAATAAAGGTAATTTTTGTAACTTCTTTATAA
>CAYIJD010000021.1:0-11719 GCA_964363655.1 Candidatus Woesearchaeota archaeon | reverse complement strand
TCAATTATGTTTATATTACGATGACGAGAAGATATATTCCATTTAATCAACAGACAAAATCTTTATAAAAAGCCAGCTCTTCTAATTAATGTAATTTAAGTTTAATTTGATGATAACGATAAAATGAAAAAGAGGAAAAAAGAATTGAAAACAGATAAGAATATTTTAATTAGGGATAGACTAAGAGTAAGAAACTCCAGAAAAATTTATATCCCCCTTTATTTGATGATAGTTGTTTTAGTGGCAGTAATTATTTATGCAAAGTTTTCTGGAAGGCCTTTAGATGATACTGCCTTTAAACTGTCGTTAGCTTTTATAATAGCTGTGTTAATTGCAACTGAAATTCATAGGCTTGGAAATTATTATGAGATTAATAATAATTCTATTGTTCACAAAAACGGGTATTTTTCAATAGTCTTAAAACGGCTGGAGTTTAATGCAATAAGTGATTCAAATATAAATCAAACTTTATTAGAAAGATTGTTAGCTTATGGAGATGTCGAGATTCATATGTTTGCCAAAGAAAATAAGCTTATTATAAAAAATATAAATAGCCCCTTTAAGTTCATAGAGTTTTTAGGCAGTAAAATGGGGAGTTGGAGGACAAGAGCTAGATAACAATGGACGCACAGATACAGTTGATAGATCAAAAAAAATCTCATAAAAAAAGCCGTATTTGGCTATTTGTTTTTTTAGTTTTTGCTGGAGTATTGGGTTTTTTAATTTATACCTCATTTTATAATCCTAGTTTTGCGAAATCAATTACAGGAAGCATTATAAAAGATAGCGGGAGTATTATTGACATCAACGCAGTATTAACATCCCCCGATAAAATAGAGATAAACAGCAAGATGGATAAGATAGAATTAAAAATTTCTTCTGGTAATTTTTTTGTTGGTAAAGAAGAATTGAAATTAAATAAAGCAAGCATTGTTATAGATGGTTTTAATGGAAAAATGATTTTTAATAAAAATAATATTGAAAAATTGGATGGAAAGGCAAAAAATGTTTTTGTTGAAGGCATACCTATAACAAGCAGTTCCGACATGAAAATCTTACTAGAAAATTCTGATTTTAGTTTTTTGGGGGCAGATAATTTTTATTTGGATGTCTTAAGTTATAAAACTTCTGGTGCAATTAAATTAAACAACGGAAAAATTTTGGTTAATCTAAACAAGGAAGATTTTAAAATAGAAGGATTTCGAGGAGATTTAGAACTAGTAAGAGACCAACTTAAACTTAAAGGCATTATTAAAAAGTCTAATCTGGGATTTATTGATATAAAAGCAACTAAAAATATAGAGAATAAAACTTTATAGTTGTTATTTTTCTCGTTTTTCAGTTGTTCTAAAAAAATACAAGGTTTCTAAGCAAAAAACTTGTAAATTATTATTAAATTAACAAATTCTGAAATTTAATTTTAACAACAAAAGTTATTAATAAAAATAATTTTTTATAAGAAAACTATAAAAATATTAACCAAAAATAAAAAAATTTTAAAATAAACTTATCTTTTTTTCTTTTTTTTCTTTTTTTTCGCCATTCTATAATCTCACCTCTATTTATTTAATAATCATAGGTGTTAAGAGTTTAAGTATTTATCTGTTTTTATTTTTATAATATTTTTAAGAGAACTCGCAATGAAACTCTGCCAATTTTTATTTTTCCATCGATAAATTGGAAATTATTTGCTTTATTAATAACTCTAATAGTAATAATAAATAAATGAGCCCGCGAGGATTCGAACCTCGATCTCAAGGGCCGAAACCTTGAATTCTATCCATTGAACTACGGGCCCAATTAATAATATTAAAGAAAACCTATTTAAATCCTTATTTGTTAATAAATTAGTCTATAGTGGATTGTTAACAGGAAACGCAATTAATATATAAAGTATTAATATAAATTATTTAAAAAATTAATGATAAAATAATAAGAGGTCTTTTATTAGTCAAATAATAAAAACTAAAATTATCAATAGATAATAGTTATTAACTAATAAATACGAGTAATATTAAGTTTATGATTAATAATATAAATCGTTTATTAATAATTATCATAGATAGATTATATCATCAGTTATAATTTTTATAAATAATAAATTACTAAAGGAGGTGATTAATGAACGCTTCATGTCATAACGGTGCTTGCTCAAAATGCTCGTCTGGAAAATATATTGTTTTGGGTATTATTGTGCTTGTAACAGCAATTTATTGGATACAGTATATTTGGCATATAATAGGAGCTTTACTGATTTTAAAAGGATTGTTTAAATTGATAAAGCCATTTTGTCCTCATTGCGAGCCAGATAAAAAAGGCAGGAGATAAATCAATTTTTTAAATTTTAATTTATTTATTTTAATATCTTTTTATAAAGAAATAGTTAAGGAAAGTAAAAGATAGTAAGATTGTAGAAGTAGTTGATAAATGAATAACCGTACTATCGTCTGAGTTGCTGAAAAATTCTTTTAAATAATCCTATAAATTAGCATATAACTACATTTCTTGATGGTAAGTATGGATTTAATTACACACTCTATTAATAATAGCTCTTTTTACATCAAATAATTATATTAATTAATTTTAATTATAAGGATTAACAGTAATTTATGAAAATCAGTTATGAGTAATAAAGTAACTGTCATTTATTTGATAGCGTAGTTAATTAAAAAGTCTCCAATGATAAATTTTAATTAAATTTGATTTTATCGTCGATAAAGTGGTATTTATAAGCAAAAGTCGGCAACTCTAGTACTATCACTTAAATTTATAAAATACTTATTCTTATTCTTTTCATGGTTAATGATGAAAAAGGGATAACTGTTAGTAAAAAAGAGAATTTTTCTGAATGGTATTCGCAGATAGTTCAAAAAGCTGAGCTTGGAGATTTAAGATATAATATTAAAGGATTTTTAGTTTTCCAACCCTGGAGTGTTTTGTGTATGGAGAAAATATATAAGTATTTTGAAAAAGCTTTACAAGAAAGAGGTCATAATCCTTATTTCTTTCCAACATTAATTCCTGAGGAAAATTTCAAAAAAGAAGCGGGTCACGTTAAAGGATTTTCTCCACAAGTTTTTTGGGTGACACATGGAGGAAACACTAAACTAGTTGAGAGATTAGCTCTAAGGCCTACTTCTGAAACTGCTTTTTATCAAATGTTTAATCTCTGGATAAGAAGTTATAAGGATTTGCCGTTTAAAACATATCAGAGGGCCAATATTTTTAGATATGAAACAAAAGCAACAAGACCTTTTTTGAGGAGCAGGGAATTTCATTGGATTGAAACCCACTGCTGTTTTGCTACTCTTGAAGATGCTATGAAACAAGTTGATGAAGATAGAGAAATTACTAAGGAATTATTACATGATACTTTTGGATTGCCTTTTATATTTTTTGAGAGGCCTCAATGGGATAAATTTCCAGGAGCAGAAAGGACTTTTGCAGCAGATGTCTTAAATCCTGATGGAAGGGTTGTTCAACAGCCATCTACACATGTGATTAAGCAGGATTTTCCTAAGGCCTTTGACATTAAATTTGTTGATAAATACGGAAATGAAAAATATGTTTGGACAACATGTTATGGCCCAGCAATATCAAGAATATTTGCGAGCATTGTAATTGTTCATGGTGACGATAAAGGATTACGGTTTCCGTGGGAAATTGCACCAAAACAAGTTGTTATTGTACCAATTGGGAATGATAAAGAATTAATTAAAAAAACGAAGGATATAAAAAGAGTTATTGGAGATTTTGCTGAAGTTATCGTAGATAATAGTAACAAAAGTCCTGGAGAAAAATTTAATGAGTGGGAAATGAAAGGGGTGCCTGTTAGAATTGATTTGGGAAGAAAGGAATTGAAAGAAAAAAAACTGACTGTTTTTAGAAGAGATTTGAATAAGAAAGAAATAATCTTTGAGAAAGATTTGATGAAACATTTGGAAAAAGTTAAGAGGGAAAGTTTGAAAAATTTGACGAAACAGGCAGATAGTATTTTTAACGATAGAATTAAAAATGTTAATAGTGTTGACGAGATGAAAAAAGTAATTGAAGAAGGAAATATAGCTAGATGTGGATTTTGTTCTATTAGTAAAGAAGGAGAAAAATGCGCCGAGGTTATTGAAAAAGATGTTGGAGCGAGAGTTAGAGGAACAAATTTAAAGAAAGAAAAGGCTAATGGAAAGTGCGCGATTTGCAATAAGAAATCTAAATATGTTGTTTATATAGCAAGAGATTACTAGCTCACCTATTTGCAACAAAATTGTATAAACGAGGTTTTCTATTAAAATAAATCCAATTTTTTATATGATAAGAATCAATATTCAGTTTTTTAGCTATCTTGTAAGCTGAAAGACCTTGCTTTCTTAATTTAATTGATATTTTGTATTTTCTTATTTTTTCTAATTCATTTTTTACTAAAGGTTTAATTTTAGATAAAGCTTTATTACTGCTATTTACTCGTTTTGAATTATATAAAAATCCAATATTATTAATAAAATTATACAAATTAATGTAGTTTGAATAAATGATAAAAAATAATTGTTGCATTTGACCTTTGTCCCTTTCTCTAATATAAGTTCGATCTAACATTATCTCTGATGAAGCAATATTAAATTCTTTTAGCAAGTATTTTACCTGTTCTAAAAATATTTTTCCATCTTCAATATAATCTTTATTTTTAGAGGCATATAATTTGAGTGATTTATAAGCTGAGACTTTATTCTTCTCTAATCTAATTTCACTTAATTCACTGTCAAAAAAACCTTGTAAAAATTTCTTTTTTAGTTCAGAAGCTTTTTCTGATTTTAAAATCCATTTTGGTATTTTTATTTTTGATTTAGTTTTATCCCCTACAATAGCTCCTAAGCAAACTAAAAATCTTGAAAATACATTGTTATGTATAGCCATTTTTCCATTGTTTACTTTGTAAGTGTAGATTACGGGATTGACATTAAAATTTAAGATTAATTTTTTTATGTCTTCTAAATCTGAATTAACTCCATAAAACCAAGTATTACACAAATTTCGTGAAATATTTCCGTCCCCAAGATTATATCCTATTAAATAAGCTAAAATTTCTAATTTCTTCTTTGAAATTGTTCTGAAATAACCTTTATCTTTAGCTTTAATCAATACTTTAATTGAGATTGGTTTAATTTCTGTATTTCTCCATTGATGAAGTTTATCTTTACTTACATTTGTAATCTTCTTTATTTCTTTCATAGGTAGGCCTCTTTTATGGAGATTAATTACTTTGTGATAATTCTTGATATCTTTAATTTGTTCCTTAGAAAAAGTTTTCAAAAATTCTTTATATTGGATTTTATATTTCATAAAATAATCACGTTATTCTAATATATAAATATTCTATGGATAAAATAAGATAAAAGTTAAGACAAAAGGAGCAAAGGTTTTGAATATTTATGAAAAGGAGAAGGTAAAAGGAAAGTGTGTCGTTTGCGATAAAAAGGCAAGTTATATTGGAAGAATTGGGAGGAGTTATTAGATATTTTGTTCTATATAAATTTTTAATAATAGCTTATAATAAAAATTATAATGGCTATAAGTGCTAAAGAAATAGTAATTATATTATTAGGTTTAATTGGGTCTATATTTTTAGGTTTATTAATAGAGAGAATGAATATAAAACTTATTGAAATTAAAGACTATATTACTATAATAATATTGTTTATTGTTATAATTTCAGCTATTATAATAGTTACTTATAAAAAATTTAGTGAAATTAATAGAGAGTTGGAAAATCAAAAATTTGAACAAAAAAGATTAGACGAAAAGCTTAAAATATATAAAAGATTATCAAAAATAGAAAAGAGGGTTTTTGAAAATGGCAATAAAAGTTAGCACATCAGATATGGTTTTAGATATAATTAAAGCAATTATTATAGCAACAATAGCATATATAGCAATTAGGGCTATTTTATCTTTATTATAGCTTTTTTAGCATATAAATATATAAAAATAATCATTATAATATTATATTATGGATGAAGAATTATTATTTATATATCCTGGTAATGACCTTGGAATTAAAACTAAAGACGAGTTTATTAGATTAATAGAGTTTGATAATAAAAATGCTATTGGTTTATATAAAAAAGTGAAAGAAGCATTAATTTTTTAATTTTTATTAAACAAAATTTTATCCATTCTTATTGGTATGAAACGATTTGTTTTAAAACCTTCTGCATATTTAACTCCAATAGCTGAACCTCTATATTCATTAAGGCTTCTAGTTTTTTGGTATTCCAAGTCGTTAAGCTGTGATCCATAACATTTCATTAATTCTTCTTTTAATGACCATTGTTCTGTTATATCTACTATAATATCTGGTTGATTTGGCATTGAATGTTCCCATTCTAAAACAACTAATGGCGAGACTGGTTCTCCTAATTCTAATTTTCTTATCTTCATTGCAGTTCTTATAGATTTTGTAGCTATTTTGTTTGTCTCTAAATGAGTTTCGTGATAATCATCTCTATTAGGAATAATAATTATTTCTGGGTTCACTTGCCTTATTATTCCAGTTACCTCTTCCACATTTTCCTTATTCATTATTAAATTATGCTCGTCATAATTTAAACAGTAAGTTTTTTTTATTCCTAATAATTTGCTTGCTTTTGTTAGTTCTTGTTGTCTTATTTCTATAATTTTTTCTTTATCTTCTGGTTTAACATATCCTCCGCTTCCACTAGTTAGAATTATCTCGATCAATTCGTAATTATCATTTTTTAGAAGTGTTAAAAATCCTGCTCCAGTTATGTGATCATCTGGATGTCCAGATATAAATAATACTTTTTTCATGGAGCCCTCCAAGCTGCAAAGTACAAGAATAATGGATCTGAGCTATTTTTAATATTTTGAGCGTTCTCTAAAACTTCTTTTATATTCTCAACTTTACTCGGCAAATCTATAGCTAATCTTTTACTCATTTCTGAGAAACCATCGGTAGATATATAGGTTAGAGATGGTCTAGGAAAACTTTTATTTTTCCAATAATTTAATAACTTCTCATTATAAGTTGATCCGCCGCCAGTTACATATACTCCTGGAATACTAATTGCATATAACAATGCTCCTCTACTTCCTGCATTAAGACTAAATTTGTAGGCTCTTTCGTCATTTAAAATTTCATCAATGCTTCCTTTTCTTATAATTTTCTTTTGTTCAGCATACTGCACTATTGCTTGATTATCTTCTAAGAAAACTCTACATCTCCTATATCCAGTTTCATTTGGTAATTTTTCTGGTAGAACTTTCCATAAAACATATAATGGGGATTTACTTTCTACTGTTCTGCTGAATTCCAATAATTTATTTCTTAGTTCTTGATCTTTTACAACACTATCTTCAAATTCTGTAAGAGAGGTGTTAGGTTTATGATAACCACTATCTTTTTCTAATAAAGCTCTAAGTTTAATGTTTAAATTTCCAATAGAATTAGATGTTTTTGCTATTTGTTCTAAAGTTTCTATAGTAATGCCATATCTTTCTAATTGGTTTAAACGTAAAGGATGATCTTTTTTAACTGATTCTAAAAATCTTTTAAGATATTCCGGAGGAATTGGCGCAAATTCATAAGTTTGTCTTCCTAGTCTATTTGCCTGCTTATCACCAAGAAGACCCAATCTTGTAAAAACTTCAGCATTGCTTCCAAAAATATCATTTGATAAACCTAAGTTAACACTTTCTGCATCTATCCCTAATTTTCTAAATCTAGTTTCTAATATGCCTGCTAAAAATCCTTTACCAGTATTCTTTACTATTGGCGGATCAAGCTGTTCTCCATAAATTATTAAAGTTTTATCTGTAGGAATTTTGTATATTTTACTTAATAAATGTCTGGCTCTTTCTCTTAAACATTCAAATTCTATGTTATTTATATTTATATTAAAATTTTTTTCTATTTCTTCAAAATCATTAGTATAAGTTCCGTTATTCATTGTGCCTCCAAAATTTTCAATTCATTTAATAGACATTTTCTAGAATATTCTAAACTAGCATTACTGCGCTTTTTATCTTCTATTTCTCCTATAAAAACTTCTGAGATTGAGAAGCCTTGTTTGAAGGCTTGAATTAATATGCTTAGATCAACTTCCCAAGAATTTGGAATTCTTATCATATTAATTACTTTTTTCTTTGCTCCATAAATACCCCCAGTTGGTCTTGAAATATTAAGTTCAGGATATTTTATTTTTAAAATTGGCAACACAAATGAACTAATTGATTGGCCATTTTTTCTTATAAAGTTAGCCTTTACTAAATCAGAGCGATTATTTAACGCATCTCTTAATAGCAAAATTATATTTTTGTTAAAATTAGCGATATCAGCATCTATGAAAATAACATCTTTAGGATCTTTGGAAATTTCTTCTAATCCTCTACGAATTGCTTCACCCTTTCCGATTTTTTCACACTCTAAATATAAACATTTCGGAGAAATTAAAGAAATTCTTTTAATTATTTTTGTTATTTTATTATAGGAATTATTGTTTACTATTATTATCTTATTTATTTCATTTATCTCTAACAATTCTCTTACGATATTTTCAAGATAGTAATAATCATTTCTAGTTGGTATTATAACATTCATTTTTCTGCCTCCTTAGAAACCTTAACACAGATTATTTTTCCTGATTCTGTTAGCGAAATATTATTTTGTTCTAAACTAAGTAATTTAAAATTCCGTAAAACTCTTATAATATTCCAAGAAGTTGATAGAGATAAACCAGCTTCTTTAGAAATTTTATTAGCAAGTTGAGTAGCGTTATTAATAGAGCCTAAATTGAAAATTATTATTAGTGCTTTCTTCTGATTTTTATTAAGTTTGCTTCTAGCTATTAATATTAAGCTATCTTTTATACGTTCAATAGATTGAAATTTATTTGATTTAATCATTTTTAGATAAGTTATAATTTATTTTTAGAAAGTTAGTAAAATTATAACTATCTGAGTAAATGATGCATAAGATACATCCAACTAAAAGAATTAATTTCTAAACTGCTGTCAGGTTGGATGTCATTTAACATAGAAAAATTTAGAAAAGCTCATATAAAAAGCTTTTGTGCAAGAAAACTTAGAGTAATTGTGGATTGTTAGTATGTTTCAATTAATGATATTTTATTTAGTTTCCTTTATTTTATTTATCAATTCCTCAACTTTTTCTTTAAATTTTGGTAAAAATGCCGAAGGCATTTTTGCTCCAGTAGCGTTTTTATGTCCTCCTCCTGTCGCATTAGGGATATCTTTTATTGCTTCTAAAGTCAATTTTCTTACATTTTTTCCTCTTAATGAAATATTTGCAATATCATCTTTAATATAGGCAACAATAATTATTTTTTTAGGGAATTCAAACATCAGCTGATTTGAAATATTTGCGCTTAAACTTAGGTTTCCTCCATACTGAAAATAAATTATTTTATTAATTATATTATCCTTTGCTTTTTTTATAAGTTCTTGATATTTTAAATTTATTTCATTGTATCTTTTAAGTATGTGTTCTGTGTTATGATTTTCTTCTAAAATGTCGTAAGGATTTTTTACTTTAGCCACAAATTTCATCATATTAACAACGTTAGTTGTTTTATCTTTTAAAGAAAAATCTAAAATTCTGGCTATTTTTCCAATCTCAGAATTATACAGTATGTCAAAGGCAGAACTAGGATTTTTTTTACCTAACTCTGGATATTGTTTTTGAAATTCTTCATAAAAACTAGGAATAAAAGCATCACTTACACATCCAATAACAGCAAGCCAGACATCTTCTTTTTTATTTGTAATTTCATAACAGATATAAGAAACAGGCTCGGTAGTTTTATCATTTAAAAAAGGATTATAATAATTAATATTTTGTTTTTTAAATTCTTTAACTTTTATTTTTTTAATTTGATGATGGTCAAGCCAGACAATAGGAATATTATATTGTTTAACTTTATCAAAGAATTCAGATGAAACTTCTGGTTTATCTAAAATAAAAATAATGTCAGGATTTAATTCACTAACTCTTTTAAAATAAGATGCATTTAATTCAGGATAAGATTTAATAGCGACTCCTTTCCCTCTTCCAATAAATCTTTTTAATAATAAGAAGCTAGTCAACCCATCATTATCATTATCAAATAAAAATAAGGGATTTTGAGAAATTTCTAAATGCGTTCTTATTTCTTCTATTTGTTTTTCGGTCAGCATTTAGTTAATTATAAACTAAGTTATTTAAAAGTTTGGTGTATGATTTTTTGAAATATTTAATTAATAAAAGTAAAAGGCAATCCATTTATAAAAATTCTTAGCTTTTTATTAACAAATAAAACTATACTCTCTTTCCAATTAAAATCTGCTCCTTGAGATTTAAAATTTCTTTTTTGAAATTTGCGCCCCTAACACCTAGATTATTTATCAGAGTGTCGTCGTCGGCATTTAAAACAGCGTCCAAATTACCAAGTCCTTTTATCAGAGTTTCAATTTCCCCATTTGTTAGATTTGTTCTTTCTAATATTCTATAACCGTGAGGCATAATCTCTTTATCTGGCGGTTCTTTAAAAAGATTAATTGCTATGTTCTCTAAGTCCAGAATTTCTTCAAAATTAAGAGCATCTAAAAATTGCTTTGCTCTATTTGATTTTGGGATGTAATCTTTTAAAATTAATTCGCCTTCTGTTTCAATACCTCTTGTTAGTTCTCTCATTCTCATTCTCAAAATAACTCCATCTTTCCCAAGTTCTACCATATATTCATTAATTATAGCAGACATCTTTTTTATCATCTCTATTCTTTGAAGAACCTTACACACATCTCCAACTGAAACTAAATTTGTTAATTCTAAAACATTTAGATTAGTGAGTATTTCATTAAAAATCTCTCTTTGTTTTTCAAGAATTTGTAAAGTTTCAGTCGCTCTTCTTAAAAGATCTTCTGTTGGTTTTAAAGCATATTTATGATTTCCGTAAAATATAGTTATTTCTCCTCTTCTTTGGGAGACAGCAATTACTAGAGCATTAGTCTGTTTCGCGGTTCTTTCTGCAGCTTGATGTCGGATTCCTGTTTCAGAGCTCAATAAATCGCTGTCTGGTATAAGCAATGTATTTGCATAAAGTATCTTTTTAGAATCTTCTGAAAGAATTATTGCACCATCCATTTTTGCGAGTTCAACTATCCTTTTAGAAGTAAATTTACAATTAACTTTAAATCCACCTTGAAAAGCGCCGTAAACTTTTGGATTAGCAAAAACAATAATACCGCCCATCTTACCCTTGACTATATCATTTATACTATTTCTCAATTCAGTTCCAGAGCTAATTTTTTTTAAAATATCTAATTTCGTCAGTTGTTTTTGTTCTTCTTCTGCTTCAATTAAAGCCCCTTTTTCAATCAATTTTTCTTTCATTGTCATTCTATTTATAAAAAGACCCTTATCTTATTATATTTTATGGTTTTATATTTAAATAAGAGTATTTAAAATTAATTGTTTGTTCTCTCTTGAAAATTTTTTTTTAATAAATAACATATACTAAGAAAACCACGATATTTCTAGATGAAACATGAAGAAAAAAGGTCAAATATTAATTAATATTTATTTGAGATTTTTAATTAACAAATTTATTATTTTTTTGTGTCATCCTTTATAGAATAAAAACTAATAAACATTAGTTATACTTAAACAAATACAAAAAACCATATAAATATTTATAAATGATTTTTTTAT
>CAYIJD010000020.1:0-13019 GCA_964363655.1 Candidatus Woesearchaeota archaeon | reverse complement strand
ACTAAGGCCCGGTCAATTTCCTCTCGCGAAAATTTTTTCTTTTTTTCCTCTTTTTGCATTTTAAACCTGTTTGTATTTTATTAAACTATTAATTATCTTTAAGCCATTTTTATTCAGCTTACCATTTGCCCTCTTATCTAAAAACTGGATCTACTAATTAATAAATCTAGTTATTTTGCTAATTCCAATATTAAACTTAACGTTTCCAGCCTCGCTTCTTATAGCAATTTATATTTTATTAATAATCTATAAATAATTTATCAGCTTCTCTAAATTAAGGATCATAGTTGACTTAAAATATTTATTATTTAATATTCTCTTTTTACTATAAATTATTAAGAATGTATAATTTATAAATATTGGGGTTGTTTTATATTGTAACATAAGCGGAGGTTATTTGACTTAAAAAAATTATTTTTTCTTTCTCGCTGGTTTATCCCAATAAATGGTCTGATCCGATTAAACTCTCTAAGATATAGGTGTAAATATATTCTCTAAGAATAAAGTAGTTTTATCTACTGCCATGACAACAGTTCTCCATGGTGCATTAGCATAACTCATTTCTTCTACTAATCCTCTATAAAGTTCTTGCGCATGGGCTATATCTGCTTCCCCATGAACATCAGTATATGTAAAATCATTACAACCAGCTCTTTTTCCTAAATTAGCCAAATAAGGCACAAATTCAAGAGAAGTATTTTCTAATGTTGCAACTACGGCAACATTGATTAGACCATTATCATTTCCGAATAATTTCCACATCTCTAGGACAGGTTTAGAAACTTTTGCATAATACCTTGTGTCTAATGGAACTCCTGAATCTGTAGAAAAATCTCTTAACATTTTAGGGTGATCTTGAGATACCTCATCTCGAATATTTTCTAAAATAATTTTTTTAGCAACTTTACTATTTGCAGTTTCATAAGCCCTTTGCATCCAAGAAATGAAGTTAGGCTCTATGGCTACCCTATAAGTTCCAATCAAATCTCTAATTTGACTTTCTGATAGATCATCTAAAGTTACTAGAGATTTTCCTATTCTTTGCTTTGCTAATTCAAGCTGTTCATCTACAATTTCTTTATAATTTCTTTGTTCCATAGTAAATCCGAAAAATTCTATTATTTAAAAGATACTCCTCTCATTTTAGAGGATTATAGAAAGTATTTTAAACTAAATAAATATCATAATTTTATGAATGAATCAATATTAGAGAATATAGGATTATCAAAAGCAGAGATAAAAGTTTACCTTTCATTATTAGAAATTAGCCCCTCTACTTCAGGACCAATAATACAACAATCAGGATTACAAAGTTCTGTAGTCCATAGAGTTCTAAAATCTCTCCTAGAAAAAGGGATAATAACCTATGTAAAAGTTGGTAAGGATAATAGATACCAAGCTACAGATCCCGAAAATATATTAGATTTTATAGAAAACAAAAAGAAAAGATTTTTAGATATTTTACCAGAATTAAAGAATAAGCAACAAAAAGGTAAGGGCAATTACTCAGCTGAAATGTTCTTGGGAAAGAAAGCGATGTTTTCAGCTCTCTTGAATGTAATTAAAGATGGAAAACCAAAAGAGGATTATCTAAGTTTTTCTCTAATTGAACCACATGACGATAAAGAGATAGTGGATTTCTATCAAATGTATAATTCAAGAAGAAGAGATAAAAATCTTAAGGTTAAAGTTTTAGTTAATGAAAAAGTTAAACCAATTTATGAAAAAAACTATACAAAAGAATTGCTTAAGAAAGCAAATGTCAGATATACTAATTTTCATTTTCCTCAGGGAATTGTAATTTTTAGAGATATGGTTATCTTAGTTCATTGGGGGGAAAATTCCTTTGCTGTTAAAATAATAAATCAAGAAATGGCTCAACAATTCAAGGAATTTTTCCTAGAATTCTACAATAAAGAAAGGGATGCTTACTAAATCTTAATTTTGATTAATTTTTCAAAATAAAGAATTTACCACTTTAGCCCCCTTTAACGTTACAGTGTCTGGTTTTTTGGGTAGACTCTTATATATCATGATAAAACTTGCCAAGATAAAAGAACCAAATGCAATTCCACCAAGAATATCTGTCAGCCAATGTGCATTTAAATAAAGTCTAGTAAAACTTATTAGGACTATCATAAACATAGAACTACTTAATATTAATGATTTAATAGATTTGGATTTATTTTTTATTAAAATTAAGTATGTGAAAAGACCAAAAAAGACTACGGCTGTTGTAACATGTCCACTTGGAAATGCAAAACTAGTTTCGGGTATAATTGAGTTTATTGGTCTTACTCTTTGAACTAAATTTTTTATAACAAATATGAATCCAGAAGTCAATAACATTGTTACAATAAAAAATAAAGATTCTTTTTTGTTGTTATTAAACCATAAATAAATAGAGACTATCATAGAGATTATTATTAAAGTTATAGTATCAAAAATAAAGGCGATAATTTCTGAAAAAACGGTTAAAAAATTATTTTCGATTTTTGGTGTAAAAGAATTTATTGATAAATCCAAATTGTTTATGAATTTATGAGTAATAAAGTCTGCAAATAATAAATTAAATAATATAAAAATAAAAATTAATGATGAGATAATTAAAGCTGTTTTTATGAGTTTCATTACATTCCAACGGCTCAAATACCCTTGCTTTTAAGCTTGGGGTTAGAACTGTTCTCCATTAAATTTAGTTTTAATAAATTATTAATGTTATTAATGTTGATTCTTCTCAGCCTTGGACCGAATTTCGTTAACATTTTTATGATCTCATTTTCCGAAGTTTTCCTTGAAGATGATATTGTGAAAATCAGATATCTTCATTCTTATTAATTATATCTAAATTACTTAATTTAAATATATTTTCTAATTAAGATTTTAAAAAATAAACTTTTTGATATCTCTTTTTTTAAGTAAAACTTCTTTTTAGTATTTTTCTTAAACCAGGCCAAAATGCTTTTGCAAATAACGATTTTCTCCTTGTAGCTCCAACAAGTAAAGCATTAAATAAAAGAGCTTTTCCTGCATCAATAAAATCTTTTGAAGACAACCCTTTTTCAAGTTTCGAAATAGGACCTTCTCTTAAATCAAATTGTTTAAAAAATAAAGTTTTATCTGCTTCCATGTGATATGCGTATGGCTCATTTATAATTTTCCTAAGATTAATAAGACTATGAAAGAAATCTTCTTCTTTTCTAAACAGATTTTCTGCCGAGTTTATTATTCTATCTGCTTTAAAATTAGAACCAGTTCTTAATCCGGCATATATTCTTCTACCTTCAATAATTTTATCTACAAAAGAAAAAATATATTCTCTATCTTTTTCAAAATAATCCAATAAAAGCTTTTCGTGTTCCTCTGAACTATAAACATATCCAAAAGGATTTTTTTCAGCTATTCTTGTGTTTCTTGCTTTTACATATTGTGCTTCTCTTAAAAATACTTTCCAGGTTATATCATCATTTCTAGCTCTTTCTAAAAAGTCACTAACTGATCTTGTTTGATGCCATTTTAAGTGTTTTATTTTTTGTGAGAACTCATTTTTTACTATAGACTCTGCTATTGAACTTGGTCGTGTTGAAAAATCATAAGTTAGTCCTAGATTCATTAAATCTACTATTAATCTTCTCGTCCCCATCTCATTTATATCCTTTCTTTTATTATTTTTTGATATTATTTTATTAAATAAATTCCAAGAAATCTGTGCTATTGATGTTGGGATTTTTAGAGGTTCCTGTTCATCTACATGCTGTGACCAACCCCATGCACCAGCATAATAAAAAATAAAATCTCCTTTTAAAAAATCAAAAGTCCCATCATCATTAACCATTGTTTCTAGTTTATATATATCTGATTTTTTGTATGGCTCCTCAAATGGCATTGAAACTGAGAAGGGCATTTTTATCTCTAATTTTTTTGTTTCAGAATCATATTTTACATAAATATTGTCTCTACAAGATTTTATTTTTTGTGATCCTGATAAAACTAATTCCCCCCCTTCTCTTGATCTGTTTTTTTCTATCTTTTCTAATATTTCTTGTTCAGACATTTTTATTAATGCTGCATATTTCCTTGTTTTTATTTTCTTTTTACCTCTATCATAAATTCTAAGTTCTCCATTAGAAGAAAATTTTGCTTCACCCTATGCGTTCATGAATGGGTCAACAATTTGCTCTATACCTTTTTTTATTTTAACTGTAATAAAAGAATGGTCCATAGCTCCTTTTTCACTTGCATGATCTCCTTCATCTAAATCTTTCATATCAGAAGCCAGGTAAAATGTTGGATTTAATCCTAATTCTTTTGCAATCAAATAATATGATGTTGCTTTTGAAAAACAATCTGACTCTTTAGTTATCTCATGTAAATAAGGCCCACAATTGCCTTTTTTTAATGTTTCGCTAAATCCGTATTTAATTTCCAAGAAATTTCCATCATATAAATCTGCGGCTAATTGATGCCTAGATTTTTCTCTTCTTTTATATTTTATTGCTATCTCTTTTGCTAAATTTACTGATTCTTCTGGAAATTCTAATTTAGAAACCATAAAATCAAGACAAATAAACGGTTTTTAAGAATTATTGTTATAAATTACCTATTTAAAATATTGGCCAAAGAAGATCTTTCATAGTCATCAATTCCAGCTGGTGCAGAACTTATATGTCTCTTTGTTGCAACATTAAATTGGTTATTGTTAAGATCATAAGTTCTTTTAACTGTAAAATTAATTTCATAAGAATTTAAATTTCCTCCATTTGCTCTTTTTTTGGCTTCAGTCTCAATTTTATCTAGAGAATTAACTTGAATTGTAAAATCTGGGCATACTAATTCAGCAAGAAATTTATTTTTACCAGCGTAATGAGCATGATAAATAGTACTAGATTTTAAATCAGTGCTTTCATTAGCTTTTTTTAATCTACCTATTAATTCAGATTCTTTTTTAATTAAATCATCAAAAGCTATATTCGCTTTAACCCCATAACCTTCTAACATATATTGTGTCATCGTTTTTATAATTTTTTTTGCTTTATAAACATTTCGTCATTTAAAAGATAGTTTTATAACTTTATAATAAAATGGACGCGGAGGGAATCGAACTCTCTTGTTTAACAAATTGTAGAAATCCTTAAAAACCTTGCCTACTATATCTTAGCATGGAAAAGAAAAATTTTAGCTATGATGAATTAGGAGATTCTCTTATCATCTCTAATAAATCTAAAGAGGACGTGGTTGTTAAAAATTTAATGTTTGATGATTTTATTTTTAGTGTGACTAAAAAAGGAAAGATAGCAAGTTTGGAGATAAAAAATGCCTCTCTTGTTTTGAAAGAAGCGGGATTAAATCTAGATATATTAGAAGATATAAAAGATGCTCGATTAAGAATAGTTCCTAAAATGGATTCTATTTTCATTGGAGTCTCAATTGAAACATCAAAAGGGGTTAATAATATTCCTGTATATTTTTCTAAACCAGCACTCATACAATCTTATCAGGATATTTATTTTTAATATGCTCAAAATAATTCTCAAATTTCCTATCAACTGGAAATGCATTTATTAAAATTGGAGGATCATCAATAACTATACAAAATATAGTATAAGTTTCATCATCATTCCTGTAAAATAAATCGTAATTAAATTTTCCGTCTTTTCTTTTTCTATAAAATATTAATTTTATGTTCTCAAATTTATTATAAGTATTTTTAATAAATTCTTCATCTGTATTTTTTATACAGAGAACTATAATAATGCTTTCTTTTTATCAATTTATTAAAAGAATATCTCTTTAATTTTGAACTTATTTTTTCTATTTCCTCTTTTTTAATATATATTAAAATTATCTCGTCTTCTTTCATTAAAAGTTTAAGGAATCTTTATTTAAAAGATTATTTGAATAGTTTTATTAATATATCTAAAATATAGAAAATGGGAGCAGCCGGAATCGAACCGACATCTTCTCGTCTGGAGCGAGAAATTCTGCCTTTGAACTATACTCCCATGAAAAACCTAAAGAAACTGCGTTTTAAAGGTTTTTGGGTTGTTGTATTATAAAAATTAATATAAACTCTGGATAATAATTTATTTAATGAGCAAATTGATTTATTGTGCAACTCCCTCAAGATTAGTTCACAGAATTAAGGATATAATGGATTTTGTTACAAATCAAGGATATGCTCCGTTACATCCCTTTCAGGCATTCCCATATGAAAGATTTGAAGGAAATCCAAAAATAGGAAGATCAAAGTCTATTGAATGGTGTCTAGACTTATTAATATAAGTGATGAGGTTTGGATGTTTGGGGTTTCAGATGGAACATTAGAAGAAATCACACATACTATAAAAAATAATAAGCCAGTTTATTTGAAATTTGATGGTTTTGATTCTGAATGGGGTAAATTTTATAAAGAGTTAGGTAAAAAATATGATAATCCGTTAGAAATCCTTCTTAATTGATATACTAAGAAAATATCATTACATCCCACTCATCTCTCTAACTTCATCTTCAGAAATAGAGCATCCATTAAATTTTAATCCATATAAAATTGCTTCTAAAACATTAGAATTTTTTAACTCAACCAAATTATTTTTATAAGCAATATAGGCTAATTCTGTTGACCTTATTATCTTAAAGCTTTTAAAAAATCCGTAATTATTTTTATTAGCCTTGACATTGCCATGAAGTTTTTTTTCCAGAAGATTTCTTAAATTCTCAGGATTTTCGCATAACATTCTAGTTGTCCTCTCATCAACAACTAAGGGCACATTAATGCCAGTTTTATTTTTCATTATTATAGAGAGAGCTAAAGCAGCCGATTCTCCTTTATCTATTAAATGAATATTAGTTCCTTTTATTTTAAAAGTTGAATTGCCTATTTGCATTAATTTATCTCTAATTTTTCTTAATTCGTCAACATCATTTTTCTTTAAATCTGCGTGTTTTATAACCTTTTTTTTAAATAAATCCAGTAATCTTAAAGCTCCTAACTCAAATCTTTTAATGTTTTGCGGATTGTCAATTATCTCTTTCTTAACTTCTTTAGTTATTAAAAATTCTACTTTAAATTTTTTATGTAGAGATTCTAATAAATAAAGCAATCCATTCATTGAAAAATTAATTAAGGGGCCTGAATCAAATATTAGGTATTTCATTTTTTATTTTCACCATGCATTTTTTAATAATAGTTAGTTTATTTTATTTTAATAAAATTTAGCGAATCTTCTCTTGATTAATTGATTATTTTTTATAAACAACTTATTGGGAATTTTTTACTTGAAAACCTCTTTCGCAATTTTTATTCTCTCTTTGACAGGCATTGTTACAGCTAAATTAACATCAGCAATTCCTGTTCTCCCAGCATATTCAGCTAATTCCCATAAACTAATTCCGAGAATTTTGGCTGTTTTTTCCATAGAAATGCCATGCTCATAAATTCTAGAAGCTTTATTTATTTGTGCTTTTCTAAAAACTTCTTCTATAAAATTCTTTAGCCTTCCAGAAAGACTTTCAATTAATTTTCTACTCGACTCAACTTCTAAATGAAATTTTTCAAAATCTTTATTTTTCAAGGCTATAATCATGCTTTCTATACTTTTCTCATAACTATTATAAAAACTATTCCAGTTTTTTTCTGTTTTATAAACCTCTCTTTCAATTAATTTGCTTAAAGAGTATACTATTACAGTTATAGATATTACGTCTGGATCCTGATGGATAGAAGCATGATGTATAACTTTATTACTTAAACTCTTGATTTTAATATAATTCTTTTCATTTAAGGCTTCTCTAATTTTTACAAGAATATTAAGGATATGTTCTCTTTCTTCTATTTTAATCACCTCTCTTAAAGAAAGATAATTGGTTATTTAAATATTGTTTTTGTAGATAATATTAACTTAAAGGGTGTGCAGTAAAAACTACATAGACTTACGAGAATAATTATTATATTCATATTAAAAATATTATAATTATTTTTTGTTATTATAGATAAAATACCGCTTTATCATCAGAAGGGTTACCAACTCATTATAGAAATATTTAAAAAGATAGTTTCACTTATTGAATAATGAAAAGAGATCATTCAGAAAAAAATAATTCTTTGGAAAAAGAAATAGATGCTTTTATGGAACAATTGCCTTCTATGTTAAAAGAATATGAAGGAAAATATGTTGCTTTTAATGGAAATAATCATTTAAAATTTTGGGATTCTTACGAGGCTGTTTTAGAAGAAGCTTACAAAAAATTTGGTCTTATTCCTTTTTTAATTAGAAAAGTAAGCAGAGAGTATGAGATTTTTGGAAAATATGGCAAACCAGTTAATCTTTATTTTCTTTTTGCTTAGAAGATTACTTTGATTATCTTTAAAAATTATTTCCTTAATCATAACATATACATTTTTGTATATAATATTTATTAAGAATCTATTAAAAAAGTTTTAATTATTAAGAATTTTTCTGAAAAGTCTGGGCATTATTTTAGAGACTTGTATATTGCCTCTTTTACATAAATCATCATTCATAAACCCACTAGCATAATTTTCATAATAAACATAATCATAATTATTAAGATAAGCATATTTTCTTAAAGTGTCAACAAAAGATTTAATAAAATAACCATGGGTATACTCTACAATAATTTCAAGTTTTCTGTTAGGAACTTCTAATATATCCTTACCTAATATTAAAGGATCGCTATCATGATTAAATTTAATATTATCGCCTTCAAACAGCTCAATATTATTAACAACATAAACTTCTCCAAATTTTCCTTCATTAATAAAATAAGGCGCGTTTTCTTCTAATTCAAAAACTTCTATTACATCACGTTCATTTTCCATTTTATAATATTAAATAAAATATAAATACCTTTTTATAGATTGTTATTTTGTTTGATAATGTAAAAACCTATTAAACATTGATTAACTTCAGATTAAGAGAAGCTAGTCTAAAAATATAACTTATAAAAATTGGTTGAAAGTTAGTTGTTAGCAAATTGTTAAAAATCTGTGAGAACTGCTATAAAACTCTATTCCATATAAATTATTAATAATTATAAAAAATGGGTTTATTAGAAATAATTAAATAAAGAAATATTTGACATGAAAATAATCCTAGATACAAACTTTTTGATTTACTGTATGAAAGAGAAGCTTGATTATCTGGAAGAAATCCAGAATTTAATTAATGATAGATACGAACTAGTTGTGCCAGAGCAGGTTATTAATGAATTAATAAAGATTAAACATAAAAAAAAGGAGAAAATTTTCCTGTATAAAAAAAGACCTAAATTCAAAAAAACAACTGGAAAAGATAAAGAAGCTGCAGATATCGCTTTACAGTTGATTGATAAATTTGTTAAAGAAGGTAAACTGAAGAAAGTTACTAGTGAAGGAAAAACAGTTGATGATGTTCTTATGAACCTTGCAAAAGAAAATCCTAAAAATATTGTCTGCACATTAGACAGAGAGATGAGAAAAAAGCTTTCTAGAGTGATTTTATTAAATAGAAATAAAAAATTGATAATAACAAGATAAATTTGAATATTAATTTCGGCCCTTATAAAATATTCTGGTCATATTATAATTTATATTTAATGGTATAATTTTTTATTTAGGATTAAATTTTTACTTTCAGCAACCTTTAAAAACCTTCTTTTTTTAGTAGTTTTATGTTCTATGTAGTTGAAGTTGAAGATTATATTAGAGTAGAGCCTAAATTATTTGGACTTGTGACTAGCGACGCTGTCGCAAAACAGCTGCAAGAAATCTATTCTAATTATCATGACAAAGAAATTGGAGAGGTTATTGGAGTAATTTCAGTTTTAGGAGTTGGTAAAGGGATAATAATTCCAGGAGACGGCGCTGCTTATTACAATTCAAAATTTAAATTAATTGTCTGGAAACCAGAGCTTCAAGAATTAGTTTATGCTATAGTTGATGAAATAACAAATTTTGGAGCTTTTATGAATCTAGGGGTCATGAAAGGAGTCTTACATATAAGCCAGACAATGGATGATTATGTTAGTTTCTCAAATACAAATACCTTAGTTGGAAAAGATTCAAAAAGAGTATTAAAAAAAAGAGACGCGTGTTTGGCAAGAATAATTGCTTTGTCATATAGAGGAGACCAACCAAAAATAGGGCTGACGATGAGACAGCCAGGATTAGGAAAATTAGAATGGATAGAGGAAGAGAAGAAAAAATCGAAGATTAATGCGAAAAAAACTATCAAAGGAGAAAAAATAAAAAGAGTAAAGGAGAAAAAATAAGATGTTAGATATTAATAAAAGGAAAAAATTAAATAATAATAAAAGTAAAGTAGTTACTAAGTTAATAAAAAATCATACTAGATAAAAAGCAAGAGAATCTTAATTAAACCTATAAGATATATATCAATTACTAAAATTAAATTTAATGTAGAACAACTCCCAAAACTTAAAAGCAAGGGTATTTGAGCTGTTGAGATGTAAAGAAAGAATTAAAATAAAATATCAATAATCTAAAATAAATTAATAAAAAATATTAATAATCTAAAAAACAAGAGAAGCTGGATAAGTCTAGCTTATTAACTGCAAATTACTAAAATAAATTAAAGAATAAATATGCCAAAAGAAAAAGTTTGTAAACATTGTAAATTTATACACGAACAAGAAGTATGTCCTAATTGCGGGAAAAAAGAAAGTTTAGATGCTTTTAAAGGAAAAGTTGAAGTAATTAATCAAGAAAAATCAGAAATTGCTAAAAGACTAAAAATAAATAAAAATGGTACTTATGCTATTAAGATATAAATTAATATAAAAGTTTAGTTGAATTAAATAAACTACAGATATTTTGGTAGATAAAATTAAGAATAAATAATAATTTAGAAGATTTTTAGTAATAAAAACAATATAATAAAATTATTAGTATTAAATTGCAAGTAATTAAATAAAATGTTGATTAACAAATCAGACCAAAGAAATTCTTTTATAGTCTGAAATTATTAAAACCTTAATCATCAACAAAAAACATGAAAACAATAAATGACAATAAAAATGAATTGATTAAAAGGAGAGAGTTAGTTTTGGAACTAGAATCTGATAAAAACCCTAATTTTGAAGAAGTTAAAAAGATGTTGATTGAAAAATTTCAAAATGAAAATATTGATGTTTATGGAATTAAAGGAGGCTTTGGAAAAAAGACCTTTAATATAAAAGCTAATATTTATGATTCTAAAGAGGATTTAGTAAATATAAAAAATTTAGAAACAACTAGAAAACAAAAAAAAGAGAGTAATAAAAAAACTGAGCAAAAATCGGAAGAAGAGAGCCAAAAAAATTAATATTTTCTTATTTATCTGGTTCTTATTAATAGTTTATATCTGCTTTATCACTTTCTTGGCTACTATGTTTGACATAAATATTTATAAATAAATAATCTCTTTATTATTATGCCAAAAAAAACAAAAAGAGATAAAATAAAAAAGTTTAAAAAAATTAGCTTTAAAAAAGAACTAAATAAAGAGCTTAAAGAAGTTGAGGGGTGGGTTCATGAAAGAAGAAAGTTTTTCAGAAAACTCGGCTGGGTTGTTATTTTAATTATTCTATTAATTGTAGTTTCAAATCTGTATTTGAAGGTGAGGGGGTTTGGAATTTAGGAAAATGATTAATGATTTCCTTTCTGATCTTATAAGTATTGCCATGTTTTACATGAGCAAGCCATCCTTGTAATTTTTCTGTAATTTTTTTATAAGAAAGTTTATCTTGTTTTAATAACAAATTCCACTCTTTAACATTTCTCTTTATTTGCCTAAGATTACTTTTTTTTAATAGTTTATGATAATAAAATATATTGAATCCTAAAAAAGGAATTCCTTCTTTTAGCTTTATGATTTTTGACTTATCTGGATGTAATTCAAGTTTTAAATTTTCTTTTAAAAAATTGTCAATAGCAATTTTCCAATTTTCTAGTTGTGATTTTGAATTATGTAAAATGACAAAATCATCGACATATCTTATGTAAAATTTTGCTTTTAATTCATGTTTTACAAAGTAATCTAAATCATTTAGATAAACGTTAGCAAAAAATTGACTTGTGTAATTTCCGAGAGGCATGCCTTTTTTATTTATATAATAATCTAAAGTTTTCTGCGCGTCTCTCTCTCTCTCTCTCTCAATTTCTGGGTTCGCACAATTTTTTAATATTCTCTCAATTAACCAAATAACTTTCTCATCCTTAATTTTTCTTTTAATTATGTTCAGTAAAATTTCATGATCAACTTCTTGAAAATAATGTTTTATGTCTGCTTTTAAGATATAACAAGTTCTAGTATTATTTTTAGAGACCTTTCTTTTAAAATAATCAAATCTTTCTAAAGCTTTATGATGGCCTTTATTTTTTCTTGAAGCATAGCTATCGTAAATAAAAGTTGGCTCAAAAATTGGCTCTAAAATATTTACAATGGCATGATGAATAATCCTATCTTTAAAAATTGATTTATGGATTGTTCTTGTTTTTGGATCTCTTATTATAAATTTTTTTAGAAAATGTGGTTTATAGGTTTGATTTTTTAATTCTTCGTGTAGGGCTTTTAGATTATCAACAAAATTTTCTTCAAATTTTTTAATGTATGGCTTTTTTGTTTTTCCTTTTCTTGCTTTTAAATGTGCAAGAAATAAATTTTCTCGATGAGAAAGGTTGTTATATAGACTCTTGTGGGTTTTCATTGATAAAGCCCTAGTTCATAAGCTATTCCGAGCGAGGCATTCGAGTTACTAGGATTCCTATTGCAGTTGAGATTCGCCCTGTCAGAATCCGCCCTGAACCTCGCGACATAGTAGCATATTTACTATTTCCATCTCACAATTGTGTTTTGTTATTTTATTTCAAATTGCCAAAATATAATTGCCCGTCACCACAACTTTAGTTTTCATTAAAATTTTAATTACTAACTATTATTGTTGAATTTCATGACTTAAAATAAATTTAAATAATGTGCTAGTAAATATGCATGTAGCCCATGTTGTTTTAAAATCTATAA
>CAYIJD010000019.1:0-13958 GCA_964363655.1 Candidatus Woesearchaeota archaeon | reverse complement strand
CAGGTACATGAACTATATAAACCTTTCGGTACATGAAAGACTTATACTTCTTCTAGTATGATTTTTCCTTTTTCAGTTCTCGCCTTTAGCTCTTTGCCGAGAAGTTTTGAATCTTTAACCACATCTTTTGGTAATGTTGTTATGTACCTCGTATATTCAGTACTCCCTACTTTTTTATCTAAGACTTCTCTTATTTTCATAAGTTAATTCAGGAACCTGAAGTATTTAAATTTGTCTGTACCTGAAAGAAAAAGGCATCATTTTAGGTGACTTTAACTTTACAGCTTAAAAAACAAAAACATTTATAAACCCAAAAGTATTTTTAATATATTAAAATTAAAAAAGAGGTAAAATGATTTATAAGTTTATTAGTAACAAAAAATCACAGGCACAAATAATATCTACTATATTAATAATTCTGCTCGTGCTTGCTGCTATTGTAATAGTCTGGCAAGTAGTTCAAGGAACTATAAAGAGCGGTGCAGAAGAAATTGAAACTCAAACGGGTTGTATCGGACTAAATATAGATATAACAAAGATTACTACAGGAGTTCCTCCAGTTGGCGGATCAGTAACAATAAGACCTTCAAAAGATCTTGTTTCTTATAAAGTTTATAGAACTACTTCTAGTGGTAATTCGGTGGTTGTAGATGGTGGAGCAGTAACTGCTTATGGTATAAATACTACAACAATATCAGAAGGGATTTCTATTGGCGATGAGATAGAAGTCTTAGGAAAAATAGGAGAAGTTATATGTCCTACTAGTGCTAAAGAAACTGTGAAGTAGTTTTTGAATAAATAATTAGCGAGAAAGGCGATACAATTCATTCATCAGCTAAAGCAGACGGACTTCTTGCTAAAGTTTTAAAATTAATCTTAACTGGGAAAATTTCTAATAAAAATTATCTTTTGGTTCTCTTAAACATACATTCAAGTAAATGACAGTATTTTTAATTTTTTAAGCCTTATTATAAATAAAACAGCGAGGATAAAGCAGGAAGATTAGGATAATTAATAATTCTCCTATTTATCATAATACTATTATTTAATTTTGTGTGTGCCTAAACTGAATAAAAATTTACTTAATATTTTTTCTTTCTTAGAATTAACTAATTGTTTTTGTATACAATTTTAAAACCTACAACCCCTTAATCATATAATCTCCTTCTAATTTATAACCAAGCTTTTTATAATATTCTCTAACTCCTACTCCAGAAATAACTGCTAATTTCTTATAATTATTTTCTTTTGCGATTTTTTCAGCAATTTTCATTAGTTTTTTTCCAATTCCAGTATGCTGTCCATTAATGCCTTTTTCTCCGATGTTCAGAGATTTTCCATAGACATGCAATTCTCTTACAATTGCTGCATTTTTTAATTCTGGTATAAATGGCTTATATGGAAATCTTAATCTTAACAATCCAAATAAAATATTATTTTTATTTACAAATTGAAGGAAAAATTCTTTGCCATTTCCTGCCTCATATTTACTGATTTTTAATTCTAAGTTATAGTCAACATTTTCCTTAAAATATTCCTGATTAAAACCTACTTCCCTCATTCTAATTTCTTGTATTTTTTCTTTCTTTTTTCTCAGGCTTTCTTCAACTTCTCTTCTAATATCAATTCTTGTTATTCCTGCGACAAGCTTTTCAGGAGGAATTTCTCTCATAATTCTCATAGTTCTGCAATATTCTGGAATCATTTTTGTCATCTCTTCAAGAATTTTTTGTGTTTCAAATTCATTGTATGGTTTAAAATTAATTTTTTTATAAACCCTTGCTAAAGGAGAATCTTTTATTACCTGACATGGATAAATTTTTAATTGATCTGGCCTGTAATTAGAATTATCAAAAATTTCTTTAAATAATTTTAAATCTTTATCAGGATTACTATAAGGCAATCCAGGCATTACATGATATCCTAATTTAAATCCAGAATCTCTTAACTTTTCACTGGCTTCTACAACATCTCTTACTGTATGTCCTCTATTTGTCTTTTTATACAACTCATCATCAGGCATCTGCACACCTAATTCAACTCTTGTTGCCCCAAATTCTAGCATTCTTTTTATTTCTTCTTCAGAGCAATTGTCGGGCCTGTTTTCAATACACAATGCGACACACCTATGCTGAGAAGTTTCATTAATTCTTTTTGCCTCTTCTAGATTTTCAGAAACAGAATTATTTAAAGCATCATAACAACTTTTTATAAATTCATATTGATATTTTTTGGGATATTGCAAGAAAGTTCCGCCTAAAATAATTAATTCAATTTTATCAGTTGGATGATTCATTAATTCAAAGGCTTTAAGTCTAACTCTGACTTGCTGGTATGGATCAAAATCCAGCATTAATGCCCTCATAACAGCAGGACTTTTATCAGTATAGCTTTGAGGAACTTTCTCGCCTCCAGGACAATAAATACAAATCCCATGATCACATCTTCTTGGTTCTACAACTACGGTTATTGGTGTAACTCCTGCCATTGTCTTAGCAGGTTTTCTAACTTCTCCTTGTTGTGGAATTAACATTTAAACTGACAAAAATTTTATTTTTTTATATTCTTTTTTTATCTAAATATATAATTTAATAAATTAAATCTCTCTCCTTAACTTTTCATATTCCTCTTTGCTCAAATCAATTTGTCTTAATACTAGTTAATAATCCTTTTCCCAAATCTTCATTACCATGAACTGGAACAACTGTTCTTCTGCCATCAGAATGTTTAAATCTAACATGACTGCCTTTCCCATAAATCTTTTGAAAACCTAATTTTTCTAAAAGTTTACACATTTCCTTACCGGAAATAGTAACTAGTTTTGTCATATTAAACTATTTTAGCTCTTTCAGCCTGAACTCTTTGTATTCCAACAAATCTCATTGGATTAATAGGTTCTTTATCTGCTTCTAAACATACCTCAATTGCTTCTTTAACTCTCTCTAAACCTTCTTGTAAAGTCTTCCCTTGTGTATAACATCCATCTATTTCTAGAACTCTAGCTACATAAATTCCATCTTCATCTTGCTCTATCAACACATCAAAATCCAATATTTGTTTTTCCATATTTTTTATAATAAATTTGTGCTTAAATAATTATCGGTATCTTTAAGTTTTATAATAATAAAATCAAATGAAACTTTCTAGTAAAGTTTTTATATTACTTGGTATTTCAGAGTGAACAAGAGTATCAGACCAAAATGATCCTGTAAACTCCTCATCTTTTCTCACATAATCTATATAACTTTCATTAAAACTTTTTATAAAAATTTTATTATAGCCTTTTCTGTCAGAATTTCTATCTATATAAAACATATCTCTTTCTTCTAATTCAATAAATGCTTTCTTCACTAATATGACATTTCATATTACTGAAATTTAAAAATAAGTATTTAAATATTTAGATAAAGTTATTAAAAAATGTCAGATTTCAAAATCATCTCAAAAGAAGAATATTTAAAAAAACATAAAAAACCAAATCAAGAAAAAGTCTGGAATAAGATAGCAAAACCATGGAAAAATTATGTTGTTAAAAAAATTCCGGTTGTTGAAGAATTTTTAAGAAAGGCAAGTTTATCTAAAAATAATGAAAAGGCAAAAATTGTAGATTTTGGCTGTGGAACTGGAAGGAACATGATTCCAGATAAAAAAAATTTTTATTATGGAATTGATTTTTCAGAAAATCAGATAAAACAAGCAAAAAAATATGCTAAAGAAAACAATATAAATGCCAGATTAATAAAAACTGACATAACAAATCTGAAAAAAAATTTCAGAGATAAAATGTTTGATTACGGCTTGTTTATAGCAAGCCTACATTGCATAGAAAAAAAAGAAAAGAGAGAAAAGGCATTAAAAGAATTCTATCGCATATTAAAAAAGAATGCGCAAGCATTAATAACAGTTTGGAATTCTGAAGATGAAAGATTTTCTCATGTAAATAATCATGGAGATATGTATATGTCTTGGAAATCTGATGGAACTAATTATATGAGATATTATTATCTTTATTATAAAAAGGAGTTTCTAGATTTATTAAAAAATACTGGGTTTAAAATACTAGAATTTTACAACCCTAGAGAACATGACAGGTTTTCAAAGAAAAATTGGATTGTGAGAGTGAGGAAATAATCATTTTTCCATTTCTGATAATAAAGATGAAACAACTGACTATCTCGCTAAATTCATTTTCTTATAATAATATAATAAAAAATCTGATAGAAATATTAACTCCCTCTTTGTTCTAAAAGGCAAGATCTCCGCTTAATAAAAGCTTAATAAAACTGCTCGTATATTAAATAATAAATAAATATAATAATATAAAGACATAATTCATCTTCGCGTAAATCATAGTAAATTTATTTTTAACAATTAACTAAATTAATGTTAATTATAGTTATTATAGAAGCCAAAAATATTTATAAATAACAACAATTATCATTTTCTATGAAAAAAAGCGCAGATATTAAAAACAGCTTTCTAAGTAACTTAACAAATCACGCTAGAGATAAAGAAGGATATGATAATAGAGCTGTGTTAAGATATGATTTAGATGATGGATTCTATGTCAGATTTGCAGATGGGAGATGGATGATGTCAAAAGATAAAAATGTTGGTGGAGTAAACAAACTTTACTATGTTCCAGCAGATTATAAAGAAGAATTATCTATAGAAAATTTAGAAAAATTAGATGAAATTGCTACCAGAAACATTCAGAGTGGAGGAAAACTAGTTTCAATTATTTCAAAGAATAGCAAGAAAGAAATTAAAGTTATAGGAGTTGTTAAAAATATTGAAAAAATACTTCCAGGGGGCATTGATATAACTGATTATTTAAATGAATTAAATTTTCAACTCTCTAGCTAAATTTTTATCATTAATTAACTTCTCTTTCCCACTTTTCATATCCCTAATCTTATATTTTTTCTTTTTCACTTCCTCTTCTCCTAAAAAAATTACTAAAGGTATGTAATAAGAATTTGCGTAATCTAGAGCTTTCCCTGGCTTGCCGTAAAAAATCTGGCATGGAACTTCTAACTTTCTGATTTTTTCAGCCAATAAAACAGCTTTTTTATCTTGATTTATGCTTATAACTAAAACTTTTTTATCAGGAATTTTTATTTTATCTAATAATTCTAATCTGTCTAAACCAAAAGAAATTCCAGTTGACTGAATACCATTAATTAAATAACTTCCTCCTCCAGCAATTGTTTCTTTAATTTCAGAACTTTTAATCTCAAAAATATTTCCATTATAATAACTTAATCCTCTTGCTAAAAATGGCTGAAAATTAATTTTAACTTGGGTTGTTCTACAAATTTTTTTTAACTCTTTAATTTCTTTATAGCTATTGAATTTTTCAAAATATTTTTCCGGCTTCTTGAAAATACTTAGAATTTTTTCAGCACTATATTTTTTTAAATTATTAAGGACTTCTTTTTCGCTAAGTTTATCTAATTTATCAATTTCTCTTATTATTTGGACTTTGTCTTTATCTTTTATACCAATCTCATCTAAGATTTCATTTAATAATTTTCTATTGTTAATATTTATAATAAATCCTACCCCCAATTTTTTTAAAATTTCAGAAGTTATTTTTAAAATTTCTGCCTCATCTTTAATAGTAGAACCAACAACATCAATATCACATTGTGTAAATTCTCTCCATCTATTTCCAGTTATTGGCTCGTCTCTAAATACATTTCCTATTTGATATCTTTTATAAGGAAGTTTTTTATTTTTAGCCAGTCTTTTTAATTGAAAGGTAAATTCATATCTTAATGCTAATTTTCTTTTTCCTCTGTCTTGTAATTTAAAAATATTAGAGACTGCCTCATCATTTACATTTTCACCTTTCACAAATTCTTCATACTCTATAATAGGAGTTTCAACTGGTTTAAAATCATAAAGCTTAAAAATATTCTCTATAATATTTCTAATTAAGATTCTTTTACTACTTTCAATATCTCTAAAACCCTTTACGATTTCCATTTTATTCTAACCTCATTTTCAAAAAAGCGGAAGAAGGGAATCGAACCCCTGTCTCAGGCGCCACAGGCCCGCATTCTGCCATTAAACTACATCCGCCATATTTAACTAAAATACTAACTAAAGTAGTAGAACTTAATATAAAAGACTTTTTATCTTTCAAACTTTGTCCATTTCCCTTAAACCAACTAAAATTACAATTATTAATATATTTTTTATTAATAAAATATAAATATGAACTAAGTTGGACAGGGGCTAGATATGTAGATCTTGCTAAAGAACTATTAACAAAATTAAAATTACTAAAAGCCAAGCTAAATTTAGAATAAGTTATGGGGAAAACCCACTGCAAATCTCTTGCTTAATTTAGCTTTCATAATAAACTAATAATAACAGAGTTTTTAAATGTTTTTATTAAGCTAATTTAATTTATTTCTATTTAATAAAATTATTTATTGTTAATATTTAATACATCTATAAAAAAATATTTAAAATTAATTGAAATAATAATAAAATGAGATTGCCTTTTAATAAATCCTAAAAGCTTTTCTAATTTCACGAATGAAAAGCTTTTTAAACTAGAATTACTTAATTTATATACCTATTAAAACTAAATTTATAGGAGAAAAAGGAGGTAAAATGGCAAGAAAAGAAAACAGATTGGGAAGCTGGGCATTTTTAATTGGTCTAGTAATCGCAGTAATCGTTGGCTTTGGATTTGGCGGAAATTTAAACCAAGGAATGGTACTAACTTTATTTGTTATTGGACTGATAGTCGGCTTATTAAACGTAGCTGATGAGGAAGCAACGCCATTCTTAATGTCAGGAGTAGTTTTGGTAATAGTAGCTAGCTTATCAAAAGATGTCTTATCTACAGTTGCTTTTATAGGATCTGTACTTGATGCATTGTTAATTTTGTTCGTTCCTGCTACAGTTATTGTTGCTGTTAAGAATGTCTTCCAATTAGCTAAACACTAATTCTTATTTTTTCTTTTTTTTAAATTTTTTTTAGTATTTGAAATTTTATTAATTTTTAAATCAAAAAATCCCTGTTTTTTACCACACCTTAAAAGGTGAGCAAAAGCATTTTAGTAAAAAAATAAAATAAGAAAATGCTTTTGCGAATTGTGGTTTGTTTGGGATTTTTGGATGCAAGAAAATTTTATTAGGAAAATTTTCTGAACAGAAAATCTACAGATTTTCTTGTGATCAGAAATTCGAAAAACGTCCTAAAGGATGTGGTTTTAAACTGTTGAGAATTTCTGACATAATAACCTTTTTATTTCATTCTAAGTGCTTCAATTTTATTCACTTTATTCTTTAGAAGGAAGACTATATTGTCCTGTTTGAATTCTGCTTTCAGTCATTAATTTTTCAAGATTAATTACTGGTGCAACTTTTCCTAAGAATTGTTCTCTATATATTTGTGCATGAAAAATTGGTTCTTCTCCATCCTCGCGTCTTTTTCCTATTAAATCACTAATTGGTTTTCCATATCCTCCTAAACCAATAAATCTGTCTAGACTTACTGTTCTGAATCCTCTATAAGCATATTCTTCTTCCCAATCACCCAATTTGTTGAGAAGTCTGTTAAAGCCGATACATTCTCCCATAAATAAATAACTTACAGCATCTCCAAAAGTTGCGCCTGCTCTAATATACCTTCTTTCAACAATGGAATTTGGTAATAATCTTCTTATGAATTTCATGGTAAATAGAGTCATCTAATCTTTATTAATCTATCGTCAAAAATTAATAATTCTTATAATTTCTTTTAACTCTTCTAACAAATTCAGAAAATTTATTTTTTTTAATGGCCGTTTTAGATTTTTTAATTAAATCCTGTAAATAATATAAATTATGAAAACTGGCTAGTTCTTTTCCAACAGGCTCTTCTTCTTTTAACAAAAATCTTATATAAGCTCTTGAATAATTTTTGCAAACAAAACAACTGCATTTTTTATCAATAGGTTTTTTATCTGATTTATATCTTTCATTAAAAATTCTTAATTTTCCTTGTGAGGTAAATAAAGTCCCGTGCCTCGCGTTTTGAGTCGGCATTCTAGAATCAAAAATATCACATCCTAACTTAATAGCTTCTAAAATTTCTATAGGATCTCCTATGCCCATCAAATAAATTGGGTTGTTTGGAATTAATTTTTTATGTAATTCTATAATCTTAAATTCGTCTTTTCTTTTTTCTCCTAAACCAAATCCACCTATAGCATACCCATCAAAATTCAATTTCGAAATTTCCTCAATACAATAAGTTCTTAAATCTAGATAAATGCCTCCTTGAGTTATCCCAAAAAGCAACTGTTTTTTCTTTTTTTTATTTTTTTGCAACTTATCATGGACTTCTTTACATTTTTTAGCCCATAAAATTGTTTTCTTAACAGCCATTTGAATTTCTCTTTTAGAATTTTCATATAAAGGCATGCTGTCTAAACACATAGCAATCTCTGAATTTAATTTTAATTGCAGTTTCATATTTTCTTCAGGCGTCATAAAAATCTTTTCTCCATTAACGGGATTTTTAAATAAAACCCCATCATCATTGCTTTTTTCATATAAAGACTGAGAATACATTTGAAAACCACCAGAATCAGTAAAATTTATTCCTTTAAAACTCATAAAATTTCCAACTCCTTTCATTTTTTCTATTGATGATATTAATTCAGAATTTAAACTCAAAATAAAAGAATTAGAGATAACTGCTTTTACCCCCATTTCTTCGAGCAATCTATTATCAATAAATTTAACAGCGGTTTTAGTTGCAACCGGCATAAAAACCGGAGTTTCAAGAGGCCCTTTTTTAGTTTTTAAAATTCCAATTCTTGCCTTAGTCTTTTTGTCTTTTTTAATTATTTTAAACATCTAAATCTAAACAGAATAGTATTTTTAAACTTGTTTTTCTTATATGATTATCAAAAATTAAATAACATTGATCAAGGATTTCCTTGCAGAGATATCCAACCCTTTCATATATGAAATCTAAATTTTACTCATTAAAATTATTATTAATAATTTCAGTTGTATTTATATTACAGATAATAATCCCTAAATTCACAGAACTTTTTATTCTTAATCAACTAGCCATAACAAATTTTCAATTTTGGAGATATCTAACATCAATTTTCTTGCATGGAAGTTTAACTCATTTATTATTTAACTTAATTGCATTATTCTTTTTTGGAATAGTTTTAGAAAAAGAAATTGGCAGCAGGAATTTTCTCATAGTTTTCTTCTTTTCAGGAATCTTGGCTAATTTAATTTCTGTTAATTTTTATCCTTCAAGTTTGGGGGCAAGCGGAGCAATTTATGGAATTATAGGAGCTCTTACAATTATAAAGCCTTTAATGATGGTCTGGACTTTCGGGCTTATTATGCCAATGTTTATTGCCTCTATTTTATGGGTTACAGCCGATGTCTTAAGAACTTTGGGGGCATTTGGTCAGACAAATATTGGTTCAATAGCTCATCTTTCAGGAATTGCTATTGGAATTCTTTGCGGAATTTTGCTGAGGAAGAAATAAATATAATGAAAATAGAGATAATGTTACTTCTAAAAAAAAGTAACTAATAGAAAAGCTTATAAACTTATTCTACATCAAAAATTTAGAAAAGATAAAGATTCATAAAAATAAAACACAAAAAAATGCCAAAACAAATCTACATTTTAACATCAGAAGATGAAAGAGAGCTTATTAGAGATGCTCTTTTCTCAAAAAAAATTTCAGAACTTCATAAAGAAAAAGGAATTGACGCTCTTTTTATTGACCAGCATAAAATTAATCCTTCAAATTATACTTTACTTAGAAGTTATTGTCAAGAAAATCAAACTTCTAGTATAGAAGTAATTGATTTAAAAGAGAAAACAGATATAACCTCTAATCATTTTTTTAAAATACATAAATATATTAAAGAGAATACACAAAAAAATAATTTTACCTATATATCAGAAAGAGAAAATAAAGGAGATTTAGAAAGATTATTAGGATTTTTAAAGCAGGGTTTTCAAGTTGATGAAATTGAGCTTTCTTATCAGAAAGAGATAGAATCTAAATAATATATGCCTCCTATTAATTTTATATAACTTTTCTAAAACATAAAAAACACTATTATCTATTAAAATTTTGAGCTAATCAATTCTTTGATTATTAATAAAAAATGAGAATATGCGCGCCGTTTGGTAGATAAAAATAATTAGTATAAATAATTATTAAAATGTTAAGTCCAATATCAAAGTTAACCTTTCCAGCTTCGCTCGGCTGCCTTCTAGATACTTCCGCTCAATTGACTCAAAAAATTTCGCTCTTGACTATCTTATATTAATAATCACAAGAGCAAAAATTTTTTCCTACTTGTCGATTCAAACAAAAAGCATTTTCAAATTTTTTAAAAGATAGTAAAATGCTTTTTGTTTGCGCTGTTATTTTATATTTTATTAATAATATATCAATAATTTATCCACTTTTTCTATGTTAAGAATCAGGGTTGACTTAACATAAAATTACTTAGATTTATTTTATTCTATTTGGAATTAACCATCTTTTAAATTTAATTATTTCTTTCACCTTTTTTTAATCTTTCTATAAAATGTATAAGATCCATTGAGAATTTTATTCCTACTCTATAATCGCTTGGCGTACTGCCTGTTGTTATTTTTAATCCTGGATTTTTTAAAGAATAAACGCCTAAATGGCCTGCTCTCATCTTTTCATGACCAAGATTATAATCTTTTAGTATTCCTTTCTGAGCTCCATTAAAATCTCCACGCCAACCAACAGTAAAAGCATTTTTTATTGTTTCTTTTTCTTCTTTAGTTATTAAGGGCTTTTTTTCTGTAGGAATTTTTCCTTCATAAAGAATATTTAAAAATTCTTCAGCAATTTCTGCCTTATGTTTATCTCTGCCTTGAGTGATAGATAAAAGGCTTTTTCCATAAACTTCCCTAGCTCTTTCTAATAATTCTGGGTCGTCTTTAATTACATTATACATATCTTTAAAATCCCTAAGATTTATACTTCCTTCAATTGTAAAAAAAGCTTCTGGGTCTTTCATAAAATAATTTTTCTCATCTGTTTTAGGGCCTTTTCTAGTTTCATATACTGCAATTCTTGATCCTAAACTTTCTACTTGTTCTTCTAAACTACCACTAGTAACCGTACTAACTGTCAAAAAAATTCCTAACATAAATAAAAAAATTCCTAACAAACCTAAATAATTTTCAGGCTTAACTCCAACGACAGCTCCCGTTATAAATGCGTTTGTTACAACTAAAAATAAACCAATAAACATTAATCCTATTCCTAAACCTCTTTTCCAGTTCATATTTCTTATAAATAGTTTAAATATATAAACCTCTCGTTTGGGTTTTAAAGAAACTATTATCATATTATAAATTTTCCTATGGGAATATCCTATTCACACATTATTATATTCTCAAACTATCTCTAACATTAAACTTCCCAACTCTTATTCTTTCTAAACTTAATAATAAACCTCCTCTAAAATTTTTTCCTATTTCATCTGCAATCGCTCTTATATAAGTTCCAGATGAACAAACTACAGTAATATCAAAAACTAAAAATCCTTTATCAGTTTTATTAAAATTCATTAATAACTTTTTCCAGCATTCTTTAATCTGGCTCTGTCTGAAATCTCCATTAACCTTATCAATTTTATTTATAATAATTTTTAATAATCTCAAGGCTTTAATCTCATAAATAGAATTAATCAAAATTTTTTTAATTTTAACTGTTTTTTTTATTTCTTTTAATTCCTGCCCTTTAAGAGCATAGTAGAACATCGGCTTTCCTTTTATTTTATAAGAAGAAAAAGCAGGGATTTTCTGAACATAAATTCCTTTTAAAGATTTAATTTTTTTCTTTATTTCTTTTATTATCTCGCTGTTTTTTATATTACTAGATAAGCTTTCAGCTTGATAGTCTAACTCACTGACTCGCTGAACTTTTTCTTTGTCTCTTTCATTATTAATTAATCCTTTTTCATCTTCAGTATCTACTAAGTTACCATTTTTATAGCGGGATTCTATTGTTTGCCCGTCCTTGCTTGCTTGCTTATTTCCTTCTTCTTTATCAATTTCAGAATTATTAATTAATGAATTATAGGGAATTCCTAAAATATCATGACTATCACTAGAAACTCCTATTAAAATCTCAGCCTTATATTCTTTATCAAATCCTAAATACTGATTTATTTTTTTAGTTTCATCTCCAACTAAAACTAGTAAAACTCCCTCTGCCAGAGGGTCTAATCTTCCAGCATAACTCGTTTTCTTTTTTTTGTAAAAAGCGTTTTTTTCTTTAAATCTATTAATAGCATCTAAGGGGCTTTCTCCAACTTTTTTATATAAATTAATAGCCTTTTTCATTTAATAATAAAAATACATAGTATAAAAAATAAACTAAAATCTATAAAGTCCAGATTTCGGCAAATTCTAAATATTTAAAAACTCCTATAACCAATAAGAATTATGAAAAAAAGAGGAAGCTCGTATTTTGATTTTGCTATTAATAATATTTTGCCAAAATCAAAATCTTCAAACTCATCTTTGTATTTAGATATATCAAAAAAAATTTTGCCGAAATACAAAAATTCGCAGACAACCATCTTTATAATCTTAGCAATTTTAATTGCAGGAACTATATCAGGAGTAGTTTATTTTCAACAAACAAAAAACCAGGAGTTTTTTGAATTATCGGAAAATAAAGCTAAGCTGGATAATGCAAAAAATCTTGTTGGTGTTTGTATTGAAGATTCTATCTCACGTAGTTTAGATACAGTTGGTTTTCAAGGAGGTTATTATGAAAAGCCTAAATACAATTATCAAGATGAAGCTCTTAATAATTTTCTTACATACTATTATTACCAAGGCAAGATTTTAAATCCTTCAAAAATAACTATAGAAAAAGAATTAGAAAAAGCGGTTAATATAGAGTTAATAAAATGTAAGAATATAGATACAACTGGATTCAAATTAGAATTCAAAAGTCCTAAAACAAAAGTTTCTATTAAGGAAAAAGAACTTTTATTTAATATTAATTATCCGATTACAATTAACGTAGATGAAAAATCAACAACTATACTTAGAGACTATCAAATAAAAAGGATTTCTGGTTTAAACGATATATTAGAAACAGCTAATTTTATGACAGAGTCAAGAAAAGAATCTCCTGAACTAGACTGCATCAGTTGTTTGGCCGAAATTACAGATGAAAAAAATATTTATATTGAAATTTATAATTTTGATGAAACAACTACTCTAACAGGAATTTATGAAAACTATACCTTAGACCAACAAACACTTATGTTTCTAAATAAGTTTTGAAAAAATATAAATTTTTTAACAAAAAATAAAAACATAAAAAATTGATGCATAAAACTAAAAAAGCTGTAATCTATAAATCAAAACTTTATTAGTTAATAATAAAGTAAAACCTAAGTAATTAAGCAAAATAATTTAGGTTTTCCGAATATAACAACGACAAATTTGCTCAATTTATTAAGTCACAAATAAAATAGAAGAGTTAATTTCCGAAGAATAAAAAATCAGTAAAAATAAAAAGAGGTAAGAGATTTATAAATAAAAAAGTTCGGCTAATAATCCGTTAATAATTTTATAAATAAATAATAAATGAGAAGAATAATTAAATCAGAGTATAAATATCCTAGAAATTTAGCTCTATTAAATTATAAATTAATTTTAATAACATTCTTAATAATTTTAATTTTTCTAATTTCTTTATTGAATATTATTATTGCGCAGGAAACCTTAACTTTTGATATAAATGATCTGAAAACCTGGACTGTTAATGATTGGGCAGCTATTAAAAATAATCCTGAATCGGCTAATACTGTCTGGGAAAAAGCAACTCCAGCTGATAGAAACAAATTTCTTGATAGTTTAATAAATCAAGATAAAATAGAGAGGACAAAAATAGACC
>CAYIJD010000018.1:0-14317 GCA_964363655.1 Candidatus Woesearchaeota archaeon | reverse complement strand
TAAGGTACATATATGTATAGTATGGTACAAAAAACTATGCTTAAAAACAGTATATGGAAAGTCTTTGAAGTTTTTGTAGATGAGCCTATAAAAATTCATTATATTAAAGAAATCTCGAGAAAAATTAATCTAGCCCATACTTCAGTAATAAAACATTTAGAAAAACTTGAGAAAGAAAACTTAATAATAAAGCAAAAAGGTGAAAGATTTTTTGGATTTAAAGCCAATAGAGACAATGAAAATTTTTTATTTTATAAAAAAATTTCAAATATAACAAAAATAAAAGAATCGGGACTTTTAGATCTTTTAACCAATTCAATCTACCCCCAGACAATTATTCTCTACGGCTCTTATTTAAGGGGGGAGGATATAGAAAAAAGCGACATAGATTTTTTTATTGTTTCAGAAACCAAAAAAAGATTAGATATTGAAAAATTCGAGAAAATACTAAATAGAAAAATTCATCTTATCATAGAAAAAGACCTTAAAAATATCCCTAAAGAACTAAAATTAGAAATAATAAATGGTTTAGTATTGTATGGCTATCTGAATATAGATGATTGAAAAGTAATATGGAAGATGAAATTTTTAGAATATCAAGAAATCCAATTAGAGCAAAAGCTCTAAAAGAATTAGCTTTAGACAGACTAGATGACATAAAAAATGAAAAGAAGCCATATAAAATTATTGGAGAATATTATGAAATCATAAAAGAGCTTATAACTGCATTAATGTATTCTAATGGCTTAAAAACATTAAGTCATAAAGCCCTTATTTATTATTTAGAAAAAAATTACAAAGAGTTTACGAAACAAGAAATTATTTTAGCTGATGACTTAAGAAAATTAAGAAACGACATTATTTATTATGGTAAAAAAGTTAGCGAAGATTTTTTAATAAATAATGAATCTCTAATAAAAGCGATTATAGACAAGTTGATAAAACTCTTAAATAAAATCATCTAAACGTTTATTAATCTTAATTCTTATTTTAATACATGAAAGAAATAGAAAAAAGTTTGAATAAGAAAATAAGAGATTTGATGCAGACTTATGTCCAGATAATCCTATTAACAAAGAAGCAGCAGAACAAAGAGAATTAATTTATGATTATAAGAGAAATATTTATGTCGATTCTGATGGATGTTCTGTTAGAGATAAATACGGACAAGCTTTAGGATAAATAATGTTAATTTCAGATAACTTTAAAATATATAAACTATTCCTTAATTCATGAAAAAGAGCATATTGCTATTAATTTTATTATTAATTCTGCCATCTATATTAGCCATAGAAATAACCTTTTCAAAAGATTCGTATCAACCACAAGAAACTCTTCAAGCAAAGATAACTGGAAATTTTATTTCTTTAGTTTCAGATAACATATTTATATACAAAGATGGAAAAGCTCATCCCGAGCCAATTATTAAAGATCTAACAAAACAAAACAACGTTTATTATTTTTATGCTGTCTTGCCAAAACCGCCAGGAAATTATAGTTTTAGAATTCAAGACACTAGTTATCTAGAGAGAGGAGAGATAAATTCAGATACTATAATAAAACCGCTTAAACTAGAATTCAAAAATATTTCTGATCTATCATTTAATCCAGGATTTGTTATTCCAACCAAAGATTTTTCAATTAAAGTTAAAAGTTTATATGGAAATACTCCTCTAATAGCAAAATTTGAAGCAACAGGAGAAACTAAAAATTTATCTTTAATTGAGCAGACCGAAGAGACTGTTAAATTTAAACTTCCAGAACTATTTCCTCAAAAATCAAAAATAACTCTTAATAATTATGAAATTCCTGTATTTTTGATAAAAAAGCTAAATGAAACAAGAGAACTAAAATTAGAGTTTATTCCTTATATTTTAGAAGGAACGATAACAACAGATACCAAATATTATTTTACGATAATAATAAAAAACACAGGAAATCAAAACTTAGAAAATTTGATATTCTCTAGTAATTTAAATGCAATAATAAACCCAAAAAATATAAATTTATTAGAACCAAATAAAACACAAATTATTAATCTAACCATATCAGTATTAAAGACCGAGGGAAAAAATTTAGAAGGGCAGATAAAAGCAGAATCTTTAGAAAATGTTTTTTATCTTCCAATTGTTTTTAATGTAACAACTAATAAATCAAATGTTGAAATTAAGGACGCTAAAAAAGAAAGCAGTTTAAGTTGTTCACAAATAGGAATATTATGCGAGGAGAGCGAGATTTGTGATGGAGAGACTGTAAGTAGTTTAGAAGGGTCTTGTTGTATTGGCTCGTGCATTGAACAAAAAAAATCAAATTTGTCTAAAATAATAGGAATTGTTTTATTAATTATTCTAGTTTTAATAATCATTTATATAATAATTAAAGTCAGGCAAAGAAAAAAGCTAAAATCTCCAGAAGACATTTTAAAAGAAAGTTCAAATAGATTTAAAAAGAGAATGACTGGTGAAGAGGTTGCTGGAAAGTTGGAGAGGGTTTGATAATTATTTTAATAGAAATAAAAGATTAAATAAAAAATTAAAAAAATTATATAAGGATTTCTAAATTGGTTAAGTGATTTGAAGATACAATACTGCAATAAAAATTTGAAAAGGTTACTATTAAAATAGGGTTATGTTAAATGCGCATTAGGATAAATCAATTGATTCTTATCAATTCCTCTAAATCTTTTATTATCATTCTTGCAATCTCTATTTTTATTTTGCCAATCTCTTTATTAATTTCATTCTTATCTAAAAAGAAAGGATATTTTGATTTAATTTTACTAACTCTAATTAATCTTCCCGATTCTAAGTCCAAGCTATCAATTATAATTCCTTCACCCAAAGGGTTAGAAGTTAAAGGGCAACATATTACTTCGTTATATTTATCATTAAAATTATTATTAGAAATTACGATTACTGGTCTATTTTTGAACTTATTAGAATCAGAAAATCTAACTTTAGCAAGAAAAATTTTTCTTTGCTCAAATTTCATCCCAAATAGTGTCATATTCATTATTCCAAATTTTTTCCAAGACTATAGAAGAAGTGATACTCTTTTGCTTTTCTAAAAAATCAATTCTATATTTTAATTTTTTAATATCTTCTAGTAAAAACTTTATTATTTCTTCTTGATTCATCTTAATATTTGTTTCCATATAATTATTAGATGTATAAGTTATTTAAATTTATCTGAAAAATCAAAATTTCAGAAAACTTCTCTAACCTTGATATGTTAAAAGGAATTCAAATCTCAACTTAATTAAGACCCGATTTAGAAAAGATTATAAGGTGATTTATACATCTTAGAATATGAAACTTAAAAACAAAGTTGCGATTATAACTGGTTCAAGCAGAGGGATTGGAAAAGCAACTGCCTTATTATTTGCAAAGGAAGGCGCGAATATTGTTATCAATTGTTCTAAATCTGAAAACGAAGCAAATAATGTCATCGATGAAATAAAAAAACTTGGGGTTAATTCATTATGTATTAAATGTGATGTTTCTGATGAAAAGCAAGTGAAAAAAATGATTGAAACAACAATTAAAAAATTTGGAAAAATAGATATACTTGTAAATAATGCAGGAATTGTTTTTGATGTTCCTTTCAAAGAGAGAACCATAGAACAATGGAAAAAAACTTTAGATGTAAACTTACTTAGTGTTTTTTTATGTTCAAAATATGTTGTTCCTTATATGTCAAATGGCGGAAGAATTATAAATATTTCTTCTACTAATGGTATAAACAGTTTTAATCCAGATGCTATGGATTATGACGCTTCTAAGGCAGGCATTATTATCTTAACAAAAGATTTAGCAAAAGAGCTGGCACCAAATATTCTTGTTAATTCCATTGCGCCAGGCTGGGTAGATACAGCCATGAATAAAAATCTTCCAAGAGATTTTGTTAAAAGAGAAACTGAGAAAATATATTTGAAAAGATTTGCTAGACCAGAAGAAATTGCAAAAGCAATATTATTTTTAGTATCAGAAGATGCTAGTTATATAACTGGAATTACGCTTATTGTTGATGGCGGTTATGGATAAAAAGAATTTTATTAATCATTTCTCCTCCTTAATCTCCCTTTCCAATTCCCTAATCCTTCCTTCAGTCTCGCTTATTTTATCCAAAAGATTTTTTCTCTCAAACATTAATATTTTAGCAATCTCGTCATATTTATGAATTTTTATTGTAAGTTCTGTTAATAAAGAGCCTAACTCAAAATTTTTAAACCTATACTCATCTGGTTCGATTATTTCAATATGAGCTGGAAGCATATTTAATACAATATTAAGAATTATCTTCATATCTTCTGTAATAAGTTCAACTTCTGCAAAAGTTGTAAATAATCCTTCTCCAACAATAGTCTTGCCCTTTTTACTTTCTTCATCAAGTTTTTTAGGCTCGTGAACTTGCCTTTTTATTATCTGAATTCCTTTTTGTTTTCCAAGTTTATCTACAAGTTCTTCTAAGCTTTTTTTAATATGCTCAGCAGGCTTTCCCAATATCTCAAAAATGAATAAAGCTTTTATTTTTGTCATTTTTTTTCTAATCATAAAACTAAAAGCTAGAAAATTTTTTATTTAATATGTTTTCTGGCATTTTTCATTCTTTATATTAAACAACAGTTTTTTTAAACTTGAGCTTTTATTTAAGAATTTAAGATACTTTTATAAAGTAGTAACATAACCGAAAGGTTTATAAACCCCCTTATCTTATAAAATTTATGGAAACACAAATAAAAGAAACTGAAATAAGAAAACTGAAACCTCTTATTGTAAGAGGACAAACAGAAATTAAAGTTCCTTATAATGATAATTATGTATCTTTTGTATATCCTTTAATAGGATCAAATACATATTTAGAAGTAAGAAAACAAATTTTAGAAAATAAATTAAAGGTTCCAACTACAGAGCAAACAGCATCTTTACTTTATTCAGCTTATTGTATTCCAGAAGTTTATGATGAGCCAGAATTTGAAAGTATTAGAGAATTTATAAGAAATAAATGGTTGTGGGTTTTTAATAGAAATTTATGGACAGATAAAGGAGTTTATGTTGTTCAAGATTTAGAAGTAAAAGGAAGAACCAAGAAATTAGAAGTAAGTGATTTAGAAAAATTTCTAAAAAATTCAGAAGAACTTAATGGAGTTAGATTTAGCGAAGATGGAAAAGTAAGATTTGCTCCAAAAGAAACTTATAAATTAGAGTACAATGCTAAAGATGAATTAGCAGAAAATGGATTTGTAATTGCAAGTTATGGAAAAACAGGAGCTGAACAATTAGCAAAAATTTCAGAAAAATTTTCTAATAAACCTTATGTTTATGGTCTTAATATTCAAGAAGGACAAAACCCAGAATTAAGAGTCTCCGCGCTTGGCGTCAACGGCAGCAACTGGCTTTACTTGTGCGGCGACAACTTCGGTGTTGACGGGGTCGGTCGTTCGTTTGGGGTATTGAAATAAGTTGCGGAAGGCACTCGAAAATTTTTTATTTAATTTTAATAATTTAATATTTTATTGATGATTAATCTTTATTAATCTTTTTATAAGATTAATACAGAAAAAAAGTAAACCACTGCCTTTAGCAGTGGAAGTTGCTTCGCAACTTCTTTTTTTCTGGCTCAAAAATTTCAAACAAACCAAACCATAAGGGGTTTGGTAAAACACAAGAAATTTTTGATTTTAATAAGAACTTAATCAATTTTATTCATTAATCATTTTTTTAAATCAATCGAGATCGCTATATTTTCCTCCATATTATTAAAACACACAACACAACACATAAAAACGCAAATCCGTAAACAGAGTATTTTTTTATCATTTCTATTTTTGATTCATAAACAACATAATTAGTATTTATATTATCCGTTTTTTCTGTTTTATTATTTATTATTTTCCCTAATTTTATAACATTAGAAGTAATGACGACTTCGTTATTAGTTCTTTCATTTTTTACATCGCTATTTATAGTACTATTAGTTTCAGCATTTTCTATACTTTTTTCTTTACTTCTTTCTAAAATCTTAATTTTATAACTTATTTCAGATTCGTCTCTAATTCTAAAAAACAAATTAGCTTCTCCTGTAAAATTTATATTCTCTTCAATTCTTATCTTAATTTTTTCACTTTTATTTCCAGGGCCCACAAAAAAATTATTAATATAATATATGCCTGATTTCCACTCATTATTTTTTTCATCATATCTTTCTGAAATTATTTTATCAGTTTCAATCCATAACTTTACATCATATTCTCCATCTTCTAAATTAAATACCTCAGTTTTAATTTTAAATTCCTTATTAGTTATAATATCTTCTTCATTCCAGCTTAAATTATAATAAATCCCTTTATTTTGATAGATATCAGAACTGTTTTGAGAATTATTATTTTGATTAGAGATGTTTTGTGGGCTATTTGAATAATTAAAATTACTTATATTTAATAAATAAAAAAACTTAAATTCTTTATTAAGAGAATTTCTTATTTTTACAGAAATATTATTTAAACCATAGTAATTTTCAGTGATATTTAATCTAAACGTTTCATTATTTTTTTGAGAAAGGTTTATAGCATCAGTTATCCAATAAAAAACTGATTTCCATGCATTATTCCAAAATCTTTCTGCAATATTATTAGTCCCATTTAAAATTTCAAACTTAACGTCATAAATATCTTGAGAAAAATTTAACAATATTAATGAAGCGTTGAATTCTCTTCCAATTATAATATTCTGTGGATAGATAAAATTAATTTCCTCTGCATAAATCAGATTAATATTAAATAAAAAGAGGACTAAAATAATAATAAATACTCTCTTTTTCATATAATTACTTATAAAAAAAGTTTTTAAGGATTATTGTATTCAAAACTCTTTTTTATAGCTATTATTTTAGTATAATTTATTTTAGCTTTTAATAATAATCTTTAATTTAAATCTAATAAAAACTTATGTCTATCAACCTTGCCCGATAACTTTCTTTGACTCAACTAAAGTTTTTTGCTATTAATCAAAAAACTGGCTAAATCTTCTGCCCCTTTTTCTTGCGGTTTCTATACTAACAACAAAATTTTTTCCAGAATCTTCTAAAATTTTTTGTTTTAAAGGATTAATAAAAAACCAACCATCTCTATTAAACCTAATAGCAATAACAGGATTTAACCCAAATATCTCTGAAAAAGTTATAAAATTACTTATCTGTTTTTTATCTATATATTTTACTGGTTTCTTTGATGACTTAACTTCAATACAAAATTTTTTTCCTCCAGCTCTTCCAGCAAGAAGATCACAATCTGCATACTCCATTGTTCCGCTTCCAGCAACTCTAACCGCTCTATAATTATTTTCTATAAACATTTGAAACAACTCTCTTTCAACCTTACTCCCTTTAGCTTTATTTTTTGGCATTTTTTTATTTAAATTTATTATCCAGATTTTTTCTTTTAAAACTAATATAGATGACAGCAACAATAGATCCTAAAGTATTAAAAACAATATCCCAAGCAATATTATAATATCCACCAACACCAGTATCATTGAGGAATAAAACAGGGAGAAATTCAAAAATTTCATTTAGAGCTCCAACTCCCATTCCTATAAAAACCAGAAAAACCGCTATAGGAAGCCATTTAACATCTTTTTTTAGATATTCTTTTAAAATTTGATATGCCATAACTGTAGCAATAATATAAAAATAAAAATGCATTAATTGGTCGTATCTAAAAACAGTAGAATCTCCTGTTGTAAATAAAGGCAAGATAACAAAAGTATAAAGCCTTTCTTTTGTAAGTAATGTTGAACCCCCGAACATATGCCCTATTCCCCACAAACTAATACCAATCAAAGTTAAAGTTGTAAAATTATATTTTAAATGAAGAAAGCTTACTAATGCTATTAAAGCAAACATAATAAAAACATACCAGACAAATTCAAAATTCCCCTTTTGAAAAAAATGAATTCCAAATAAAACAACATAAAGTATATTTACAAAAAAAATGATCCAGTGAACTTTATTAATTTTCATTTTTCTCTTTTTAAGTTTTTTATTATTGTAAAATATCCAAGTTTAAAGCAAGGAATTGCCATTTTATAATTTTAATTTCTATGATTTGATAATATAATTAGTATAATTAATTATAAAAACAGTTTAGCAATATATAAGTTCTTCTTAACTTTGGGTAATATCGTTAGCATTTTTTATTTATAGATAGAGCATAATTAATTTATAGATAATTTTAGTTAAAGATTTATTGTATGAATTAAAAATTATTTAAATTTATTATTGATAATAACTTGTTAACCAAAGGTGGATAGATTTAATTTTTCTCATAAATGTCAATTATCATCTAGTTAATAATTATTCAAATTTACCAATACCAAGTTATATTAAATAAAGTTTATTAACTTATGAGAAAAATCTGACAATAACAAACTAATTATACTTATAATTCCTCCTATAATTAATCCTTTAATTATTTTTTTCCAATCATTTCCAATAAAATACGAGCTTATTATCAATCCAATAAAAGTCAAAATAGCAAAAATTGTAAAAATCTTATTATCATAAAATAATATTGTAAAAATAACTAGGACCAAGGCACGAGAAATATAATAATCTGCTGACATTCTCTTTATAAAAATCTCTAAAATTAAAATAAAAATTCCAGCAAAAATAATTTGATATAAATAAGGCCATCTATATGGCAGAACAAGAATTCTTGCTATAACTAAAACATAAAATACCCAGCTTCCCAAAGCTATAAAGTCTCTTGCCAGCTCTTTTTTCCAGTTTTTATTAGAAAACATTTTTTTATTTATTGACAAACCGATCTTTAATGAGCGACTTATCTCTTTCTATCTTATTTTGATTATGACTTATTTTATATTTACAATTAATAATCTTTATCCAATTTTAATTATAAAATTTTTTCAATATAGTTTTTTTAATGAAAATAATTACAAATCTCTTGCAAGCAAAGTTCTTCTTTGATTTGCTTTTGCTCTTTTAATAGCTGTTTTTAAAAGTTCAGTTGTTTTTTCTTCTAAAGCTTTTTCAACTTCTCCAGCAACATTATTTATAATTTTTTCTTCATCTAATTCTTTCACTATCTTTCTTATGTTGTTTTTAATTATTAGGTTTGGCATGTTTATATAGAAATTTCTTTTAATTCCCCAAATATTTTTTCTAATGACTCCTTAGTCTTTTCAATATAATCATCTAAACCAAGGATAAATAAATCAGACTCATTTTTTCTTTTTCTTATCTCTATGCTTGTTCCGCTATCGTGATGAAAATAACTATTCCAGATATTATCATCTAATATAGACCAATTAGGGTAATCTGTTATTAGATAAATTAATCCTAAAGAATATAATTCATCATTATCTCCTTCAAATTTATCATATGAAGTATCATTTTCAAATCTATATCTCTTAATTTTTGATTCCGCCATTTTATTTTTATAAATAATTTTTTTAGTAGTTAATATGAATTTATGGTTTATGAATATGATTAATTTTCATTAGTTTAATCTCTTTTGTTTTCTTGTACAGAGTAATCTATATTTTAATTAATAAAAAGATGTATTTAAATATTAACCCAACCCAACTTCATCTTTAATTTCTTGTATTGATTTAATAGAAAGTTCAAAAAACTCTTCTAAACTTAAACCAAGTTTCTCACATTCTAGAATAATTTCTCTTTCAACTCCTCTGGCAAATGTTTTGTCTTTAAATTTTTTAATTAAGGAAGTAACTTTCATTCCATCTAATTTTTCAGGCCTCATCAAAGCATAAGCGTGAATTAATCCAGTTACTGTTTCACCACAAGCTAAAATAAACTGCTTTTTTTCAGTTCTTTTTTTATCTTGCAAATTGGCACAATCAAAACCATATCCATGGCTTATTAAAAGCTCAATAAACTCATCGTCAAACCCAGCTTCTTTTAAAATTTCAGGAGCTTTAGTAAGATGAGTTTGAACATTATTTTTTGTTATACCCCAATCAATATCATGCAACAAGCCAAGCATTCCAAAATAATTTTCATCTTCTCCTAGTTTTTTGGCAAGAGCCCCGCAAACAGCCTCGCTCTCTAAATAATGAATTAAATCTCTTTCATCTGAATTGTGTTTTTTAACGAGTTCCCAGGCTTGATCTCTAGTTATTGGAAGAGGCATTTTTTTATTAAATTATATAAATATTTAAATATGATTATTTTCATCTTTAAAAATGGGAACTACTTTAACACCTTTAGAAATTAGAGTTAGAAGACACAAAACTAAATTTTATTCATTAATAAAAGATAAAAAAATATTTATAGATATAACTCATAATGCCTTGGGAGAAATTTGTAGAGTTTATTACAACATTCATAAAAAAAAGTATGAGTATGAACCAATTAAGAGATAATTATTTTTATTTTAATATCTGATAATTATATTAAATCTATTATTTTTTTATTTTAAAAATGTCAAAATTAAGTATAATTGAAACTTTATGCAAAGATAATATTCCTAATAAGAGATTAATCATACTGAACTAAATGATTATATGTTTGCAAGGCCAGAATATATAAGAAGCATAAGAAAAACTATGAATTTTTTTGATAGCTTTTACCATGAATAAAATTTATTTTTCCTCTCTTTTATCTTCTTCTGAAGAAATAGGCCTCATAAAAGGAAATAAAATTACATCTTTTATTGAATCTTGTCCTGTAAGTAACATTACCATTCTATCAATTCCTAATCCTAAACCGCCCGTCGGAGGCATTCCAATTTCAATAGCATTCAAAAAATCCTCATCTAAAGGATTTGCTTCTTCATCGCCTTTTTTTAACATTTGTTGCTGTTTTTCCAACAACTCTCTTTGTAATTCAGGGTCATTTAATTCAGAATAAGCGTTTCCTAATTCTGCTCCCATGCAAAAAGGTTCAAATCTTTCTATAGTTCTGCATAGTTTATCATTTCTATGAGTCTTGCATAAAGGAGTTGTTTCTAGAGGATGGTCTATAATAAAAGTTGGCTGTTCAATTTTATCCTGGCAAAAATAATCAAAAATCGCCTGAACATTCCAACCCCAGCTATTTTCTTTAGATTCAATTTTATTTTTTTCCAGAAATTCTGAAATTTTTTTATCACTTAATTTGTTAATGTCAATTTTGGCATATTTTTTAATGCATGAAGCCATTGTCATTCTTTTCCAAGGTGTTTTGAAATCAATTGTCTTGCCCCTAAATTTTACTTTTGTTGAGCCATTAACTTTTTTCGCTGTATACTCATAAATTTCTTCAAATAAATCCATCATATCATTATAATCATAATAACTGCAATAAATCTCCATCATTGTAAATTCAGGATTATGCCATCTATCAATACCCTCATTCCTAAAATTTCTTGAAATTGTGAATACTTTATCATAACCACCAACAATTAATCTTTTCAAAAAAAGTTCAGGACTTATTGATAAATACAAATCAAGATTAAGAGCATTTAAGTATGTTTTAAAAGGTTTAGCCAAAGCTCCACCATAAATTGTCTGTAAATAAGGAGTTTCTACTTCAACAATTCCCCTTTTATTCATTATCTCCCTAATTACATTTATTATTTTGGTTCTTTTATCAAAAATTGCCTTTACTTCAGGATTCATAATTAAATCCAGATATCTTTTTCTATATCTTTCTTCTTCATCTTTCAAACCATGCCATTTTTCTGGCAAAGGCAATAAGCTTTTTGTTAAAATTTCTAGATTTTTAACTAAAATGCTTATCTCTCCAGTTTTTGTTTTCATTATCTTTCCTTTAATTCCAACAAAATCTCCTACATCAATATATTTTTTAAAAAATTCAAAATCTTTTTTATGAGTCTCTTTTTTTTGTAAAATTATTTGTAGTTTTTCTCTAGAATCTTGTATAGTTGAAAAAATTAATTTTCCTAGATTCCTAATACTCATAACTCTTCCAGCAACAATTACTTTTTTATTGCTTTTCTGATTATTTTTCAAGCCTTTAAATTTCTCTTTTATCTCATTAGAATAATTTTTAACATCAAATTTATAAGGGTAGGGATTAACTAACTTTCTTAACTCAGCAAGTTTTCTCTTTCTCTCATTTATAATTAGTTCTTCTCGTCCCATTTGATTATTTACTATTTCCTAAATCCTCTTTTATTTTTAATATCTGATTTTTAAGGTTAGGAATATCTATTTTTAATAATTCCCAAACAACGTCAATATCTATACCAAAATAATGATCTTTTAGCGAATCTTTAATTCGTTCAAATTTGTTCCACTCTATCTCTGGACTTTTTTCTTTTAAGTTAGGCGAGATATTTTTTACAACCTCACTTATAATTTCAATACGTTTAATATTAGAATATATCACATCTTTATTTTTATCAAAATCTTTTTTTGATAATTTATTTATAGAATTTTCAATATCTTTTATTATGTCTAGTATATAATTTAGATAAGGTATATTAACACGTTTCATAATATCCTCACTTCATCTTTCAAAATATATTTTTTAAGGTGAGGGTTAATTCCTTTATAAGTTAATAAATCTACTTTTTTTCCTAATTTTCTTTCAAGTTCCATCTCAAGTCCAATAAGATCAAGCAAACTAAACTTTCTACCCTCAACTTCAATTAAAATGTCAACATCACTATCTTTTTTCTGTTCTCCTCGAACAAAACTCCCGAATATTCCAGCTCTAACTACTTTATTCTTTTTTAAAATATCAATAATTTTGCTTTTTATTTTATTTATAGTTTCGTTCTTCTCTTTCATATAATTCATAACATAATAATGTTTAAAAAACCTACTTTCTTGAATAAATTATGTCAATAAGTAAAAAGGATATTCCTGAAGAATTTAATCCTAAAGATTCTGATCTTGCTTTTTTTATTAATAACGTTGCTATAGAAATTGATAATCATATAATTGGCAGAGATAAATTAGAATATAATAACTTATTTAGATTTAGAAAAATTCTATGCGATCTAGTTTCAAATCAATGGGGATTAGCTCATTATGTAAGCGTATTTAAAGAGCCAATAGAAAATTATATAGGGAAAAAATTTGATAATCAGGCTAAAATTGAAGATTTAACAGGAGAATTAAATAAAATCTACAATGATCTAGAGCCAATGATTTTACTTTCTAAAGAAAAACAAGAAAGTTTAAGAGATTTTTGTGTTGATTTAAGTAAAAGGACTATGGATTATAGAGAGAAATATTTTTCTTCTAGAAGGTATTCGGTAGTATAATTATTGTTTATAGATTTGCTGATTATAAAAAAATTAGAATACCATTTTTCCATAATTTTTGACTTTTATTTTCTAGAATTAAACTGCAGATAGTTGTAATTCCAAAATTTCAGAACATTCTTTTTCTAAAGCACTAATATCTATATCTAAATATTCCAAAAATTCAAAAGGTATTTTTGGAATTAATACATTTAATATGTTATTCGCAATTCCTATTTTTAGATATTTATTTTCAATACTATTTTCAATAGGCGTTCCCCACAAATCTCTTTTAGGAGAAGTCTCACATCTTAATTGTCTTACACTTTCATATAATGCTTGATAATCATTCATAAATTGTGCAATTTCTGTTGATGAATATTCTGAACTCATTGAAATCTCAAAAATAATAAGTATTTAAACTTTTTCCAATAAATGTTACTACTTTAGTCCCAATCACCACTAATTATCTGCATCTCAAAGACTTAAAACCTTAAAACTATCAAAACCCTGATGTTTTAATTCTTTTATTTCAACATTTTTTACATAAGACTGATTTGGACCGCTTCTGCATTTAGTTAATAGCATGTCAACATTTTCGTCTCTTCCTTCGGCAACAATTTCCAATCTTCCATCATTTAAATTTCTTACAAATCCTCTTACATTTAATTCATTTGCATTCTCTTTTACAAACTCCCTGAAAAATACTCCTTGAACAGTTCCGGATAAAGTTATTTTTAGAGTTTTCATCTTTTCACAAGAAAAGTAAATAACATAATTATTTAAAGTTTTGGTAATTATTAAAGTATAATTAAATAAATAGAATAAATTAATATGTTATTATAAAGAATTTTACATTATCTAAAAAATAAAACTATTCAACAAATAAACTTATTCATCGTAATCTTTTTTAATTGTAAATTCTGGTTCGCCAGATGATTCATAAGCTTCTGCTAGTTTTATAGCCTCTTCGAGATAATCTCTATTATTTACTCTTATTTTATTATCAGGAGGATAAATTAAATAAACAACTATTGCTATATGAGGCTCGTCTATTTTTTTTGGGCTTAAAGCAATATTTCC